>NZ_KB892097.1:859-173716 GCF_000373665.1 Streptomyces sp. BoleA5
CCGCGCGACGACCGTCGTGACGACCGCGGTGGGTTCCGTCGTGACGACCGTCCGCGCTACGACCGCCCCCGTGAGGACCGTCCGCGCGATGACCGCCGTGACGACCGTGGTGGATTCCGTCGTGACGATCGTCCGCGTGACGACCGCCGTGACGGCCCGCCCCGTGGGCCGCGGCGGGACGACGACCGTGGCGGCTACCGCCGGGACGAGCGTCCCCGCGGCCCGCGTCGTGAGGACGATCGGGGCCAGGGCGGCCGCCGGCCGTACGTGCAGGGGCGTGGGCGGTTCGAGGACACCCGGGGCCGCGACGAGCGCCGTGAGGAGCGGGAGCCCGTCAAGCGGCTGCCGATCCCGGACGACGTCACGGGCCAGGAGATCGACCCCAGCGTGCGTCAGGAGCTGATGAGCCTGCCGAAGACGCTCGCCGAGGACGTCGCGCGGAACCTCGTCATGGTGGCGCGGCTGCTGGACGAGGACGCCGACCTGGCGTACGGCTACTCCAGGGTCGCGCTGCGACTCGCGTCCCGGGTCGCCGCCGTGCGTGAGGCGGCCGGGTTCGCCTCGTACGCCACGGAGCGGTATGCCGAGGCGCTGGCCGAGTTCCGCGCCTGCCGCCGGATGACGGGCACGGTCGACCTGTGGCCGGTCATGGCGGACTGCGAGCGCGGCATGGGGCGTCCGGAGCGCGCGCTGGAGATGGCGGGTGCTTCCGAGGTGCACAAGCTGGACCGCGCGGGTCAGGTGGAGATGCGCCTGGTGGCCGCCGGTGCCCGGCGTGACATGGGCCAGAACGACGCCGCCGTCGTCACCCTGCAGAGCCCCGAGCTGGCGTCCAACGCCGTGCACCCGTGGACGGCACGGCTGCGCTACGCGTACGCCGACGCCCTGCTCGCGGCGGGTCGTGAGGAGGAGGCGCGCGAGTGGTTCGCCAAGTCGCTGGAGGCCGACCAGAGCGGCAGCACGGACGCGTCCGACCGGCTGGCGCAACTGGACGGTGTGGCCTTCGTGGACGCGCTGGACGACGCCGACGACGAGCAGCCGGCGGCGGATGAGGCCGCCGCGGAGGATCGCGACGGCGGCGTGGACGTCGCGGACGGCGTGGACGGCGGGAACGCCGCGGATGACGAGGTCACCGGGGCCGGCGACGACGAGGGCCGCAAGGACCGCGAGGCCGGTGACGCCGGGGAGCCGGACGTCGACCTGACCGACGAGGCCGACCCGACGGCGTTCCTCGACGACCCGTTCAAGGAGCCCTCCAAGAACACCGAGGGCTGATAGCCGGTGACGAAGGGCGGCATCCGCATGACGCGGATGCCGCCCTTCGTGTTGTGCGGGGTCAGGCGGAGGTGCCGTCGAACTCCAGGCTGCGCAGCACCAGGCCCGTCGCCGGTTTCGGGCCGAACGACGTCGACTTGCGCGGCATCGTCACGCCCTGCTTGGCGAGGTCGTGCACGACGCTCTCGCGCACGGGGTGGATGAGCACGGCGGTGCCGCCGAACTGCTCGGCGTGCTCGACCGCGGCCTCCGTGTCGTGGATGTAGTGGATGTGCTCAGGGGCGTCGGGCACTTCCCAGATCCGGTCGAGGAGCAGGCTGTGCAGCACGGTGGCGTCCAGTTGCCGCCACTCGGCGGGGCGGTCCGCCGGGACGGCCCGGGCGAGGGCCTCGGGTTCCGGCCGGTCCAGGAGGTGGAAGCGGCCGTCGCCGGTGAGCAGGAACGCGTTCCCCTCGGCGGCCGCGGCCTCCAGAGCGGCAAGGGCCTCCGGCAGGGGTCCCGGCAACTCCTGTACGCGGAAGGCGTCGCGGACCGCCTCGACGGCCCGCGCGACGGGCAGTTGCGGCAGCACGCGGTGGATGGCGCGGACCCGCAGCGGGTAGCGGGTGGTGTCGACCAGCAGCACCAGGCCGTAGTCCCACGGGCTCGGGGCCTCGTGCTCGGCCTGCAGCAGCAGGTACGTGGCCCAGCGGTGGTGGCCGTCGGCGATGACGGCCTGGTGCCGGGACAGATCGGCGTCGACCGCCGCGATCGCCTGAGGATCGGTGATCGCCCACAGCCGGTGGTGGATGCCGTCCTCGGTCGTCGTGGCCAGCAAGGGCGGGTCCGCGACGGTGCGTTCGACGACCTCGGCCGCTTCCCCGTCGTCGCCCTGGTACGCCAGCAGCAGCGGTTCGAGGTTGGCGGCCGTGGCGCGCATGAGAGCCGCGCGGTCGGCGACCGGGCCGGGCATCACGTCCTCGTGCGGCAGCACGATCCGCTCCTCGGGCGGGGTCAGCCGCAGTGCGCCGATGAGGCCGCGCTGCACGTGATCGCCCTCGCGCTGCTCGTACACGTACAGGGCGGGCTTGGGGTCGAGGGCCAGGACGCCCTCCTCCTGCCATTGGAACAGCGCCCAGGCGGCCTTGCGGTGCCGGCCGTCCGGGGGCTCGGCGGTGGGCAGGATGAGCCGCACGACGTTGTGCGGGTCGGCTGTCTCCAGGTGCCGCTGCCCCTCGGGCCGGACGACGACGTCGTACGGTGGCGAGGTGACCGCGGCCAGGCTGCCGACCCGCTCTGGGACGTAGCGGAGCGCGCGGAACGGCGCCAGCCGCAAGCCCCGCACAGCGGGTCCGGAATTGTTCATCCGGGCATGCTACGCGGGTCATGTCCGCGAAGTGCGCCGAGTGATCGACGACATACGAGGAGCGACCGCCCGATGAACCCCCGGACCGGCCCGGCCGGCAGTGAAAGTCCTCTTGACCAGGCGTACGACACGGCTCTGCTCGACCTCGACGGAGTGGTCTATGCGGGTGGT
Source organism: Streptomyces sp. BoleA5 (assembly GCF_000373665.1). NCBI lineage: Bacteria > Bacillati > Actinomycetota > Actinomycetes > Kitasatosporales > Streptomycetaceae > Streptomyces > Streptomyces sp. BoleA5. The sequence goes on from NZ_KB892097.1 coordinate 3,651, forward strand.
GACGCGATCGCGCACGCCGTCGAATCGCTCGGCGTGGCGCGGGAGCACGGCATGCGCCTGGCCTACGTGACCAACAACGCCGCCCGTACCCCGCGGACCGTCGCGGAGCACCTGACGCGGCTCGGCGTGCCGGCCGAGGCCGGCGAGGTCATCACCTCCGCCCAGGCGGTGGCCCGGCTGATCGCGGATCAGGTCCCGGCGGGTGCGCGGGTGCTCGCGATCGGCGGCGAGGGACTTCTGGAGGCCTTGCGCGAACGCGGGCTCCAGCCGGTCGACTCGGCCGACGACGACCCCGCAGCGGTGGTGCAGGGATACTCGCCGGAGGTGGGCTGGGGGCAGCTCGCCGAGGCCGCGTACGCGGTCAACCGCGGTGTGCCGTGGTTCGCGTCCAACACCGACCTGACCATCCCGACCGCGCGCGGTACGGCACCGGGGAACGGCGCGCTCGTCGAGGTCGTCCGCATCGCGACGGGCGGCGACCCGCAGATCGCGGGCAAGCCGCTGCCGCCCATGCACCGCGAGACGGTGATCAGGACCGGCGCGCGGCGGCCGCTGGTGGTGGGCGACCGGCTCGACACGGACATCGAGGGCGCCCACGCGGGCGGCGTCGACTCGCTGCTGGTGCTCACCGGGGTCACCACCGCGGCGCTGCTGCTCGCCGCCCCGCCCGAGCACCGGCCCACCTATGTGGACGCGGACCTGCGCGGCCTGCTCACCTCGCAGCCCGAGGTCGAGGACGCCGGTGAGGGCGCCTACCGCTGCGGGGGCTGGACCGCCTCGGTGGGCGACGGGGCGCTGGTGCTGCACCGTGACGACGACGAAGGCGAACCCGTGGACGGGCTGCGGGCGCTGTGCGCGGCGGCCTGGACCCGGGCCGGGGGCGGCTCCTGCGACCTGGACGCGGGGAAGGCGCTGGACCGGCTGGGGCTCTAGCTACAGGAGCTTGCGCAGCCGCAGCAGGTCGCGGAAGCCCGCCTCCAGCTTGACCCTGCCGCCGCCCCAGGCCTTCGCGAAGTGCAGCCTGCCGTCGACGAGCGCGACGAGGTCGTCTCCGGCCATGGTGAGCCTTATCTCGGCGCGTTCGTCCGGCAGGCCCTGCACGGTGACGACGTCCTGGATGCGGCCGTCCACGAGACGTCCCACGAAGGTGACGTCGAGATCGGTGATGCGGCAGCTGAGCGAGCGGTCGAGCGCGGCCGCGCTGTGCAGGTCGCCCTCGGCCCCGGCGAGGTTCTCGGACAGCCGCTCGAGCGCGCTGCGGCACTCCTCGATGGTCGCCATGGGCTGTGCGTCTCCCGTTCGGACGTCGTCTCGTGCTGGTGCTGATCGACCGTACCGCAGTGGACCGTCGGGGAGATGCGGCGCCATAGGCGGTAGCGTCGTGAGCAACGAAGTCTGGTGAACTGGCGAAGGCGAGGAGTGAGGGCGTATGCGGGACGCGTTGCGGACCTGTCTGCAGATCGCGGGCGGCCTGACCGAGGCCACCCGGCGACGAGCGGTCGGTGCGGCGAAGGAACTGCTCGACCAGACCGGGATAGACGTCGACGCGGTCCAGCGGAGCATCGGCGAGCGGATCCCGCCCGAGGTGCAGACGCTCGCGGACGAGCTGATGGCATCCGGACGGGCCAACCGCGACCTGCTCGTGGGGCTCATCCGGGAGGAGATCGACAAGGCGATGAGCCGGGTCGGGCGGCTCGCGGACGAGGTGACCAAGGTCGGTGTCGTCCTGGAGGCCCTGGAACGCCGCATCCGCAACCTGGAGGACGACGACCGTGAGCCGGCCTGGGCCGGCGTGACGGACGACGAGCCGGACCCGGGCATGTACGTGCCGCCGCAGCCGCCGGTGGAGCACGTACCGGTCGACGGGCAGGCGCCGGCGTCCGCGCCCGCGCCCGGGAGGAAGCCCGAACCGACGGGCGCCGCGGGGGTCACCCCGGTGGCGCGCAAGAACGCCGCGCCGGCGCACCCTCCGACGGCGTCCGAGGCGTCCGAGGCGCCCGCGGCTCAGGAGCCGGTCGGGACCGCGGGTGCGGGTGCCGTACCGGTCGCGCGCAAGAACGCGGCCCCGGCCAAGGCACCCGCGCCGAAGAAGGCGGCGCCTGCCGCGAGGAAGACCGCCCCCGCCAAGAAGGCGGCCCCGGCGAGGACCGCGGCCCCGGCGAAGAAGGCGGCGGCCTCCGGAACCGGCACCGGCTCCACGGTGAAGAAGGCCGCGCCCGCGGCGAAGAAGGCCGCGCTCGCGGCCAAGAAGACCACGCCCGCGGCCAGGAAGACCGCCGCGGCCACGCCGGCGAAGAAGACGGCACCCGCGGCGAAGCAGGCCACCCCGGCCACCACCCCCGCCAAGAAGACCGCGGCGGCGTCCCGCACCTCCGCGCCCGCGAAGAAGACGGCCGCCACGAAGTCCACGGCCAAGAAGGCCGCCCCGGCCAGGAAGGCCGCGCCCGCGAAGAAGACGGCGGCGCGCTCGCAGGAGGCGAAGGGACGTGACTGAGACCGGGCTCGAGGGCGTGGTCCCCGCGCCCGGACCGGAAGCCGCGGCAGGGGCCGGGACGGCCGCCGGGGCGCCGGCCCCGGCGGAGGCGGTCGGCGACGCCGGGCCGCGCCCGCTGGGCGTCGTCCTGGACGCTACGGGGAATACCGAGGTGGACGCCGTCCTTGTCCGCCTGCAGGATGCCGACCTGCTTCCCACCGAGGACCACGTCGAGGTGTACGAGGATGTACACCGTGGGCTGCGCGACACGCTCACGAGACTCGACGACGACAACAGGAGCTGAACCTCACGTGGCACGACGCCGACTCGACGCCGAGCTGGTGCGCCGGAACCTCGCCCGCTCGCGGGAGCACGCCGGGCAGCTGATCGCCGACGGCCGGGTGACCGTGGGCGGGACGACCGCGACGAAGTCCGCGACGCAGGTGGAGACCAGCGCCGCGGTCGTCGTGGCAGAGGACGCCTCGGACCCGGACTACGTGTCCCGCGGCGGGCACAAGCTGGCGGGGGCGCTGGCGGCGTTCGTGCCGCTGGGTCTGCGGGTGGAGGGGCGCCGTGCGCTGGACGCCGGGGCGTCCACGGGCGGCTTCACCGACGTCCTGCTCCGCAACGGCGCGGCGCGCGTCGTCGCCGTCGACGTCGGCTACGGGCAGCTCGCGTGGTCGCTGCAGAGCGATGAACGCGTCACCGTGAAGGACCGAACCAACGTCCGCGAGTTGACGCTCGGGCAGATCGACGACCAGCCGGTGGACCTTGTCGTCGGCGACCTGTCCTTCATCCCGCTCGGGCTCGTCCTGCCCGCGCTCGTACGCTGCGCCGCGCCTGACGCGGACCTGGTCCTGATGGTCAAGCCGCAGTTCGAGGTGGGCAAGGAGCGACTGGGCAGCGGCGGTGTCGTCCGCAGCCCTCAGCTGCGCGCCGAGGCCGTACGACAGGTCGCCGGGCAGGCGGCCGCACTGGGACTGGGGGTGCTGGGCGTGACCGCGAGCCCGTTGCCGGGACCGTCGGGGAATGTGGAGTACTTTCTGTGGCTGCGCGCCGGGGCGCCCGAGCTCGACCCGGCGGATGTCGACCGCGCTGTGGCGGAGGGGCCCCGTTGAGTGAGACGCACGAGACACACGAGGTGCCCGGGACGTCCGGCCGCACCGTCTTCCTGCTCGCGCACACCGGGCGGCCGGCGGCCATCCGCAGCGCCGAGCGGGTGGTCCAGGGACTGCGGCGCTGCGGCATCGGGGTCCGGGTGCTGGCCGAGGAGGCCGAGGACCTGACGCTGCCGGGCAACGGCGCGGTGCAGCGGGTGCAGGAGATCGGCCCGGAGACCGTCGCGGACTGCGAGCTGATCATCGTCCTGGGCGGTGACGGCACGCTGCTGCGGGGCGCGGAGTTCGCGCGGGCCTCCGGGGTGCCGATGCTGGGGGTCAACCTGGGCCGGGTCGGCTTCCTGGCTGAGGCCGAGCGCGACGACCTGGACAAGGTCGTCGATCGCGTGGTCACCCGCGACTACGAGGTCGAGGAGCGCATGACGATCGACGTCCTGGTGCGCAACGACGGCCGGGTCGTCCACACCGACTGGGCGCTGAACGAGGCGTCGGTGGAGAAGCAGGCGCGCGAGCGGCTGCTGGAGGTCGTCACCGAGGTCGACGGCCGTCCGGTCTCCCGCTTCGGCGGCGACGGGGTGGTGATGGCGACCCCGACCGGCTCGACCGCGTACGCCTTCTCGGCCGGCGGGCCGGTGGTCTGGCCCGAGGTCGAGGCGCTGCTGATGGTGCCGATCAGCGCGCACGCCCTCTTCGCGAAGCCGCTGGTGACCTCGCCGAGGTCGGTGCTGGCGGTGGAGGTGCAGCCGAAGACCCCGCACGGCGTGCTGTGGTGCGACGGGCGGCGGTCGGTGGACCTGCCGGCCGGGGCCCGTGTGGAGGTCCGGCGGGGGGCGGTGCCGGTCCGGCTGGCGCGGCTCCACCACGCCTCCTTCACCGATCGGCTGGTCGCGAAGTTCGCGCTGCCGGTGGCGGGCTGGCGGGGCGCGCCGCACTGAGTTTCCCCTCAGGGGTGAGGCCCGTCGCGCGGCGGCCCGCAAACCTCGTATGGTCGTATCCGTGTTGGAGGAAATGCGGATCCGGTCGCTGGGAGTCATCGAGGACGCCGTGGTGGAGCTGTCGCCCGGCTTCACGGCGGTGACCGGTGAGACCGGCGCGGGCAAGACCATGGTCGTCACGAGCCTCGGGCTGCTGCTGGGCGGCCGTGCCGATCCCGGTCTGGTCCGGATCGGGACGAAATCGGCGTCCGTCGAGGGACGGATCACGCTGGGTGCGGGCGCGCGCGCCGCCGTGCGGGCCGAGGAGGCGGGCGCCGAGCTGGACGACGGTGCGCTGCTGATCAGCCGTACCGTCTCCGCGGAGGGCCGTTCCAGGGCCTTCGTGGGCGGGCGCACGGTCCCCGTGGGGCTGCTGGGCGAGCTGGCGGACGAACTGGTGGCCGTCCACGGCCAGACCGACCAGCAGGGCCTGCTGCGGCCGGCCCGCCAGCGGGAGGCACTGGACCGGTACGCGGGCGACGCCGTCGCCGTGCCGCTGGCCAAGTACGCGGCCGCCTACCGGCGTGTGCGCGAGGTCGCGGGCGAGCTGGACGAGCTGACCACGCGGGCCCGCGAGCGGGCCCAGGAGGCGGACCTGCTGCGCTTCGGCCTGGAGGAGGTCGCTGCCGCCGAGCCGCTGCCCGGCGAGGACGCCGACCTTGCCGCCGAGGCGGAACGTCTCGGCCACGCCGAGGCGCTCGCGTCGGCCGCGGCCCTGGCGCACGCCGCGCTCGCGGGGAATCCCGAGGACCCGGAGGGTGTGGACGCCGGGATGCTGGTCGCGGGCGCCCAGCGCGCCCTGGAGGCCGTCCGCTCCCACGACCCGGCGCTGGCCGCGCTCTCGGACCGGATCGGCGAGATCGGCATCCTCCTCGGCGACGTCGCCGGTGAGCTCGCCGGGTACGCCGACGACCTGGACGCCGATCCGCGGCGGCTGGCGGCCGTGGAGGAGCGGCGGGCCGTCCTCGCCCACCTCACCCGCAAGTACGGGGACACGATCGACGCCGTCCTGGCGTGGGCCGAGCAGGGCGCGGCCCGGCTGGGCGAGCTGGACGGCGACGACGAGCGGATCGCGGAGCTGACGGCGGAGCGCGACGCGCTGCGCGCGGAGCTCGGCGACCTCGGCCAGGCACTCACCGACGCGCGCGCGGAGGCGGCGGAACGCTTCGCCGCGGCCGTCACGGCGGAACTCGCGCAGCTTGCGATGCCGCACGCCCGCGTCGGTGTCGCCCTCCGGCAGACGGAGGACGCGGAGGGCATCGAGGTCGGCGGCCGCCGGGTCGCCTTCGGCGCGACCGGCGCGGACGAGGTCGAGCTGCAGCTCGCACCCCACCCCGGCGCCCCGCCCCGGCCCATCGCCAAGGGCGCGTCCGGAGGTGAGCTGTCCCGTGTGATGCTCGCCGTCGAGGTCGTCTTCGCCGGGTCGGACCCGGTGCCGACGTATCTGTTCGACGAGGTCGACGCGGGCGTCGGCGGCAAGGCGGCCGTCGAGGTCGGCCGGCGCCTGGCGCGCCTGGCGCGGACCGCGCAGGTCGTGGTCGTCACGCACCTGCCGCAGGTGGCCGCGTTCGCGGACCGGCAACTGCTGGTCGAGAAGACCAACGACGGGTCCGTCACGCGCAGCGGGGTGCGCGTCCTGGAGGGCGAGGAGCGCGTGCGGGAGCTCTCCCGGATGCTCGCCGGCCTGGAGGACTCGGAACTCGGCCGCGCCCACGCCGAGGAACTGCTGGCCGCCGCCCGCGAAGCACGCTGACGCGCGCCGTCGCCGCGGTACGGGGCGCGCGGCCCCGCCCGCTGCGCCCGGCGGCCCGCCGACCGCGGTCGTGGGCCGGGTGACGCGCTGGTGCGGTTCGCCCCCGGGAGGAGGTTTCCGCCGGGCGCCGCAGGCACCGCCGTCCGGGACGCGCGCGTGCCACGCCCGACGGCGGGTACCCCGGCTTACGGGTGCGCGGTCGGCGTGATGGGGGAGTGGGGGGCACTCGTAAGGGTGGTCCCGCGTACGTGTGGCCGGGTGGGGGTGGGGCATCGCTCCCTGGATGGCCTATCGGCCTGGCATCCTTGGGGGAGCAGACCCGCCGCCCTCCGCACGATGCCGAGTCAGGAGCCCTACCCCGCGTGAGCAGTTCACCGAGCCCCTTGCACGGGCAGCTGCACGCCGTCCACGTGCTGGGCGAGACGGCGCGGGCCCATGTCGCCTCCGTGGCGGGTGGGTTGGTGGCACGCGGCGTGCAGGTGACGGTCTGCGGGCCGGGCGAGGCGGAGGAGCGGTACGGATTCGGGGCCGCGGGGGCGCGGTTCGCACCCGTCGGGATCACACGGCGCTCGCAGCCGAGGGCCGACGCGGCCGTGGTCACGGCGCTGCGGGCGGCGTGCGCCGGCGCGGACGTGGTGCACGCGCACGGGCTGCGGGCCGGACTGCTCGCCACGATGGCGCTCAGCGGGCGCCGTACGCCGCTCGTGGTGACCTGGCACGGCGCGGTGCTGGCCGAGGGGGCGCGGGGCCGGGTGCTGAGACTGCTGGAGCGCCGGGTGGCGCGGGCGGCGGCGGTCGTGCTGGGCGCGTCGTCGGACCTGGTGGACCGGGCCCGTTCGGCCGGGGCCCGGGACGCCCGGCTCGGGCCGATCGGGGTGCCGGCGCCGCCGCGGGTCGCGCCGTCCGTGGAGGCGGTGGCGGAGGCGGAGCGGCGCCGGCAGAAGACCCGGGACGAGTTCGCCGTGGGCGAGCGGCCGTTGCTGCTCGCCGTGGGCCGTCTGGAGCCGCGCAAGGGGTACCACCTGCTGCTGGACGCGGCCCACGGCTGGGCGGGGGCGGCCCCGGCGCCGCTGCTGGTCGTCGCGGGCGAGGGCTCGCTGCGTGAGGAGCTCCAGGAGCGGATCGACGCCGAGGAGCTGCCGGTGCGGCTGCTCGGCCGCCGCGACGACGTGCCTGAACTCCTGGCCGCCGCCGACGTGGTGGTGCTGCCGTCGCGCTGGGAGGGGCGCTCGCTGATCGCGCAGGAGGCGCTGCACGCGGGGGCACCGCTGGTGGCGACCTCCGTCGGTGGCACGCCCGAACTCGTCGGCGAGGCGGCGGTGCTGGTGCCGTACGGGAATCCGAAGACGCTCGCCGACACCGTCACGCGTCTGCTGGGGGACCCGGCACGGCGTGCGGGGCTGGCCGCGGCCGGCCCCTCGCAGGCCGCCACTTGGCCGACCGAGGATGACACGGTCGCCCAAGTGCTCAGCATCTACGACGAGTTGACGTCCTGCTGAAGGCCGCCGCGGACGACGGCCCGGTGATCAGCCGCCGTACGCGCCGCTCGCGGTCAGCCGCAGCGCCGTGTCGATCAGCGGCACGTGGCTGAAGGCCTGCGGGAAGTTGCCGACCTGCCGCTGCAGCCGCGGGTCCCACTCCTCGGCCAGCAGGCCGAGGTCGTTGCGGAGCGCCAGCAGCTTCTCGAAGAGCCTGCGGGCCTCGTCGACCCGGCCGATCATGGCGAGGTCGTCGGCGAGCCAGAACGAGCAGGCGAGGAAGGCGCCCTCGTCACCGGGCAGGCCGTCCAGGTTCTCGCCGCCGGGCGGGGCGTCGGTCGGGTAGCGCAGCACGAAGCCGTCCTCGGTGGACAGCTCCCGCTGGATCGCCTCGATGGTGCCGATCACGCGCTTGTCGTCCGGCGGCAGGAAGCCCACCTGCGGGATGAGCAGCAGCGAGGCGTCCAGCTCGCGCGAGCCGTAGGACTGCGTGAAGGTGTTGCGTTCCTTGTCGTAGCCCTTGTCGCACACGTCGCGGTGGATCTCGTCGCGCAGCTCGCGCCAGCGCTCCAGCGGGCCGTCGACCTCGCCGGACTCGATGAGCTTGACGGTGCGGTCGACGGCGACCCAGGCCATGACCTTGGAGTGGACGAAGTGCCGGCGCGGGCCGCGGACCTCCCAGATGCCCTCGTCCGGCTCGTCCCAGTGGTCCTCCAGGTACTGGATGAGCCGGATCTGCAGCAGCGAGGCGTAGTCGTTGCGGGCCAGACCGGTCATGTGCGCCAGATGCAGGGCCTCGGTGACCTCGCCGTAGACGTCGAGCTGCAGTTGGTGGGCCGCGCCGTTGCCGACCCGCACCGGGATCGAGCCCTCGTAGCCGGGCAGCCAGTCCAGCTCGGTCTCGCCGAGCTCGCGCTCACCGGCGATGCCGTACATGATCTGCAGGTTCTCCGGGTCGCCCGCGACCGCGCGCAGCAGCCACTCGCGCCAGGCGCGGGCCTCGTCGCGGTAGCCGGTGCGCAGCAGGGAGGACAGGGTGATCGCCGCGTCGCGCAGCCAGGTGAAGCGGTAGTCCCAGTTGCGGACGCCGCCGATGTCCTCGGGCAGCGAGGTGGTGGGGGCGGCGACGATGCCGCCGGTCGGCCCGTACGTCAGGGCCTTGAGCGTGATCAGGGAGCGGACCACGGCGTCCCGGTAGGGGCCGTGGTAGGTGCACTGGGCGACCCACTCGCGCCAGAAGTCCTCGGTGGCCTCCAGCGACGCCTCGGGCTCGGCGAGCGGGGGCGGCTCCTTGTGCGAGGGCTGCCAGCTGATGGTGAAGGCGACGCGGTCGCCGGGCGACACCGTGAAGTCGGCGTACGTGGTGAGGTCCTTGCCGTACGTCTCGACATCGGTGTCGTGCCAGACGGAGTCGGGGCCGGCGACGGCGACGGTGCGCTCGCCCACCTTGTGCACCCAGGGCACGACCCAGCCGTAACTGAAGCGCATGCGCAGCGCGGACCGCATCGGGACCCGTCCGCTGACGCCCTCGACGATCCGGATCAGCTGGGGGGCGCCGTCACGCGGCGGCATGAAGTCGATCACGCGGACCGTGCCGCGGGGGGTGTCCCACTCGGACTCCAGCACCAGGGAGTCGCCCCGGTAGCGGCGCCGGGTGGCGGCCGGGGAAGGGGTGCCGTTCGCGTGGGCGGGGCCGAGCCGCCAGTAGCCGTGCTCCTCCGTGCCGAGCAGGCCCGCGAAGATCGCGGGGGAGTCGAAGCGGGGCAGGCACAGCCAGTCGACCGTGCCGTCCCGGCACACCAGGGCGGCGGTCTGCATATCGCCGATGAGTGCGTAATCCTCGATACGCCCGGCCACGTAGGTCTCCCAGTCGAACGACGGCGGCGCCCCTTGGGACTGGGGCGGTGATTGCGGTCTGTGGATCTGTCGACGAGCTCTTTTCCGGGAGCGGGCGGGGTAGTGCCGTGCCGGTTCACTCGCATCGAATCGATGTGTCCGAGCAGGATACGACGTCAACGCGGGCTGTGCGGAAGACCTGACCGCCCCGCTGCGCCGGTCGGGTGCATTTTGTCGTACCAAACTCCCGGTGACCGTATTTTCGGCAGAGAGCCGTCCGCGCCGTCTGGTGCGCGTCACTGATACCCTGGTAGCCCGTGGGCCGGTGGCCTGAACCACTGAACCGCCGCGACGACACCCCTCTTCACCACCATGGTGCCGTCCCGACCACCACCTCGCGACCACGGGAGCCCCCTGTTGGCACTGCCGCCCAAATCCACGACGACCAAGCACCTCTTCGTCACGGGGGGTGTCGCCTCCTCGCTCGGCAAGGGCCTGACCGCCTCGAGCCTCGGCGCACTGCTCAAGGCCCGGGGTCTGCGCGTCACCATGCAGAAGCTCGACCCGTACCTCAACGTGGACCCGGGCACGATGAACCCCTTCCAGCACGGTGAGGTGTTCGTCACGGACGACGGCGCCGAGACCGACCTGGACATCGGCCACTACGAGCGCTTCCTGGACGTGAACCTCGCCGGCTCGGCCAACGTCACGACCGGCCAGGTCTACTCCTCGGTGATCGCCAAGGAGCGGCGGGGCGAGTACCTCGGCGACACCGTGCAGGTCATCCCGCACATCACCAACGAGATCAAGTCCCGCATCCGGCGCATGGCGACCGAGGACGTGGACGTGGTGATCACGGAGGTCGGCGGCACCGTCGGCGACATCGAGTCGCTGCCCTTCCTGGAGTCCGTGCGGCAGGTCCGGCACGAGGTCGGCCGGGACAACGTCTTTGTGATGCACATCTCACTGCTCCCCTACATCGGCCCGTCCGGCGAGCTGAAGACGAAGCCGACCCAGCACTCCGTGGCGGCGCTGCGCAGCATCGGCATCCAGCCCGACGCGATCGTGCTGCGCGCCGACCGCGACGTGCCGACGTCCATCAAGCGCAAGATCTCGCTGATGTGCGACGTCGACGAGGAGGCCGTGGTCGCCGCGATCGACGCCCCGTCGATCTACGACATCCCCAAGGTGCTGCACACCGAGGGCCTGGACGCGTACGTCGTCCGGAAGCTGAACCTGCCCTTCAGGGACGTCGACTGGACGCAGTGGGACGACCTGCTGGGCCGGGTCCACCAGCCCGAGCACGAGGTGAAGGTCGCCCTCGTCGGCAAGTACATCGACCTGCCCGACGCCTACCTGTCGGTGACCGAGGCGCTGCGCGCCGGCGGCTTCGCCAACAACGCCAAGGTCAACATCAAGTGGGTGACCTCGGACGACTGCAAGACCCCGGCCGGCGCGGCCCGTCAGCTCGGGGACGTCGACGCGGTCTGCGTGCCCGGCGGCTTCGGCGACCGCGGCGTGGAGGGCAAGGTCTCGGCGATCACCTACGCCCGGGAGAACCGCATCCCGCTGCTGGGCCTGTGCCTCGGCCTGCAGTGCGTGGTCATCGAGGCGGCCCGCAGCCTGGCCGGCATCCCGGACGCCAACTCCACCGAGTTCGACCCGGCGACCTCGCACCCGGTGATCTCCACCATGGCCGAGCAGCTCGACATCGTCGCCGGCCAGGGCGACCTCGGCGGCACCATGCGGCTGGGCCTGTACCCGGCGAAGCTCGCCGAGGGCTCCATCGTCCGCGAGGTCTACGGCGGCGAGCCCTACGTCGAGGAGCGGCACCGGCACCGCTACGAGGTGAACAACGCCTACCGCGGCGAGCTGGAGAAGAAGGCCGGTCTGCAGTTCTCCGGCACCTCCCCGGACAACACCCTGGTCGAGTACGTCGAGTACCCCCGCGACGTGCACCCCTACCTGGTTGCCACCCAGGCGCACCCCGAGCTCAAGTCGCGCCCGACCCGCCCGCACCCCCTGTTCGCGGGTCTGGTCGCGGCCGCGGTCGAGCGCCTCAAGGGTTGATCGATACGGTTGCGGGGGCGGGCCGGCGTACGGCCCGCCCCGGCACCGCGTACGGAGGGCACCATGCTGAAGGACACTCCCGAGGAGTGGCGGGTCACCGCCACCGCCACCCCCTTCACCGGGAAGAAGACCAGCGTCCGCACCGATGACGTCGTCATGCCCGACGGCAGCGTGGCCCGGCGCGACTACCAGGTCCACCCCGGCTCGGTGGCCGTGCTCGCCCTCGACGACCGGGACCGGGTCCTGGTCCTCAAGCAGTACCGCCACCCCGTGCGGATGAAGCTCTGGGAGATCCCCGCGGGGCTGCTCGACGTCCCCGGCGAGAACCCGCTGCACGCCGCACAGCGCGAGCTGTACGAGGAGGCGCACGTCAAGGCGGAGGACTGGCGGGTGCTCACCGACGTGTACACCACGCCGGGCGGCTGCGACGAGGCCGTGCGGATCTTCCTGGCCCGGGGCCTGTCCGAGGTGGAGGGCGACCGCTTCGAGGTGTCGGAGGAAGAGGCCGACATGGAGTTCGCCCGGGTCCCGGTGGACGAGCTGGTCCGCGGCGTCCTCGCCGGGGAGCTGCACAACAACTGCCTCGTGGTCGGTGTGCTCTCGCTGCAGGCCGCCCGGGCCGGTGACGGCCTGGAGGCGCTGCGCCCGGCCGAGGCCGAGTGGCCCGCGCGCCCGTTCTCCGCGTGACCCGTTCGGTCTGACCATCCGATCGTCCGAGAGGGTGATCATTGGCTGGATCCGCCGCGTCGCGTACGGGGGTTGGACCCCCGCCGTGAACTAGGCTCATGCCGTTCGTAGGAGAACGGGAGTGGGCCCGTGGCGGATCACGTGCTGGACGCCGACGCATCGGCGGCGGCCTCTGACGACGGCCCGTGGGAGCCGGCGTCGCGGACCGCGGCACACGGCACGTTGCCCCCCGGCCTGCCGGGATTCTTCGGCCGCCGCCGAGAGCTCGAGGAACTGCGCGCCGACATCGACCGGCCGGGCCTGGCGGCCCTGCGCGGCCAGACGCCCGACGGGAGCCGGGTGCTCCTCGTGGCCGGCCGGCCCGGCTCGGGACGCACGGCGCTGGCCGTACGGCTCGCCCACGAGGTGGCCGACCGCTACCCCGGCGGTCAGTTCTACGTACGGCTCAGCGAGAACGACGGCCGTCCCGTGCCGCCCGAGCACTCCGCCCGCGCCCTGCTGCGCGCGATGGACGTCGAGGCCGAGCCGGCCGCGGAGGCCGAGGAACTGCTCGCCGCGCTGCGCACCGCGCTGAACGGACGCAAGGCCGTCGTCGTCCTGGACGACGTCGTCGACTCCCGGCAGCTGCTGGACCTGATGCCCAAGGGCTCGGGGAACCTGCTGGTCGCCACGGCCGAGGGGCCGCTGCCCGGTGTCCACGACGTGCGCCCGTGCACCCTGGGCGGGCTCGACCCGGCGGCGTGCGTCGACCTGCTGGCCGAGGCCGTGGGGCGGGTGCGGATCACCAACGACCCCCGGGCCGCGGAGGGCCTGGCGCAGGAGTGCGGGGGCCACCCCGCGGCGCTGCGGCTCGTCGCCGCGTGGCTCGCCGCCCAGCCCCGTACCTCTGTCGCCGAGGCCACGCGGCGGCTGCACGCCGAGGCCGCCGAGCCCGCGCCGGGACGGGCCGCGGCCGCGGTCTCCGGCGGCGGCGCGGCCACCCGGGGCAACGGCATGCTGCGCGCCGACGTCGGGCACCGCACGGGCAGCGGCCCGCTGCCGGAGGCGCTGCGCGGTCTGGCCGCCGGCGACGGGCAGGCACGGGTGCTGCGCCGGGCGGGCGCCGTCGCCGACCCGGCCGCGAAGGCGGCCGGCGGCCCGGACGCCTCCGGGGAGGCGAAGGAGAAGGGGAGCGGCACCCCACCGCCGACCCCGCGCGCCACGCCCGCCCCGGAGCTGCTGCGCGCCTTCCGCTTCGTGTACGGGGCGCTCTCGCCCGCCGTGGCCCGCATGCTGCGGCTGCTCGCGCTCGCCCCCTCCGGTCTGACCGACGCGCAGACCGCCTCCGCGCTGGGCGGCTGCTCGGTCGAGGCCGCGCAGGCGACGCTCGCGGACCTGGCCGCCTGCGGGCTGCTGCACCCCGAGCCGGCGGCCCGCGACCTGCCGGCCCAGTACCGTGTGCCGGGCTGGCTGACCCCGCCGCTGCGGGCGCTGCTGGAGAGCACGGAGAAGCCGTCCGAGACGCAGCTCGCCCGCGCCCGGATGCTGGAGCGCACGGTACGGCTGCTGCACGCGTGCCGGATGTGCCTGGAGGGCGAGACGGAACCCGACGGGCTGCCCAAGTCGCTGCGCTTCCCCAGCCGTCCGGTCGCGGCCGGGTGGCTGCGGGTGCGACTGCCGGTCCTGCTGGCCGCCGCGCGGCTGGCGGTCGCGGACGGCGAACTGGACACCCTGGCCCGCCGCCTGATGGCCGCGCTCGTACGGGCCCTGGCCGCGGATCCGGACGGCGGTGCGACGGCGCCCGAGCGCTACCGGCTCCACCACCTGGTGCTGGACGTCGCCGAACGGCGCGGACTGCACCGTGAGAAGGCGGCGGCGCTGCTGAACATCGGCGACCTGGACGTCGAGGCGGCCCGGCCGCTGGACGCACTCGACCGCTACCGGGCCGCGCTGGTCGCCTCCCGGGAGGCCTATGACGGGGACGCCGAGGGCCGCGCGCTGGAGGCCATCGCCGGGACGTACCTGGAGCTGGACGACCCGCAGCGGGCCTCCGACTGGTACGGCAGGGCGCTGGCCCTGCGGCAGGCCCGTGGCGAACTGGTCCACCAGGCGCGGCTGCACTCCCGGCTCGGCGCCCTGTTCACCTATACCGGACGCTACGGCCCCGCGCTGCGCGAGTGGCGTGCCGCGGCGGCCGCACACCGCCGGCTGAAGGACCTCCCCGCGCAGGCCCGCGCGCTCAGCGAGGTCGCGAGGGTCCAGGAGTACGCGGGGCATCCGGAGGACGCCCTGCGGACCTGCCGCGACGCCCTGTACTGGGCCCGGCAGGCGAAGGAGCGGCGCCTGGAGGGCGCGGTGCTGCTGCGCATGGCCGACACCCTGGACCGACTGGGGGACCCGGCGGGAGCCCGGTTGCAGCGGGCCGCGGCACGCCGGCTGCTGCCGGCCGACGAGATTCCGCAGCCCGAGGAGGGCTGAGGGCCCCTGTTTCCGGGGCCGAGGGCCCACCGGGGACCCTCAGATCGCGCCGTAAGCGGGCTGTACCTACGAAACTGCCAATACCTTCGCTGAAAGTAGTCACTTTGTAAGGCTGGACAGTGACTCTTCCTTCACTACACTTGGTCACACCGCAGAGCATCGCGGTCAGGTCCGACATACCCCGTGATCGGGTGACATGTCCGGAGACCTGCCAAAACCCTCCACTCCCGTGAACAGGACCGTGATCGACGTGAAGGTCGGCATCCCCCGCGAGGTCAAGAACAACGAGTTCCGCGTGGCCATCACCCCCGCCGGCGTGCACGAGCTCGTCCGAGGCGGCCACGAGGTGTTCGTCGAGCAGGACGCCGGCCTCGGGTCGTCCATCCCGAACGAGGAGTACGTCTCCGCCGGTGCGACCATCCTCCCCACCGCCGACGAGGTGTGGGGCGTCGCCGACCTGGTGCTGAAGGTCAAGGAACCGATCGCGGAGGAGTACCACCGGCTCCGCAAGGGCCAGACCCTCTTCACCTACCTGCACCTGGCCGCGTCCCGTGAGTGCACCGGCGCGCTGCTGGAGTCTGGCACCACCGCGATCGCGTACGAGACCGTCGAGCTCGCCAACCGCCAGCTGCCGCTGCTCGCCCCGATGTCCGAGGTGGCAGGCCGGCTCGCCCCGCAGGTCGGCGCGTACCACCTGATGCGCTCGGCCGGCGGTCGCGGCGTGCTCCCCGGCGGCGTGCCGGGCGTGGCCCCGGCCAAGGCCGTCGTCATCGGCGGCGGTGTCTCAGGCTGGAACGCCGCGCAGATCGCCGTCGGCATGGGCTTCCACGTCACGCTGCTCGACCGGGACATCAACAAGCTGCGCGAGGCCGACAAGATCTTCGGCACCCGGGTGCAGACCATCGTCTCCAACGCCTTCGAGCTGGAGAAGGCGGTCCTCGACGCCGACCTCGTCATCGGCGCGGTCCTGATTCCGGGTGCCAAGGCCCCCAAGCTCGTCACCAACGAGCTGGTCTCGCGGATGAAGCCGGGCTCGGTGCTCGTCGACATCGCCATCGACCAGGGCGGCTGCTTCGAGGACTCCCGTCCCACCACGCACGCCGACCCGACCTTCGCGGTGCACGACTCGGTCTTCTACTGCGTCGCCAACATGCCGGGCGCGGTGCCGAACACCTCCACCTACGCGCTGACCAACGCGACGCTGCCCTACATCGTCGAACTGGCCAACCGCGGCTGGCGCGAGGCGCTGCGCCGTGACGCCGCGCTCGCCAAGGGTCTCAACACCCATGAGGGCCAGGTCGTCTACGGCCCGGTCGCCGAGGCGCACGGCCTGGACGCGGTGGACCTCGCCACCGTTCTCGGCTGACGGCCGCCTCATCGATTGATCGATTTTCCGCGTCGGCGTCAACTTGTCGCCAATCCGGTACGCACGGCCGGGTCTTGAGTCCCAAGACCCGGCCGTTCGCGTGGAACCATACTGTTTTGCCGATTCGTCCCCCCGTGAAACATCCCCGGCGTCGTCGTTACACCCTTGACAGTGAGACGTTCGGTTGCCGACACATCGTGCCGTGTCCGGTGGATTGTGTTGCTGTGAACCACCGACACGCCATAGAGTCGCCAACCGTCGGCATGCTGCAACGCTGACCTATTGAGAAGTTTCCTGGTCACCAAGGAGGTAAGACGACTTGTGAATGAGTCGACATTTGCTCCCGGGGGTGGTCAGCCAGGAATGACCGTGCAGACGGACGGTTCCGCACGACTCGGACCGGTGGCCTCCGTGGCCGTCCGGACCTTCGAGGCACGCAGGGCCGGCACAGACAACGAGACGCGTTACGCGAACCCCATGGCGCAATACGAAGAAGAGCTGCAGGACGGTCAGTTCTACGACCCCGACGCGGAGTACGAACCCGACCCCGAGTACGCGGCCACCCTCGCGCCCGACGCGGCGCGCCAGCGCCGCGAGCGCGTCGGTCCCACCGGCCGCCCGTTGCCGTACTTCCCCATCCCCGGCCCGCTGACGGACCACGGCCCGGCGAAGATCATCGCGATGTGCAACCAGAAGGGCGGCGTCGGCAAGACGACGTCCACCATCAACCTGGGTGCCGCGCTCGCCGAGTACGGCCGCCGCGTCCTCCTGGTCGACTTCGACCCGCAGGGCGCCCTCTCGGTCGGCCTCGGCGTCAACCCGATGGAACTGGACGTCACGGTCTACAACTTGCTGATGGAGCGCGGGCTCTCGGCCGACGAGGTGCTGCTGAAGACCGCGGTGCCCGGCATGGACCTGCTTCCCAGCAACATCGACCTGTCGGCCGCGGAAGTCCAGTTGGTCAGCGAGGTGGCCCGCGAGTCCTCGCTGCAGCGGGCGTTGAAGCCGCTGCTGCCCGACTACGACTACGTCATCATCGACTGCCAGCCGTCGCTCGGCCTGCTGACCGTCAACGCCCTGACGGCCGCGCACCAGGTGATAGTGCCGCTGGAGTGCGAGTTCTTCGCGCTGCGCGGGGTCGCCCTGCTGACCGAGACCATCGAGAAGGTCAGGGAACGGCTCAACCCCGAGCTGGAGCTGGACGGCATCCTCGCCACGATGTACGACTCGCGCACCGTGCACAGCCGCGAGGTGCTGGCGCGTGTCGTCGAGGCCTTCGACGACCACGTCTTCCACACCGTCATCGGACGGACCGTCCGCTTCCCGGAGACCACGGTCGCCGGTGAGCCGATCACCACCTACGCCTCCAACTCGGTGGGTGCCGCCGCCTATCGCCAGCTCGCCAGGGAGGTGCTCGCCCGGTGTCACGCCGAGTGAGTCTCCCGGGGGCCGACGAACTGTTCCGTACGACAGGGGGGCGGGGGCTTCAGCCCTCGACGCCGCGGCAGCACGCCAACGGCGAGACTCCCGGCGCGGGTCCGGGCGGCGGCCCGGGCACCGACCCCGGCGCCCCCGGCGAACGCCCGCTGCGGCCGGTGCCGGCCCCCGCCGAGGAGCCGGCGCCGGAGGAGGCGCCCGTCCGCGATTCCGCGGCGCCCTCGGAGGCGGCCGAGCACGGCGGACGGGACACCGGCGCCGACCCCGGCGCCTCGCCGTCCCCCGCGGCCCGCTCCGTCCCCGAACAGGCGGGTCCGCCCGTGCGGCGCGGCCTGCAGGCCCCCGCAACGGGCTCCGCGGGCCCCCAGGCGGCCCCGCAGCCGCCGCAGCCCACGCAGCCCCGGCGCAAGTCCGGACGGGCCCCCAGGCGGCCCAGCGGGCGCGAGCGCCACGACGAGAAGATCACCGTCTACGTCTCCGCCGAGGAGCTCATGGACCTCGAGCACGCCCGCCTCGTCCTGCGCGGGGAGCACGGGCTCGCCGTGGACCGCGGGCGGATCGTCCGCGAGGCGGTCGCGGTGGTCCTGGCCGACCTCGAGTCGCGCGGCGACGCGAGCATCCTCGTACGCCGCCTGCGCGGCCGCTGACGCGCTCCGCGCGATACGGTGCCGTCCTCCGTACGGCCCCGTCAGCACCATCTGGACCCCCATGCCCCCCGACGACACCGCAAGCCCGCAGCGCTCCCGCCGCCTCCTCGGCCGCGGCCCCGGCGCGAACCCCGCGCCGCCCCCGGCCGCGGCCGAGGAGGGCGCGGACGGGCCGGGTGCGAGCGACGCGGCCGGTGAGTTCGGCCACACCGCGCCGCCCGCGGTGCCGCCGCCACCCGCCGCCGGCGAAGCCGGGGCGGAGGCCGCCCCGGAGCCCGAGGGGCATCCGCTCGTCGCGGACCCGCCGCCCGCACCGCAGGCGGTGGACGAAGGGCCCGCTCCCGTGCCCGAGACGGAGCCCGCCGGTGAGCCGGGCGGCGAGGACGCCGCCGCCGCGAACGACGGCCGGTTCACCGTCCGGCTGGCGAACTTCGAAGGCCCCTTCGACCTGCTGCTGCAGCTGATCTCCAAGCACAAGCTGGACGTCACCGAGGTCGCGCTGTCCAAGGTGACGGACGAGTTCATGGCCCACATCCGCGCCATGGGACCGGACTGGGACCTGGACCAGACCACGGAGTTCCTGGTCGTCGCGGCCACGCTGCTGGACCTGAAGGCCGCGCGCCTGCTGCCCGCCGCAGAGGTGGAGGACGAGGAGGACCTCGCCCTGCTGGAGGCCCGGGACCTGCTCTTCGCCCGCCTGCTCCAGTACCGCGCCTACAAGCAGATCGCCGCGATCTTCGCCGAGCGCCTGGAGGCCGAGGCGCTGCACCACCCCCGCACCGTGGGGCTGGAGCCGCAGCACGCGGAACTGCTGCCCGAGGTGGTGCTGAGCATCGGGCCGGAGCGCTTCGCGCAGCTCGCCGTCAAGGCGATGCAGCCGAAGCCCAAGCCCCAGGTGTACGTGGACCACATCCACGCGCCGCTGGTGAGCGTCCGCGAGCAGGCCGAGCACGTCGTCGCGATGCTGCGCGAACGCGGCGAGGCGAGCTTCCTGGAGCTCACCTTCGACGCCCCCGACACCCTGACGGTCGTGGCACGCTTCCTGGCCCTGCTGGAGCTGTACCGGGAGAAGGCGGTCGCGCTCGACCAGGAGGAGGCCCTCGGTACGCTCCAGGTCCGGTGGACGGGCGGCGACGAGGCGCCGGAGCAGCCGCTGGTCACCGACGAATTCGACCAGGTGCCCGCCGCCGGGAAGGACGGGAAGGGCAGGAAGGATGGCTGACGTGACGGAGGTGACCGGAGTGACCGAGGTGGCATCCGAGGCGGTCGGGGGGACCGCGCCGGCGGCGGAGGGCGCGCCCGCGGGGCTGCTCTCCGTGGCGGAGCTGGAGCTGCGCCCCGCCCTGGAGGCCGTCCTGATGGTCGTGGACGAGCCCGTCACCGAGGAGACCCTGTCGAAGGTGCTGGAGCGCCCGCGCCGGGAGATCGCCACCGCCCTCCACGACCTGGCGCAGGAGTACGCCGCCCAGGGCCGCGGCTTCGACCTGCGCCTGATCGCGGGCGGCTGGCGTTTCTACACCCGGCCCGCCTACGCCGCGGCCGTCGAGAAGTTCGTCCTGGACGGCCAGCAGGCCCGGCTCACGCAGGCCGCACTGGAGACCCTGGCGGTCGTCGCGTACCGGCAGCCGGTCAGCCGGTCCCGGGTCTCCGCGGTCCGCGGAGTCAACTGCGACGGCGTGATGCGCACCCTTCTCCAGCGGGGTCTGGTGGAAGAGTGTGGGACGGAAGCCGAGACAGGTGCGATCCTGTACAGGACGACGAACTACTTCCTGGAGCGGATGGGCCTGCGCGGCCTGGACGAGCTGCCCGAGCTCGCCCCGTTCCTCCCGGAGGCGGACGCCGTCGAGGCGGACTCCCTGGAGGGCGTCCCCTCATTCGACCCGGACTCGACGACGGATAGTTGATGCGAAGCAGTAGCGGCAGCGGCAGGAACAGTGGCGGCAACCGGAATTCCCGGGGTGCCGATGGGGGCGGCTCCCGGTCGAGGACCGGGGGACAGCGCGACGACCAGCAGAAGCGCGCGGGCCGGCCCCGTCCGGAGGAGCGCCGCTACGACGTCGGCGGCGGCTCCGGCGGAGCGGGCGGAGCGGGCGGAGGCGCCAGGCGCGGCACCGGCGGCAAGCCGGGCGGCGCGTCCGGCAAGCCCCGCAAGTCCGCCCCCGCGCGCCCCCGCGAGCTGGACGCCCAGATCGAGGAGCGCAACCGGGAGCGGCACAGCAAGCCCAAGCTGAACCTGCCCAAGACCTTCCCCGGGGCCGAGCAGGAGGGCGAGCGCCTGCAGAAGGTACTGGCCCGGGCGGGCATGGGCTCGCGCCGCGCCTGCGAGGAGCTGATCGAGCAGCGCCGTGTCGAGGTGAACGGCAAGATCGTCACCGAGCAGGGCCTGCGTGTGGACCCCGACAAGGACGAGGTGCGCGTCGACGGCCTGACCGTCGCCACGCAGTCGTACCTGTTCTTCGCCCTGAACAAGCCCGCCGGCGTCGTCTCCACGATGGAGGACCCCGAGGGCCGCCAGTGCCTCGGCGACTACGTCACCAACCGCGAGACCCGGCTCTTCCACGTGGGGCGGCTGGACACCGAGACCGAGGGCATCATCCTGCTCACCAACCACGGCGAGCTGGCCCACCGTCTCACGCACCCCCGCTACGGCGTGCAGAAGACCTACCTCGCCGCGATCAACGGTGTGCTGCCGCGCGACATCGGCAAGCAGCTGAAGAACGGCATCCAGCTCGAGGACGGCTACGCCCGCGCCGACAGCTTCCGCGTCGTGCAGCAGACGGGCAAGAACTACCTGGTCGAGGTCACCCTGCACGAGGGCCGCAAGCACATCGTGCGGCGCATGCTGGCCGAGGCGGGCTTCCCGGTCGACAAGCTGGTCCGCACCAGCTTCGGCCCGATCGCGCTCGGCGACCAGAAGTCGGGCTGGCTGCGGCGGCTCACCAACACCGAGGTGGGCATGCTCATGCGCGAGGTCGACCTCTGAGCCGTCCGGGGGTCCCCGCCGGTACGGTCCGGTACGCGTCGCGCGTACCGGACCGGCTTCCCGGCCGGCTCCGCGAAGGGTGTGCCGCGCGGCCTGCCGACGGATAAGGACTTTCCCGGAGGGCGCCGTTCCGGGAAGGATGGCGCAATGACCATCCACGCCGAACATCTGCGCGGGGCCGGGCTGCCCGAACTCACCCCGGCCCTCGCCCAGCAGGGACAGCCGTTGCTGTTCGCCACCGTCTCCGGTGCGCACCTGTACGGCTTCCCGTCCCGTGACTCGGACGTGGACCTGCGCGGCGTCCACCTCCTCCCGCTGGCCGACCTGATCGGGCTGCGGGAGGGCGAGGAGACCCAGACCCGCATGTGGGAGCAGGACGGCCTCGAGCTCGACCTGGTCACCCACGACCTGCTGAAGTTCGCCCGGCTCATGCTGCGGCGCAACGGCTACGTCCTGGAGCAGCTGCTGTCCCCGCTCGTGGTGCACACCAGCGGCGTCC
Source organism: Streptomyces sp. BoleA5 (assembly GCF_000373665.1). Lineage (NCBI taxonomy): Bacteria > Bacillati > Actinomycetota > Actinomycetes > Kitasatosporales > Streptomycetaceae > Streptomyces > Streptomyces sp. BoleA5. Next base: position 25,429 of record NZ_KB892097.1, read on the forward strand.
ACGCCCAACTCGTCGACCTGGCGCCCGGCGTCATCACCGGCCACCACGCCCACCACTACCGGGGCTTCGCCCGGACGCAGTGGGAGCTGTACGAGAAGACCGGCGAACTCAAGCCGCTGCTCTACACCTTCAGGGTGCTGCTGACCGGCATCCACCTGATGCGCACCGGCACCGTCGAGGCGCACCTGCCGACTCTGCTGGAGCACGTCACCGCCCCGGGATACGTCCGCGAACTCATCCACGAGAAGGCGGTCGCCGAGCACGGCCTCGCCATGGACCTCGACCCGCGCCGCGTCCGCGCCGACGTCGACGCCCTCCACGAGGTCCTGGACGACGCGCAGCGGGACACCCGGCTGCCCGGCGAGCCGACGGCCTACGACGCCCTCCACGACCTGGTCGTCCGTACCCGGGTGGCCGCCGCGTGAGCCCCGCCGTGACTGGGCGCCGCGCGGCCTCGGGGGCGATGGCGGGCCTGGCGATCGGTGACGCGCTCGGTTTCCCCACGGAGTTCAACGACATCCCGTCGATCCTCGCCAAGTGCGGCCCGTGGCCGGAGATGGAACTGCCCCGCCCGGCCTTCGTCACCGACGACACGCAGATGACCCTCGCCCTCGCGCGCGGGCTGCGCACGGCGATGGAGCGCGGCGCCCTCACGCCGTCCCGGCTCGCCCGCCCGGTACGCGATGAGTACGTCGCCTGGTACCACTCGCCCGACAACAACCGCGCCCCCGGCCGCACCTGCCTGGTCGCCTGCGAGAAGCTGGACCACCCGGACCGGCCCTGGCAGGAGGCCAGCCAGACCGGCTCCAAGGGCTGCGGCGCGAACATGCGGGTCGCCCCGGTCGGCCTCGTCCCCGGGCTGCGCCCCGACGAGCGGGCGGGGGCGGCGCAGCTGCAGTCGGCGCTCACCCACGGCCACCCCACGGCGCTCGCGGCCTCCGACCTCACCGCGCACGCCGTCCACCTGCTCGCCCAGGGCGCGGCCCCGGGGGAACTGACCGGCCTGCTGCGCGGCTACGCGGCGGAGCAGCGCGACACGTACCACGAGTGGTGGCTGGGGGACCTGTGGCTGCGTGCCCACGACCACGGCCCGGTGTCCTTCGTCCGCCGAGGCTGGGACGAGTGCCTCGGGGTGCTCGACCGCCTCGACGCGGCGCTCGCGGCCCCCGACCGGGACGCCGACCCGTGCCTGGCCACCGGAGCCGGATGGATCGCCGAGGAGGCGCTCGCGACCGGCCTGCTGTGCTTCCTGCTCTTCCCGGACGAGCCCGCCACCGCGGTCCGCCGGGCGGCGTGCTCCTCCGGGGACTCCGACTCGATCGCCTGCCTCGCGGGTGCCTTCGCCGGCGCGCACCACGGCCTGGCCGCCTGGCCGGACGCCTGGGTGGAGCGGCTCGAACACCGCGACGAACTACTCGCCCTCGGTGCCCTCTGGGACGGGGACGGCGGCTGACGCCCGCCGGACCCGGAACAGGAAGTCCTCGACGCGGGCCCGGTCCGGCTCGTCCGGGAGGGGGCTGCGCGAGGCGGCGGCGTCGGCCTCCTCACGCAGCCGGTTCATCCAGGACTCCGTCTCCGCCCAGCCGGCCTCGCCCCGCTTCACCGCCAGCAGCCGCTCGCGGTGGTCGCCGACCTCGATGCGCAGTTCGCCGGTGCGGAGCAGGTCGCGGGAGCTGATCAGCAGGCGCAGCAGGTGCATGGCGTGCTTCCAGCGGGGCGCGCCGTGCGTGCGGACGTCGGCCTCCAGCTTCCGCAGCTGGCCGGTGGCGTAGCGCGCGAAGCTCTCGTGGACGTGCCGGGACAGGAAGGCGCCGCGCAGGGCGAGGAGTTCCTTCCCGGTGTCGTCCACGTGCTCGACGAGCGGGGAGTGGAGGCACTCCAGGATGTTGGGGTTGGCGCGCAGGGCGAGCTCGCAGAACCGCTCCAGTTCCCAGGAGAACTGCTCGTGCCCCGGGCCGTCCACGTGCCGGGGCGGCTTGTCGAAGCGCCAGAAGAGCGGGGTGGGCGCGACGTACACCCCGCGGCGGTCGGTGTCGCTGCCGTCCGTGGCCAGCCCGAAGGCGCGCGAGCCCATCACACAGGCGTAGACGGTGTGACGGCGTACGAGGTCGTGGTCGCGCATGGACCGGGATCGTACGGGCTAGGTGAGGAGGATCTCGCCGTCTTTTTCGGTGATCGCCTCGGCGGGGAGCGGCCTCGGGGCCGGTCCGGCGACCACCGAGGCGTCGGTGATGCGGTACTTGCTGCCGTGGCAGGGGCAGTTGATGGTGCCGTCGGAGACGGTGTTCACGAGGCAGCCCTCGTGGGTGCAGACGGCGGAGAAGGCCTTGAACTCGCCCGCCTTGGGCTGGGTCACCACGACCTTCTTGTCCGTGATCACCGTGCCGCCGCCCACCGGCACGTCGGCGGCCTTCACCAGCACCTCGCCCTGCGAGGGCGGCGACGTCGTAGCCGGCGCGGAGGCGGGCTCCGAGGCCGGTGGCGCCGAGGTCGCCGCTGCCTGCGGCGCGCCCTCGTCGCCGTACTTGCTGCATCCCGCTCCCGCGAGCGCCGCCGTGGACAGCAGCACCATGCGTCGCTTCATGTCGTCACCCCGACCGTTCGGAAGAACCACAACGCTGACGTGAGCCACAGCACCGTCAACGCCGTGAAGACCAGCCCGCCGACGAGCGGCAGCAGCCGGTCCGGCAGTCGCTCGGCCCGCAGCAGCAGCATCTTTGCCGTGAATGTCCCGAAAAAGAAGCACCCGAGCAGCGAGTGCCACAAGACGCGGCTGCTGTACGTCTGATAGCCCAACGCGTACAGGCAGTGCACGGCGACCGGCACGCTCAGCAGGAAGGCGAGGCGGCCGGACCAGCGGTGCAGCCCGCCGGTCCAGGAGGGGGCGCGGACGCCCGGCACCGTGCCGTACATCACCAGCGCCGAGGCGATCTGCACCAGGGCGAAGGCGAAGGCGGCCGTGGCGAGCCAGGACTTGACCGCGCCGGTGCTGGAGAAGCCGGCGAGGTTGAAGGCGGTGCCGGCCGGGTCGTGCACCCTGCCGTACGCGCCGAGGGCGACGGCGACCGCCGCGGCGGCCAGTGCGGGGACGAGGAACACGGCCGCCCGCGGCCCGGGGCGGGGCGGCGGTGCGGGGAAGGAGGTGGTGGCGGCGTTCGGGTCCACGTTCATGGGGCGCTCCTGCTCCTGCCTGCGGCGGACGGTCAGGGGATCGGCCGTGCGGTGAGCTGCGCGCCGTCGACGGTCACGGCACCGGTGGCGGGGTCGATGGCGGGGGCGGCCGACGGTTCGCCGTCGCGCGAGACGATCCCCACCTGCTTGCCGTTCGGCAGCACGATCCAGCCGCCGACGACCCGCGCGCCGCGTACCGAGGCGGCCGCCCGGTACAGACCCGACGGCTTGACCGCGCGCCGCGCCGTGAAGGGCTGCTCCAGCCCCGTCAGCCGCACCTCGCCGGTGACGCGCCCGCCCCCCAGGGTGCCCTCCAGCAGGGCGCCGCGGTCGCCGGTCAGGCGCATGCCGCCGTCGGCCCCGACGTCGCCGCGCAGCCAGGCCTCCTTGGCGCGCCCGTCGCAGACGTACGCGACGGCCTTGCCGTCCTCGCGCAGCGCGATCGCGACGCCGGCCGCGCCGTCGCCCGTGCGGCCCGCGTAGTCCGCGTCGGGGCGAGGCGCGGTGGTCGCGGCCGTGCGGGAGGGGGCGGGCGCCGGGGGAGCCGAGGTGGGGGCCGCCGGGGACGGCGGGGCGCCCCCCTTCGCGTCCGCCGCCGGCGGTTCCGTCGTCGCGTTGAGCGAGAGCATGATCAGGGCGAGTGCCAGCCCCGCGAGGAGCGTGTGGAGCGGTCCGGAACGCTGCATGTCCCTCTCCCCCGTGGCCGCACGGTCGGGTCACCATCGAACCGGACGGCCGCCCCGGCGTCCAGGGGCGTGTCGGGACAAAGCGGCGCTTACGACCACACCGCCAGCGCCACCGCGCGACCCTCCGCGTCCCGCTGCACCTCCAGCATCCCGACCACCGCGCTGCGGTTGACGCGCCCGTAGACGTGCGGGAAGCGCGTCTCCTGCGGTACCCCCGGCGGCGGCACCGGGTCGGCGTCCTCCCACAGCACACGGGCCTCCAGGGCCTCCTCGTCGATCAGCAGCACCATCAGCGGGCCCGGGGTGCTCCGGTAGAAGGCGTCGGCGACGGCGAGTGCCACCGCCTCGTCGGGCGCGCAGTGCACGAACCCGTCCTCGGCGAGCGACGAGGGCGCGTACGGACGATCCGGGTCGCGCAGCCAGTCGTCCAGCGGAACCAGGTGGAAGATCATGCTTCATGGTGTACCGCAGCACCTCCCGCGTCTCGCAGGGCGGGCGTGTCCGCCGCTCCCCGTCCACCGCGACTACGCTGACCAGGTACGTGCGCGCAGCAACACAGGGAGCGATGACGTGGCGGTACGAGCGGTCCGCGGAGCCGTCCAGCTGGAGCGGGACGAGGCGGAGCACATGCACGGGCAGGTCGCCGAGCTGCTCACCGCCATCCTGGAACGCAACGGCATCGCGGTGGACGACCTGATCAGCGTCTGGTTCACCGCCACCCCGGACCTCCACAGCGACTTCCCGGCGGTCGCCGCGCGCAAGCTCGGCATCACCGACGTGCCGCTGATCTGCGCGCAGGAACTCGACATCGCCGGCGCCATGCCCCGGGTCGTACGGATCCTCGCCCACGTGGAGTCGGACCTGTCCAAGGGCGAGATCTCCCACGTCTACCTCGGCGCAGCGGCCGCCCTCCGCAAGGACATCGCCCAGTGAGGACCGCCCTGGTCATCGGCACCGGCCTGATCGGCACCTCCGCCGCCCTCGCGCTCGCCTCGCGCGGCGTCGAGGTCCATCTGGAGGACCACGACCCCTCCATGGTGCGCACGGCCGCCGCGCTGGGCGCGGGCACCGACGAGCCCCCGTCCGGCACGGTCGACCTCGCGATCGTCGCCGTTCCGCCGGCCCACGTCGCCGCCACCGTCGCCGACGCCCAGCGGCGCGGGCTCGCCCGCGGCTATCTGGACGTCGCCAGTGTGAAGTCCGGGCCGCGCCGCGACCTGGAGGCGCTCGGCTGCGACCTGACCTCGTACATCGGCACCCACCCCATGTCCGGCCGCGAGCGCTCGGGCCCGCTGGCCGCGACCGCCGACCTCTTCGAGGGCCGCCCCTGGGTGCTCACCCCGACCCCGGTCACCGAGACCGAGGTGCTCAACCTCGCCCTGGAACTGGTCGCGCTCTGCCGCGCCGTCCCGGTCGTCATGGACGCAGAGGCGCACGACCGCGCCGTCGCCCTCGTCTCGCACACCCCGCAGCTCGTCTCCAGCATGGTCGCGGCGCGCCTGCAGCACGCCGAGGACAGCGCGGTGCGTCTGTGCGGCCAGGGCATCCGCGACGTCACCCGGGTCGCCGGCTCCCAGCCCGGCATGTGGATCGACATCCTCTCCGCCAACCCCGGTCCGGTCGCCGACGTCCTGGCCGACCTCGCCGCCGACCTGACGGAGACCGTCGAGTCCCTGCGGGCCCTGCAGTCCGCGGACGACGCCAAGCGCCGGGACGGCGCCGCCGGCATCGAGGACCTGCTGCGCCGGGGCAACGCCGGCCGGGCCAAGGTCCCCGGCAAGCACGGCTCCGCCCCCAAGGCGTACGACGTCGTCGCCGTCCTCATCGGCGACCAGCCCGGGGAGCTCGCGAGGCTGTTCGCGGAGGCGGGTATGGCAGGGGTCAACATCGAGGACGTGCGGATCGAGCATTCGACGGGGCAGCAGGCGGGCCTGGTCCAGTTGATGGTGGAGCCGGCCGCGGCGGCGCGGTTGTCGGCGGCGCTGCGGGAGCGCGGCTGGTCGCTGCGCGCCTGAGCGGGCCGGCGGGCGGAGTCCACGGCGCGGTGGGTGCGGCGGGGGCCGGGGAATCTGCGGTACGGAGCCGAATGGGTGGGCCGGTAACCTTGTGGGGATGGCATTGCGCCAGCCGTGTACCTGCTCCACGCACAAGGAAGGTCCCCCGACTGTGTCGAATCCGGTGATCGTCGCGATCGACGGCCCCTCGGGCACTGGCAAGTCCAGCACTTCGAAGGCGGTCGCGGCCAAGCTCGGCCTGAGCTACCTGGACACCGGAGCGCAGTACCGGGCGATGACCTGGTGGATGCTGAGCAACGGCGTCGACGTGAACGACTCGGCCGCCGTGGCGACCGCCGCCGAGAAGCCGGTGATCGTCTCCGGGGCCGACCCGGCGGCGCCCACGATCACGGTGGACGGCGTGGACGCCTCCGGCCCGATCCGCACGCAGGAGGTCACCGCGGCCGTCAGCGCCGTCAGCGCGGTGCCGGAGGTGCGCACCCGTCTGGTCGGGCTGCAGCGCGACGCGGCCGCCGGCGCGCCGGGCGGCATCGTCGTCGAAGGCCGGGACATCGGCACCACCGTGCTGCCCGACGCCACCGTCAAGATCTTCCTCACCGCCTCCGCGGAGGCCCGCGCCGCCCGCCGCGGCGGCGAGCTGAAGGCCGCCGGCAGTGCCCAGGTCGACCTCGCGGCGACCCGCGAGGCCCTGGTGCGGCGTGACGCGGCCGACTCCGGCCGCAAGACCTCCCCGCTGGCGAAGGCGGACGACGCCATAGAGGTCGACACCAGCGAGCTCACCCTCGACCAGGTCATCGAGTGCGTCGTCACCCTGATCGAGGAGAAGCGGGCCGCTTCGTGAGGGACGCATCCGCGGTTCCGGGCCCGAGGGGGGTGGCGGTCGGCCGCCGCCTCGGCATCGGGATCATCAACAGCCTCTGGCGCCCCCGGGTGCTCGGCGGCTGGCGCCTGCCCGCCGCGGGGCCGGTGATCCTGGCCGTGAACCACTCGCACTACGTGGACGGGCCGGTGCTCATGGGCACCTGCCCGCGCCCGGTGCACTTCCTGATCAAGAAGGAGGCCTTCATCGGGCCGCTGGACCCGTTCCTGCGAGGGATCGGCCAGCTCCCGGTGGACCGCCACAGCACCGACCGCACCGCGGTGACCAGCGCGCTCGGCGTGCTGGAGCGGGGAGGGGTCCTCGGGATCTTCCCCGAGGGCACCCGGGGCGAGGGCGACTTCGCCGACCTGCGGGCGGGCCTGGCGTACTTCGCGGTGCGTTCCGGCGCGCCCATAGTGCCGGTCGCGGTTCTCGGCACGTCCCGGCCGGGGCGGCTGATCCGCGGCCTGCCGCCGGTGCGCGGCCGGGTCGACGTCGTCTTCGGCGACCCCTTCGACGCCGGCGACGGGTCCGGGCGCCGTACCCGTACGGCACTGGACGCCGCCACCGTGCGCATCCAGAAGCACCTGACCGGCCACCTCGAGTACGCCCGGCGTACCACGGGCCGCGCCTCCTAGCGCCGGCCTGACCCACACTGGGGCGTGCAAGCCCCCGCACCTGACGATCGACGGAGAAGCTTTCATGGACATCGAGAACGAGTACGGCGAAGTCGGCGCGCTCGGCGACGCCGATTACGCCGAGTTCATGGAGCTCGCCGCCGAGGAGGGATTCGACCTCGACGAGGTCGCGGGCGACCTCGCGGCGGCGGGCCACGGCCCGCTGCCGGTCCTCGCGGTCGTCGGGCGCCCGAACGTCGGCAAGTCGACACTGGTGAACCGGATCATCGGCCGCCGTGAGGCGGTCGTCGAGGACCGCCCCGGCGTCACCCGTGACCGCGTCACGTACGAGGCCGACTGGAACGGCCGCCGCTTCAAGGTCGTCGACACCGGCGGCTGGGAGCAGGACGTGCTCGGCATCGACGCGTCCGTGGCCGCGCAGGCCGAGTTCGCGATCGAGGCCGCCGACGCCGTGGTCTTCGTCGTCGACGCCAAGGTCGGCTCCACGGACACCGACGAGGCCGTGGTCAAGCTGCTCCGCAGGGCCGGCAAGCCGGTCGTGCTGTGCGCCAACAAGGTCGACGGCCCCTCGGGCGAGGCGGACGCCGCCATGCTGTGGAACCTCGGCCTCGGCGAGCCCTACCCGGTCTCGTCGCTGCACGGCCGCGGTACGGGCGACCTGCTGGACGCGGTGCTGGAGGCGCTCCCCGAGGCGCCGATGCAGTCCTTCGGCAACGCCGTCGGCGGCCCCCGCCGGGTGGCGCTCATCGGCCGCCCGAACGTCGGCAAGTCCTCGCTGCTGAACAAGGTGGCCGGCGAGGAGCGCGTGGTCGTCAACGAGATGGCCGGCACGACCCGCGACCCCGTCGACGAGCTCATCGAGCTCGGCGGCAAGACCTGGAAGTTCGTGGACACCGCGGGCATCCGCCGCCGCGTCCACCTCCAGGAGGGCGCGGACTACTACGCCTCGCTGCGCACCGCGGCCGCCCTGGAGAAGGCGGAGGTCGCCGTCGTGCTGATCGACGCCGGCGAGTCCCTCGCCGAGCAGGACACCCGCATCATCTCGCTGGCCGTGGAGGCGGGCCGCGCCCTGGTCATCGCCTACAACAAGTGGGACGTGCTGGACGAGGAGCGGCGCTACTACCTCGAGCGCGAGATCGAGAAGGACCTCGTGCAGGTCCAGTGGGCGCCCCGGGTGAACGTCTCCGCCCGTACCGGCCGCCATATGGAGAAGCTCGTCCCGGCCATCGAGACCGCGCTGGCGGGCTGGGAGACCCGGGTGCCCACCGGCCGCCTCAACGCCTTCCTGGGCGAGCTCGTCGCCGCCCACCCCCACCCGATCCGCGGCGGCAAGCAGCCCCGCATCCTCTTCGGGACCCAGGCCGGCACCAAGCCCCCGCGCTTCGTGCTCTTCGCCTCCGGCTTCCTGGAGGCCGGCTACCGCCGCTTCATCGAGCGGCGGCTGCGTGAGGAGTTCGGGTTCGAGGGGACGCCGATCCAGGTGTCGGTGCGGGTCCGCGAGAAGCGCGGACGCAAGAAGTAGCCCGCGAGGGCAGGCGTGCAGCCGCCCGTCCGGTCGTTCCTGCGGGGGCTGCCCGGGCGGGCGGTTCCTCGTGGGGCCGCACACGGCGCCGCCCGCCGGGTCGCCTCCGCGGGGCGATCGGGCGGGCGGTTCTTCGTGCGGGCGTGCGGTGCGGGTCAGAGACCGCCGTGCATGCGGTTCTCGGCGAGGCCCGGCGGGAGCGCGGGGAGGTCGCCGCGATGGCGGCCCGCGACGCGGTAGGGGGAGTTGGCGCCGCCGCGGTCCGCGAAACCGTTGAACTGCAGGTCCTCCTCGCCGGTACGGTCGCCGGGAAGCGTGCGGAAGAGCCTGCGGTACTCGGAGTAGAGCGCGTCGTAGATCGGCGTGCCCTCACTCACGGACGCCTCCTGCGCGGTGCGCATGGGGGGAATGGGGCTTCGGTACTGGGCTCGTGAGGAAGCGTCAAAGGTGTGCACGTCGTGGCAACGAGCGGCTCAACTGCGGGGATGCGGGTCGTACGGATGAATCACGCATATGCACTGCCATAGGCCAAAGGCGCGTACGGCGGGCCGTACGCGCCTTTGGCCGGAGCCGGTGGATCAGGTGCCGGAGAGGGGCATCGTCGCCGCGACGAGGAGTCCGTGTCCGCAGGCGCGCTCGAGGGCGTCGCGCAGCAGGTCCTCGCGCGGCTGCTGGCCGATGGTGCCGTGCGGGGCGGCGTACACGTACACCTCGTTGGACTTGTGGACGGCCTGGCGCCAGCCCTCGCTCACCGCGAGCGGCTGGTGCGCCTGCCACCACGCGCCGGCGGAGCCGGGCTGGAGGATGGCGTGCAGCTGGCCCATGGCCAGCAGCACGGACCAGCCGGGCAGCGGGGACGGCGGGGTGGAGAGGTCGTTCACGGGGAGGAAGCCCTGCTCGATGAGGATCGGCAGGAAGTCGTCGTCCGGACCGTTGTCCCCGGGGCGGGCGATGGGCCCGGTGGGTTCGATGACCAGGGCCGGGCACACCTCGTCCTTGACCAGGACGAGGCCGCAGGTGATGCCGAGCACCGCCTGCCGCGGCGCGGCCGCCGCCGTGGCACCGGCCGTCTCCTCGCCGGCGATGCTCTGCACGGCGCCCTGCAGTTGCTCCTCCGAGACCGGCACGACCTGGGAGGGGATGCACGTCGCATGGGCGAAGGCGAGCACGGCGGTCTCCTCGCCGACGAAGAGCACCGTGCTGGTGCGCTCCGTGGAGGTGTCCCCGGGCGTGCGACAGGAGGTGCAGTCGTACGTGCCGGGCGCGCTGTCGCCGGCCAGCAGGCGTGCCGCCTCCTCATCGCCGATCTCGGCTCGTACCTCGTCGCTGACGTCGAGCATGGGCGGCACTGAAGCCTCCTTGGAAATGTACGGCTACGGGCTCCTTTGCCGGGCCTCGCCCGGCACATAGTGACAACGGCCGATCTGTGGCGGGAGTCACGGCCTTCTTGGCGCGTGCTCGTGAGTCCGCGTGCGGAGCGTGATCGGACGTGCGGAGCCGGTCACTCCTCGTCCTACCTTTCACCCCCGGAAGGCTCCGCGCCTATGAGACGGGTCACATGGCGCATATGCGCTGTATGGACATGCCGCAAAAAACACCATCAATCCGGTGTCCTAAATAGGTCTTTACTCCCGGTAACCTGCAACTGGCCTGCAGCGTAAAGGATTTGCTTGGTGACAGGGCGCGACCCTGCCTAGATTTGCCCGCCGTGTGCAGAGAGCACCGCCCGGGAGGGCTCGCACGGAGGACGGCCGGGGATCGGAACGCCATCGGCCGGCGAGCGAAGGGGGCGGGGACCGCGCCGGATGCGCGGGGACCCCGTCCGTCGGGTGCCGTACCAGGGGTACGGCGCCATGGGGGAACCCCGGGTCCGTGGAGAGGGATTCCATGGCCGTATCAGCCAAGTACCGTCGGTCCGCAGTCGTAGCCGGCGTCACCGTTCTGACCCCGCTGGCACTCATGGCCGTCGCGGGGCCCGCGAAGGCCGCCGACAACGGGGTCTGGGACCGCATCGCCGGCTGCGAGAGCGGCGGGAACTGGCACATCAACACCGGCAACGGGTACTACGGAGGACTCCAGTTCTCGGCCGGGACCTGGCGCGCCTACGGCGGCACCGCCTACGCGGCGACCGCCGACCGGGCGAGCCGTGAGCAGCAGATCGCCGTCGCCACCAAGGTGCAGCGGGCGCAGGGCTGGGGCGCCTGGCCCACCTGCTCCGCCCGCGCCGGCGCCTACGGGAGCGCGCCCGGCCGCGGCACCGCCCCGGCCGCGCCCAAGGCGAAGCGGCACACCGCCCCGGCGCCGGCGAAGCAGTCGCGCGGCACCGGCGGCCACGCCGACCGCGGCGAGAGCCGGCCGGAGGGGCACGGCAACTACAGCGTGCGCGGCGGCGACACCCTGAGCGGCATCGCGGCCGCCCACGGGACGACCTGGAAGAAGCTGTACGCCGTCAACCGGTCCGTGATCGGCGCCGACCCCAACCTGATCCTTCCGGGGCAGCGGCTGACGGTCTGACCCACTGCGCGTCCCGGCCCACCCGGCGGCCGTGCTCCGACCGGGTGGGCCCGGAGACGCGCGCGGCGCGGCGGGCGGCGACGCCCGCCGCGCCGCGCCTAACCTGGCCCGCATGTTCCGTCCCCGCCGTCTCGCGGTGACCGCGCTCGCTGTGCTCGCCACGTGGGCGGCCCTCGCTCCGGGGGTCGCGCAGGCCGACGGGCACGCACCCGTCTGGCTGGAGCTGGCGACCTGCGAGAGCAGCAACCGCTGGAAGACCAACACCGGCAACGGTTTCTACGGTGGGCTGCAGATCTTCCAGCCCACCTGGGTCGAGCACGGCGGCCTCGACATGGCCTCCAGGCCCGACCGCGCCACCCCCGACCAGCAGATGACCGTCGCCGAGGAGATCCTCCGCGACCAGGGCTGGGAGGCCTGGCCCACCTGTGCGCAGCGCCTGCGGCTGTCCGGCCGGGCGCACGCCGTGCGGCCCGGCGAGACCCTGGAGACCATGGCCCGGCGCTTCAACGTCAGCGGCGGTGCGGCCGAGCTGTACCGGCTCAACCAGGACGTCATCGGCTCCGACCCGTCCCGGCAGCTCACCCCCGGGACATTGCTGCGCCTGCCGAAGTGAGCCCGCCGGGCACGCCGTGAGCGCGCCCCTCCCCGGACCGCTCCCCGGCCGCCGGTCTGCCCGCCGCCCGCCGCCCGGCGCCCGCGTCCACTTCCCTCCGTCACCCGGTGGGCCCTCTATGCGTAGTCCGGTGGGGTGACACCCTGAACGGGGGCCCGGGCGGCCGGGCCGTCCGGGGAATGCAGTGGGGGCCGCGATCGCCGCTCCGCGCCGCGACGGGGCTCCGTCCCTGATGGCACGGGATCCGGGGATGATGCCCCGGGACCTCACATGGACATCACGGCGGGGATACAACGAGGAAACAGGAAGGTGAACGGGGGCAACCTGTGGGCCTCGAGGGCGGTCTTGCCAGCACCAGGACGGACACCGGTCCGTGGGAAGCAGGAGAACGCAGGGACGCATGCGCATTTCCATACTGATCCAGAACGCGTACGGAGTCGGTGGCACCATCCGCACGACTTTCAACCTGGCGGGAGCCCTGGCCGAGCGGCACGACGTCGAGATCGTCTCCGTTTTCCGCCACCGTGAGGAACCCACCTTCACCCTCGACCCGCGAGTCGGCCTGCGCCACCTGGTGGACCTGCGCCCGGACAGCGACACCTGCGATCTGAAGGACCCGCTGTACAGGACGCCCTCCTCGGTCTTCCCCAAGGGCGAGAACCGCTACGAGCAGTACAGCGTGCTCAGCGACCGGAGGATCGAGGCCCATCTGACGTCGCTCGACGCCGACGTCGTCATCGGCACGCGTCCCGGGCTGAACGTCCACATCGCCCTGCAGGCCCCGCGCCACATGGTCCGGATCGCGCAGGAGCATCTGACGCTGGAGACCCACTCCGTACAGCTTCTCCTCACGCTGCGCCGCCTGTACCCCCGGCTGGACGCGGTCACCACGACCACCGAGGCCGACGCCGCCGCCTACCGGCGCAGGCTGCGGCTGCCCGGGGTGCGGGTGGTCACCCTGCCGAACAGCGTGCCCGACCCGGGCGTCGCCCCCAGCACCCTGGACGCCAAGTACGTCGTCGCGGCCGGCCGGCTGGCCCCGGTGAAACGTTACGGAGACCTCATCAAGGCCTTCGTCAAGGTCGCGGCGGAGCGGCCGGACTGGGGCCTGCGGCTGTACGGCTCGGGTGCCCAGCAGGAGAAGCTGGAGCGGCTCATCGCGCGCCTGGACATCGGCGACCGGGTGACCATGATGGGCACCGCCTCGCCGATCGAGCCGGAGATGGCCAAGGGGTCGATGCTCGCGGTCTCGTCGAGCATGGAGTCCTTCGGCATGACCATCGTCGAGGCGATGCGGGTGGGCCTGCCGGTGGTCAGTACCGACTGCCCGCTCGGTCCCGGCGAGATCATCAGCGACGGGGTGGACGGCCTGCTGGTGCCCCCGCGGGACGTGGACGCGCTGGCCGCGGCGATGCTCCGGCTGATCAACGACGACGAACTGCGCCACCGGATGGGCAAGGCGGCCCTGGAGAAGGGCGCCCAGTACGACCCCGCGAAGATCGCCGACGCCTGCGAGGCCCTGCTGGAGGAGCTCATCGCCCGCCGCGCGGGCGCCGCGGGCCGGCTGCGCGCGGCCGGACGCCACGTCGGCGGCCTGGGCGTGGGCGCCGCGTACTCGGGCAAGGACATCGCCCGGGCGGCCAAGCGTCGGGCCCGCAGGCTGCGCAAGAGGCTGCGGAACAAGGTGCGGGCGAGGCTTCGCGGAGGCGGTGGCAAGGCCGGATCCCCGGCGCGCGGGCAGAAGGCGGGCTAGGCCTGGCCTAGGGCAGGAAGCCGCGGGGGCGGTACGACGTCGTGCCGCCCCTGTTCTGTCGCGGTCAGTCGTGGCCGCCGGCACCGGGCTCGACGACATCACGGCGCCCCGTGGACCGGCCCTGGTCGAGGGCGGCGACCTCCGGGTGGTGCAGGTCGAAGGCGGGGGACTCGGAGCGGATCCGCGGCAGTGCCGTGAAGTTGTGCCGCGGCGGCGGGCAGGAGGTCGCCCATTCGAGGGAACGGCCGTAGCCCCAGGGGTCGTCGGCCTCCACCCGCCCGCCGTGCCGGGCGGTGCGCCACACGTTGCAGAGGAACGGCAGGGTGGACAGGCCCAGCAGGAACGCCCCGATCGTCGAGACCGTGTTGAGCACGGTGAAGCCGTCCGCCGCCAGGTAGTCCGCGTACCGCCGGGGCATGCCCTCCACGCCCAGCCAGTGCTGGACGAGGAAGGTGGTGTGGAAACCGATGAAGAGCGTCCAGAAGTGGATCCTCCCGAGCCGCTCGTCGAGCATCTTCCCGGTGAACTTCGGCCACCAGAAGTGGAAGCCGGCGAACATCGCGAAGACCACCGTCCCGAAGACCACGTAGTGGAAGTGGGCCACCACGAAGTACGAGTCGCTGACCTGGAAGTCGAGCGGGGGCGAGGCGAGGATCACCCCGGTGAGGCCGCCGAACAGGAAGCTCACCAGGAAGCCGACGGCCCACAGCATCGGTGTCTCGAAGGACAGCGAGCCGTGCAGCATCGTGCCGATCCAGTTGAAGAACTTCACCCCGGTCGGCACCGCGATCAGGAACGACAGCAGCGAGAAGAACGGCAGCAGCACGGCACCGGTGACGAACATGTGGTGCGCCCACACCACCATCGACAGCCCGGTGATGGCCATCGTCGCGCCGACCAGCGTCGTGTAGCCGAAGACCGGCTTGCGCGAGAACACCGGGATGATCTCGGTGATGATGCCGAAGAACGGCAGCGCGATGATGTACACCTCGGGGTGGCCGAAGAACCAGAACAGGTGCTGCCACAGCAGCGCCCCGCCGGCTTCCGGCTCGAAGACCACCGAGCCGAAGCGCCGGTCCGCCTCCAGCACCAGCAGCGTCGCCGCCAGCACCGGGAAGGCCATCAGCACCAGGACCGAGGTGAAGAGCACGTTCCAGGTGAAGATCGGCATCCGGAACATGGTCATGCCCGGCGCCCGCATCCCCACGATGGTGGTGACGAAGTTGACCGCTCCCAGGATGGTGCCGAAGCCCGCCAGCGCCAGCCCCATGACCCACATGTCGGCGCCGATCCCGGGGGAACGGGTCAGGCTGTTCAGCGGTGCGTAGGCGAACCAGCCGAAGGAGGCGCCGCCGGTCGGCGTCAGGAAGCTGCCCAGCACGATGAGCCCGCCGAAGAGGAACAGCCAGTACGACAGCATGTTCAGCCGCGGGAAGGCGACGTCGGGCGAGCCGATCTGCAGCGGCATGATCTCGTTCGCGAACCCGGCGAAGGTCGGGGTGGCGAAGAGCAGCAGCATGATCGTGCCGTGCATCGTGAACAACTGGTTGAACTGGTCGTTCGTCATCAGCTGCAGACCGGGGCGGGCGAGCTCGGCGCGCATCAGCAGCGCCATGAACCCGGCGGCGAGGAAGAAGCCGAAGGACGTGATCAGGTAGAGGTGGCCGATCTTCTTGTGGTCGGTGGTGGTCAGCCAGTCCACCATCAGCCGCCCAGGCCGCCCAGGCCGCCGGGGTGCCGCCGTCCGCCCGGCCGTGGCCCGCGCCGCGTCCGTCACCATCCGCGCGCTCCCTCGGTAGATCCTGCCGACCGTCGGTCCTCCGTACAGTCTCGGGCAGACGGCCCATCATGTGACGGACCGGGACGGAACGGCCGTGACGCGTCGTCGACGGGCGGGGCCGGAGCCGTCACCATGGGGGTGGCCGGCCCTGCGGGAAGACCTGCGTGAGGGTGCGTCAGGCGCTGGGTGCCGGGCGGGCCGGGAGCCCGTCCGGGCTGCGCGGTGCGGCATTGAGCAGACGGTCGAACGAAAGTACGATAAAGGGGCCATGCCGTAGCGCATCGAGGGGGCACCCCGTGACGCATCCGGACCACGACCGCGCGCTGGAGTGCGCGCTCGCCGCCGCGCGGCGCGGCTTCCCCGTCATCCCCCTGTCGCGGACCAAGCTCCCGGCGGTCCGTTCACCGCACCGGGGGGAGACCGGACGCGGGATGTGCCGCGGCCAGTGCGGACGGCTCGGCCACGGTGTGCACGACGCCGCCACCGAGCCCGCCCGGATAGCCGAGCTGTTCGCGGCGGCCCCCTGGGCCGCCGGGTACGGGATCGCGTGCGGGCGCTCGCCGCACTATCTGATCGGCCTCGACCTGGACCGCAAGGACGGCGTCGACGGCGTGACCGACCTGGTGGACCTGGCCGCCCGGTGGGGCTTCGCCGTGCCGTGGACGCGCACGGTGATCACTCCGAGCGGCGGCCGGCACCTGTGGCTGCGCGGCCCGGCGGAGGCGGTCGTGCCCAACTCCGTGCGCCGGCTCGGCAACGGGATCGACGTGCGCGGCAGCGGCGGCTATCTCGTGGGACCGGGTTCGGTCACCACGGCCGGCCTCTACCGCTGGGACCCGCCGACGGCCTCGATGCCGCCGGCCGCCGTGCCCAAGCGGCTGCTGCGGCTGCTCCTGACGACCCCGCAGCGCCGGGCCGTGCGCGCCGCGGCGGGCCCGGCGGTGGGCGGGAACACGGCCGGGCCGCTGATCCGCTTCGTGCTCGGCTCGTCCGTGGGGGAGCGCAACGAGCGGCTCTTCTGGGCCGCCTGTCGCGCGTTCGAGAACGGGCACGGGGACCGGGTGGCCGAGGAGATGGTCGGAGCCGCCGTCAGCACGGGACTGTCGGAACGCGAGGCGGAGTCGACGGTGGGATCCGCCCGCCGACATGTCCTCGGGGGGTCTGGCGGGCGGCGCTCGGCGGGGGCACTCTGACCCCATGACCTCAACCGCACCGAGGGCCGGCCGGGTCGCCGTCACCGAGGAGGCCGCGGGCCTGCTGCGGCGTCTCGCCGACCAGCACGGCCCGTTGATGTTCCACCAGTCCGGCGGCTGCTGCGACGGCAGCTCGCCCATGTGCTATCCGCTGGGCGAGTTCCTCACCGGGGACTCCGACGTGCACCTCGGCGACCTCGACGTCGTGGGCGTCGACCCGGTGCCGGTGTGGATGTCGCGGGACCAGTTCGCCTACTGGAGCCACACACATCTGACGATAGACGTGGTGCCGGGGCGCGGCAGCGGCTTCTCGCTGGAAGCGCCGACGGGCAACCGGTTTCTGATTCGGTCCCGGCTGCTGACGGACGAAGAGCTGTCGACACTGGGGACGTGATGTGAGGGATGTGTGTGGACCGTTTCCCGGAATTCCGGCGCGACCGGCCCGGCTGGTTTTCGCCGGTCGTGGCCGTGAATTCGGCGGGCGTTTGAAAAAGTCGCCCCCAAAGAGTGAACGGTGCACGCCAAACCCTGTCCGGGATTCTGTGACAGAAGTGTGACGATCAAGTCGGCCGCGCCTTCCGTCACGGCTCGTGTGCGCCTACCGTTGCTCACATGGCAACCGATCCGACCGCCGCACGGCAACCGCAGGACGAACCGGACAGCTACGTCGGGCTCTCCGCCGACGAGGCCGAACGCCGGGCCACCGAGCACGGCTGGAGCACGGTGCGCGCCCTGCCGCCGGGCGCTGTCATCACCATGGAGTACCGGGTGGGCCGGCTCAACTTCACCGTGGAGGGCGGCCGGGTGACCCGCTGCTGGAGCGGCTGAGGCCCCTCCGTACGGCCCCGCACGACGAAGGCCCCGGCCCGCACCTCGGGGGTGCGGCCGGGGCCTTCGTAGGCCTGCGGACGGGGCGGGAGGTGTGCGTACCTGCCCCGCGGGCGGTCAGCCGGTGGTGCCGCGGCCGCGAGTGACGCCGGCCTGGCCGACGGCCGCCGGGCGGCCCGGCCGGTCGGCGGGCGGGCGGCGGCTGCCGGCCGGGGTCACCGGGGTGCGCTCGTGGCGGGCGGTATGGGGGCGCGCCGGGTGGTGCGGTATCCCCGACGCGGGCGTCGTCGCACGGCCGCTGAGAACGACGGGCTCGAGTAGGCCGTCCGGGTTGTCGGAGAGCTGTGCGGAGGCCATCGCCGTGTTCGCGGCGGGGGCCGTGGCCGGAACCCGGCCGGTGCCGCGGCGGCGGGCCCAGGAGGCCGTGATCCGCTGCTCCGCGGAGGCCATCAGGGGCTCGAACCAGGGCAGTGCCAGCAGGATCAGCAGGCCGGCCGCCCAGCCGAGCAGGACGTCGCTGACCCAGTGGGTGCCGAGGTAGATGGTGGTCATGCCGACGCCCAGCGCCAGCAGCGCCGCGATCACGGAGGTGACCCGGCGGACCCACGGGGTGGTGGCCAGATAGGCCAGTACCCCCCAGGTCACCACGGCGTTCGCGGTGTGACCGGAGGGAAATATATCGCCGCCGGCGAAGAGTTCGGCCGATCCGGCGCTGGTCGCGTAGTGCGGGCCGAGTCTGCCCAGGCCGTACTTCACCGAACCCACGGTGACGTTCAGCAGCAGCAGCGACGTGCCCAGCACCAGCAGCGGGTGCAGGGTGCGCTGGCGCCAGGCGCGCCAGCCCAGCCAGGAGGCCACGATCACGGCCGTCGGGCCGCGTTGGCCCAGGACCACGAAGTAGTCCAGGAACGCGTGGATCTGTGGCCACTGCTTGTACGGCCGCCACATCATGACCTGCCAGTCCAGGGTCACGAGCTTGGACGTGGTCAGGACGGCTACGACGATGGCCACATAGGCCACGAGCGTCGAGCCGAACAGCAGCACGCGTGTCCGGCTCATGCCCGGGGGAGCCTGGGCTGTCGCGGGCTCCTCCATGAGGCGAAGCTTGTCATCGGTACGCACTCAATCGACGTTACAGCGTGTGATGGCGGAGTTCGGCCGGAAGGACGGGTTCGTAATGACGATGTGATGTGGACTGCGTCTCACTCCACCCATTGGAGGTAGTGCCGGCGTTCGCATTGAGCCGAATGCGGGAACTCCTCGATTTTATGTTTCGAAGTGCTTCCGGAGGATCTTGGAAAATCGCATGTTCGATTTCCTTGTACCCCGTTTATCGTTGATTAGCCGTCACTTCTCCTGGAGTTCGCCCGGTCTTGGGCCGGCCCGCACCGGTTCCGTGCGGCCTGCCTGTCGCGGGTCCGACGCACACCGGTGACCTGGGCGGATCCCCGATCGCCGGGCGCGTGAACGCGCCCGGCGGGCGTACGTGTTGAACCGCGCGCCGCGTTCGCCGTGCGTACGACCGGAACGGACGGGTACACGTCACGGCGTGGACGCCCCGACGACCGCCCCACGGGTACCGGAAATGTCCGGCACATCTCCGGTGCATGGCCTTCACGTGACCACGGCCACGTGGGAACGTGACCTGCGCCACCCACCATCGGCGCGGACTCGCGTAGTCTGACGACTTCACTCGCCCCGTCTCACTGGGTTCCCCCGGGACCGTCCCCTCGTCCTGCCCAGGGACACCGCGAGCGCACCGCTGGGAGGTACGTACATGACAGGGACGTCCTCGGCCGGCATTTCCGGGTCGGCCGCCGTCCCGCGGCACACCCGGCCGGTCAACCGCTGGACCGTGCTGATCGTCCTCTGCGTCAGCCTGCTGCTCGTCGCACTCGACGCGACCGTGCTGCACGTCGCCGTTCCCGCGGTGAGCGAGGACCTGCGCCCCGGCGCGATCGCGCTGCTGTGGATCGTCGACGCCTATCCGCTCGTCGCCGCGTCTTTGCTCATCCTCTTCGGCACCCTCGGCGACCGCGTCGGAAGACGCCGGATCCTGCTGCTCGGCTACGCGATCTTCGCCGGCGCCTCGGCGGTGGCCGCCTTCGCGCCCGACCCACGTGTCCTCATCGCGGCCCGGGCCCTGCTCGGCGTCGGCGGCGCGATGATCATGCCGGCCACGCTGTCGATCCTCCGGCAGGTCTTCCCCGACCGCCGGGAGCGGGCCGTCGCCATCGGCGTGTGGAGCGCCGTCGCGGCCGTCGGCGCCGCCGTCGGGCCGGTCCTCGGCGGCTTCCTCGTGGAGCACTTCTGGTGGGGCTCGGTCTTCCTGATCAACATCCCGCTGATGGCCGTCATCCTTCCGGTGGCCCGCTGGCTGCTGCCGGAGTCCCGTGGTGAGCTGGACGGCCCCTGGGACGTGCTCGGCGCGGTGATGGCCGCGCTGGGCATCCTCGGCGCCATCCTCGGCGTCAAGCGGATCGGCGGCGGCGCGGCCCCGTACGAGCCCTCCGCGCTGGTCCCGCTGCTCGTGGGCCTGGTCCTGCTGGTGCTGTTCGTGCGGCGGCAGCGCAGGCGCGAGCACCCGCTCATCGACATAGGCATGTTCGTCAGGCCCGCCTTCGGCACCTCCGTGGGCTGCATCGTGCTGGCTCTGCTCGCCCTCGTCGGCCTCGAACTGATCGCCGTCCAGTACCTGCAGCTGGTCCTCGGACTGAGCCCCCTGCAGACGGGGCTGCGGCTGCTGCCGCTCACCCTCGCCGCCATGGGTGCCGGCCTGCTGGGCTCCCGGATGCTCGGCAGCTTCGGACCGCGGGCCATGGTGAGCTCCGGTTTCGTCCTCACCGCGTGCGCGGTGCTCGTGCTGACCCTCATGGGCCAGCACGACCGCCCGGGCGTGCTGACCGCGGGCTTCGTCCTGCTGGGCTTCGGGCTGGAGACCACGCTCTTCGGGGCGTACGAGTCCATGCTGAGCGACGCCCCCGCCGAACAGGCGGGCGGCGCCGCCGCGATCGGCGAGACCTCCTACCAGCTGGGCGCCGGCCTCGGCATCGCGCTGCTGGGCAGCGTCATGAACGCCGCCTACGCCCCCGGCGTCGCCCGGGTCCCCGGGGTGCCGGCCGACGCCGGCGCATCGGCGGGCAAGTCGCTCGGCGAGGCGTACGAGGTCTCCGACCACCTCGGCGGTTCCGCAGGGGCCTCGCTGCGGCACGCCGCACGGCACGCCTTCGTCCACGGAATGCACATCACCCTGGTGGTCAGCGCGGGCCTGCTGCTGCTCGGCGCGGTCGCCGCGCTGCGGCTGCCCCGCCGCATGGAGTGCGGCACGGCGGCCCAGCGGCCCGCCGCCCCCGGCATCCCGTCCCCACGCGAGCACGCCCTGGCCGGGGCCGACGTGTCGCGCTGAGCACACCGTCGGGGGCTTTACCCGCCCCCGCCACGGAAGTAGCTTCGTCGGCGAGACGCAGTGATCACCGGAGAGGACGACGATGTCCGCTGGAAAGCCGCAGTTCGACCCGTACGACCCGCTCGGCATCGACGACCTGCTGGACGACGAGGACCGCGCGGTGCGGGACACCGTCCGCGGCTGGGCCGCCGACCGCGTGCTGCCGCACGTGGCGGAGTGGTACGAGCGCGGCGAGCTGCCCGGGATCCGCGAGCTGGCCAGGGAACTCGGCTCGATCGGCGCGCTGGGCATGTCGCTGACCGGCTACGGCTGCGCCGGCGCCTCCGCCGTCCAGTACGGCCTGGCCTGCCTGGAGCTGGAGGCCGCCGACTCCGGCATCCGCTCGCTCGTCTCCGTCCAGGGCTCGCTGGCGATGTACGCCATCCACCGGTTCGGCTCCGAGGAGCAGAAGCGGCGCTGGCTGCCGCGGATGGCCGCCGGCGAGGTGATCGGCTGCTTCGGTCTCACCGAGCCCGACCACGGCTCCGACCCGGCGGGCATGCGCACCCACGCCAAACGGGACGGATCCGACTGGATCCTGAACGGCCGCAAGATGTGGATCACCAACGGCTCCGTGGCCGGAGTCGCCGTGGTGTGGGCCCGCACCGACGAGGGCATCCGCGGCTTCGCCGTGCCCGCGGGCACCCCGGGGTTCTCCGCCCCGGAGATCAAGCACAAGTGGTCGCTGCGCGCCTCCGTCACCAGCGAACTGGTGATGGACGACGTGCGCCTGCCCGCCGACGCCGTCCTCCCCGAGGCCACCGGTCTGCGCGGCCCGCTCAGCTGCCTGAACCACGCCCGCTACGGGATCGTCTGGGGGGCCATGGGCGCCGCGCGCAGCAGTTTCGAGGCCGCCCTGGAGTACTCCCGTACCCGCGAGCAGTTCGGCCGGCCCATCGGCGGTTTCCAGCTGACCCAGGCCAAACTCGCCGACATGGCGCTCGAACTGCACAAGGGAATCCTCCTCGCCCACCACCTCGGGCGGCGCATGGACGCGGGCACGCTCCGTCCGGAACAGGTCAGCTTCGGCAAGCTCAACAACGTGCGCGAGGCGATCGAGATCTGCCGAACGGCCCGGACCGTGCTGGGCGCGAACGGCATCTCCCTGGAGTACCCCGTGATGCGGCACGCGACCAACCTGGAGTCCGTGCTCACCTACGAGGGCACCGTCGAGATGCACCAGCTCGTGCTCGGCAAGGCGCTCACCGGGCTCGACGCCTTCCGGTAGCCGCCACGGCATCGGCGCCGGAACCCGGCGCCGATGCCGCGGTCAGTTCTGGTTGAAGAAGCCGTCGCCGCCGCGCCTGCTGTCCGCGTTGACGACCAGGTAGTCGGGCGGGGTCAGCAGGAAGACGCGGTTCGCCACACGGTCGATGGAGCCGCGCAGGCCGAAGGTGAGGCCGGCCGCGAAGTCGACGACGCGCTTGGCGTCGGAGGACTCCATGGCCGTCAGGTTGACGATGACCGGGACGCCGTCCCGGAACAGCTCGCCGATGCCGCGGGCGTCCCGGAAGCCGTCCGGGGTGACCGTGGCGATCCGGCGGCCCTGCTCCTCCGCCGAATCGGAGGCCACGCGCACGCGGGGGTCCGTGACCCAGGAGTCGGGGGAGGACGTCTCGGCGCCGTCGCCGTAATCGGCGTAGTCCTCGTCGTAGTACTCCTCGGCGCTGTTGTCGTCGACGAGTCCCAGCCAGGCGCTCGCCCGTCGTACCGATCCCATGGACGCCTCCTCTCGCACGCGGTCAGTTTGCCGTCCGCACCCCTATGGTCGTCCATGATGCGGATGATGCGCCAAGCGGATACCCACCGTGGGGTGGATTCGTGACAGACCTGGTGCATAAATCGCACTAGTGGCCCCCAGTCACCCCATGGAATACGGCTCCTGACGGATCATCGGAAAGGGTCCCGCTCGGTAGAGTGATGCCGAACCGCCGGACAGCCGAACGGGCGGCGTACAGAACGACCAGCCGATGACGTGCTCCATTGCTGCGAATGACGTACGGGGGATTGCGATGTTCGGAATCGTCAGACCGTGCAGGCACCGCCTGCCGGAGAAGCTGGCCATATCGTGGACGGCCCATCTGTGCGGTCTCTGCCTCGCCCTGAGGGATGACCACGGGCAACTGGCCAGGGTCGCCACGAATTACGACGGACTCATCGTCTCGGTGCTGGTCGAGGGCCAGGCCGGGCGGACGCGGGACGGACGCCGCACCGCCGGGCCGTGCCCGCTGCGGGCGATGCGGACCGCGCCGGTGGCGCAGGGGGAGGGCGCGCGGCTGGCCGCGGCGGTCTCGCTGGTGCTGGCCTCCGCGAAGGTGCGCGACCACATGGCGGACGGCGACGGGTTGCTGGCGCGCCGTCCGGTCGCCGCGGCGGCGCGCACGGTGGCCCGCCGCTGGGACCGCGCGGGCGCCGTGACGGGTTCGGTCCTCGGCTTCGACACCGCGGTGCTGGTGGACGCCGTCGGCCGGCAGACCGCGGTCGAGGCGGCCGCCGGGCCCGGCACGTCCCTGCTGGCCGTCACCGAGCCCACCGAGACCGCCACCGCCGCCGCGTTCGGCCACACGGCGGTGCTGGCCGGGCGGCCGGGCAACCGCGCCCCACTGGAGGAGGCGGGCCGGCTCTTCGGCCGCCTCGCCCACCTGCTGGACGCCGTGGAGGACCTGGACGCCGACGCCGCGGCCGGCGCGTGGAACCCGCTGACCGCCACCGGGACGAGCCTGGCCGAGGCGCGGCGGCTGTGCGACGACGCCGTGCACGGGGTCAGGCTGGCGCTACGGGACGTCGAGTTCACCGACGGCGCGCTCGCCCATGTCCTGCTCGCCCACGAGCTGCGGCGGTCCGTGGACCGCGCGTTCGGCGCCTCGTGCGCCCATCACCCGGGCCCGGGCGGCCCCGGTGGGCCGGTGCAGTCGCCCTGGCTGACCCCCGGCCCCCCGCACCAGCAGGGTCCCCGCCGCGGCCTGCTCGCCGGGTGCGCGGTGTTCGCGGGACTCTGCTGCACCTGCCAGATCTGCTGCCGGGACCACTACGACGACCCCTGGAGCGGCAAGCGGCGTGAGGGCTGGTGCTCCAGCTGCGACTGCTCCGGGTGCGACTGCGACTGCGGCTGCGGTGACGGCTGCTGCTGCGACTGCGACTGCTGCGGCTGCGACTGCTGAGGGGCCGTGCGGCCCGTTCGCCGCGAGGGCGAGGGCGAGGGCGACGGCGACGCCGGGGCGCGGGCGCGATGTCCCGCGGCCCGGCCCTCGTGGGTGCGCGCGGTGGTCCTCGGGCGGTTGTGCCCGGTGGGGCCGTTCAACGGGCCCTGCGCGGCCGGGGATCGCGCGGCCCCGGCGCTCGGGGCGCGGGCCGCGCGGGCGCGCGCGTGACCATGAGCCGGAGGCGGGCTGAGGCGGCGTGAAGGGACGGCGGCGTCGTCCGGCGCAGCCGACGGTGCGTGCTCGGTGCGGCTGGGGTCGGGGAAGGCCCCTGTGCACTGGGTCGGTGTGGCGGCGCGGCGCCTGGTCATGTGCGAGGTCGGGTGCGCGGGTGCGGTGAGGCCGTTCGACGCCGCTCCGGGCGGTCGGGATGTCGCCCCCGGACACGGGTCGCGCGGCCGCGCGTCGCGGTGGCGCGCGGCCGTACGGCTCCGCGCGGGCCGTCCGTTCGCGCCAAACCGGGGGTGGGACGCGGGGGCGGCCGACGGGTGGCGGGGGCGGCGGGCTCACCAGCCGATACACCGTCACAGCGGTGCGTGCGGAGGCGGTGTCGGGGTGTTTCAGTGGCGTCACGAGGCCGAAACCCGCCCTTGTGCGCTTGTGCGCGGCTCTGAATACTCCCGTGTGCGCAGCATTTGTCAGGAGCACGCCACCCCCACAGTACGGCGGAGCTCTCGCTGCGCCTCACCGGCCCGCGCTACGCGGGTCACCTTCCGTTCCCCCACAGGAGGAAAACGCGTGAGGATCAAGCGCACCACCCACACCCCCGTCCCGAGACGTGCACGGCTGATCGCCGTGGCGTCCGGTCTGCTGGCGGTTACCGCGCTCACCCTGCCCGCCGCCCAGGCCGCCCCCGCGCCCAAGGCCTCCCCGGAGGCCGCTGCCGCGCTCACCACGTCCCTCGGCACCGCCTCCACCGCCGGTTCGTACTACGACGCCAAGGCCAAGGCCATGGTCGTCAACGTCACGAACGACAAGGCGGCCCAGGCCGTCAGCGCGGCCGGCGCGGTCCCGAAGTTCGTGGCGCACAGCACCGCCCAGCTGGAGAAGGCCGGGAAGGCCACCCTCGCCGCGGACATCGCGGGCACGTCGTGGGTCGTCGACCCGAAGTCCAACCGGCTGGAGATCACCGCCGACAGTACCGTCACCGGCGCCGAACTCACCAAGCTGCAGGAGGCTACCGCCTCCTACGGCGACGCGGTCACCTTCCGGCGCACGGCCGGCACCTTCAAGCGGCTGATCGCCGGCGGCGACGCCATCTACGGCGGCGGCTACCGCTGCTCGCTCGGCTTCAACGTGCGCAGCGGCAGCACCAACTACTTCCTGACCGCCGGGCACTGCGCCGAGGTCGCCTCGACCTGGTACTCCAACTCCAGCCAGTCCACCGTGCTGGGCTCGAACGCCGGCTACAGCTTCCCGACCAACGACTACGCGCTGGTCCGGTACAGCAACACCTCCGTGACCAAGAGCGGCACGGCCGGCAACACCGACATCACCAGCGCCGGCAACGCCTTCGTGGGCCAGGCCGTCCTGCGCGACGGCTCCACCACCGGCATCCACAGCGGTTCGGTCACCGGCCTCAACGCCACCGTCAACTACGGCGGCGGCGACGTGGTCTACCAGATGATCCGCACCAACGTGTGCGCCGAGGGCGGCGACTCCGGTGGCGCGCTGTACACCTCCGGGGGCATCGCGCTGGGTCTGACCTCCGGCGGCAGCGGCAACTGCAGCAGCGGCGGGACGACCTTCTTCCAGCCGGTGACGGAGGCGCTCAGCGTCTACGGCGTCAGCGTCTTCTGACCTTCCGGGAGGTCCACGCCCTCCCTTCCGTCACGGACGTGCCCGGCGGCCCCACGGCCGCCGGGCACGTCCCGTATGGCCCTCGTGTCCGCCGGGCTGATCGTCGCAATACTCCGCGAGGCACCGCATGACCTCGTGGGGGGGGACATATGAGGAACAAGCGCACCACTCCGCGCAGCGGCCTCGCCGAAGGGGCCGCGCTGCGCGGAGCGGCGCTCCTCGGCCTGCTGGCCGCGACCGCGGTCGCCGTGCCGGCCGACTTGTGCGCGGAACCCGGCGACTCCGGGGGCCCGTTGTACGACGGGACCAAGGCCCTGGGGCTGCTGTCCGGCGGCAGCGGCGACTGCGCCGAGGGAGGCACCACCTTCTTCCAGCCGCTGCCCGCGGTCCTCAAGGCGTACGGGGTCGCCGTGTACTGAGCCCGGCCCCGGCCACCGCCCGCGGGACGTGCGCCCCGGTCACTCCGTGAAGCGCACCTCCCGGGCGGCGGCCTCCGGCGCGGCGAACCCCAGCAGCCGCTCGCCCTCCGCCGCGAGCGCCGTGCGCGCCCCGGCGTCCAGCGGCGCGTGCGGCTGGACGTGGAGCACGGCCGCGTCGCGGGCGGACCGGATCCGCCACAGCCCGTGGACGAAGCCGTCGTGGAGGAAGAAGCCGCGGTTGCTGCCGCTGCCGGGCAGCGGCTGCCCGGCCCGGAGGTCGCGCGGCACGATCCGCGCCCGGTCGGCGTGCGAGAGGGCGATGTTGTCGTACTGCGGCAGGAACCGCGGCGGCGCCGTCGTCCCGGGGCCGGGGAAGGGCGCGCCGGGGACGTCGTACAGGGCGGTGCCCTTCTCGTCGCGGTAGACCCGCAGCCCCGGGCGGAGCCGGTCCATGACCGCGCGGAGCCCGGTCAGCCCCGACCAGACGGCGACGTCCCCGGCCGACGCGGGGCCGAAGGCCGCGAGGTAGCGCAGGACCGCCGCGTCCGGCGCGGAGCCGTCCCCCAGGTCGAAGTCCCGGCCGAGCCACCGGTCGGCCGGGGTCTGCAGGGCCGCGCCGGAGGTGCGCCACAGGCCGCGGGGCGGCGGCTGCACGGTCGGCACCCGTGCCGTGACGGCCAGCGCGAGGGGCAGCCGCTCGCGCTCCGGCCAGCGCTCCCGCAGGGCGTCCCCGAGCCGGCTCGGGGACAGCGGGCCGTCCTCGAGGAGCGCCCGGCCCGCTCCGGCCACCTCCGCCAGGTCCAGCCCCGCCAACTGCCGCCGGAACTGCCCGAGCAGGCGCCGTTCGAGCACGTCCTGCACCACCGGGCGCAGCGCCATGCAGTCCCGTGCCGTCACCAGGTGAACCGTCCACCGCAGCAGCGACATCCGCACCGCCCGCCGGTCCGCGAGCATCCCGGACAGCTCCTGCGGCGCGAAGTCCTCGATCCGGGACCACAGCGCCACGTACGGGTCCTGGGGCTCCTGCGCCTGCAGTCCCACCAGTCGCTCGACCATCTCCGCGGCGCCGGTGGGCTCCCGGCCCAGCAGCGACTGCCGGGCCAGGAGGGAGCGGTTGAGCGTCCGGCGGTCCAGGACGGCGCCTTCGGGGATCGTCTCCATGGGCGTCACGGTAGGCCTGAACGCGGTCAGGAACCGTCCGCGATGCCTGCCAGACTGCTGCCGTGCTGGAAACCTCCGCCCGACTGCTGCGCCTGCTGTCCCTGCTCCAGTCCCGGCGCGACTGGACGGGGCCCGAGCTCGCCGAGCGCCTCGACGTCACCGCCCGGACGGTGCGCCGCGACGTGGAGCGCCTGCGCGCCCTCGGCTACCCCGTGCACGCCACCCCCGGCACCGCCGGCGGCTACCGGCTGGGCGCGGGCGCCGCGCTGCCCCCGCTGCTGCTCGACGACGACGAGGCGATCGCGGTCGCGCTGTGTCTGCGCACCGGCGCCGGCGGCAGCGTCGAGGGCATCGAGGAGACCTCGCTGCGCGCACTGGCCAAGCTGGAGCAGGTGCTGCCCTCCCGGCTGCGCCGCCGGGCGCAGGCCATGGAGGCCGTTGCGGTCGCCCGCCCCGCGTCCCTGCCGGGCGCCGTCGCCCAGGACGTGCTGACCGCGATCGGCGCCGCCTGCCGCGACCACGAACGGCTGCGCTTCGACTACCGGGCGCACGGCGGCACCGCGAGCCGCCGCACGGTGGAGCCGCACAGCCTGGTCCACCACGGCCGACGCTGGTACCTGCTGGCCTGGGACACCGACCGGCAGGACTGGCGCACCTTCCGTGTCGACCGGATGGACCCCAGAACGCCCACCGGCCCCCGCTTCGCGCCCCGGCGGCCCCCGTCGGACGCCGCGTCGTACGTCGCGCGGGGGGTCACCTCGCGGGCCTACCGCCACCAGGCCGTCGTCGTCGTGCACGCCCCCGCCGAGGCCGTGGCCGAGTACGCGGGGTACGCGACCGTGGAGTCCACCGGGCCGGACAGTTGCGTGCTGCGCACCGGTTCCGAGTCCCTCGACGCGCTCGCCGTCTACATCGGCATGCTCGGCGTCGACTTCGAGGTGCGGGAGCCCCCTGAGCTGGCCGAACGGCTGCGTGTCGTCGCGGACCGGCTCGCCCGGGCGGCGGGCGCGCCGCGGTAGGCCGCCGCCCGGACCGTAACGGGGCATCCCGGCCCGTATCCGGCGGGTTACCCGCGAGGTACCGTGGAAGTACTGCGATTCCGGACCCCAGGGGGCCGTGATGGTCGTCGAGTTGATAGCCGCCGTGCTCTCGGCAGGAGCGTTGTACTTCGTGGCCGGGGCCCGTGTGGTGCAGCAGTTCGAGCGGGGCGTGGTGTTCCGGCTCGGCAAGGTCAGGGACGGGGTGCGGACCCCCGGATTCACCATGATCGTGCCGGTCGTCGACCGGATGCGGAAGGTGAACCTGCAGATCGTGACGATGCCGGTGCCCGCCCAGGAGGGCATCACCCGCGACAACGTCACGGTCAAGGTGGACGCGGTGGTGTACTTCAAGGTCGTCAACGCCACCGACGCGATCATCAACGTCGAGGACTACCGGTTCGCCGTCTCGCAGATGGCGCAGACCTCGCTGCGGTCGATCATCGGCAAGAGCGACCTGGACGACCTGCTCTCCAACCGTGAGAAGCTCAACCAGGGGCTGGAGCTGATGATCGACAGCCCGGCCATCGGGTGGGGCGTGCAGATCGACCGCGTGGAGATCAAGGACGTCTCGCTGCCGGAGACGATGAAGCGCTCGATGGCCCGCCAGGCCGAGTCCGAGCGGGAGCGCCGGGCGCGGATCATCAACGCGGACGCCGAGTTCCAGGCCTCCAAGAAGCTCGCCGACGCCGCGGCGGTCATGAGCGACACTCCCGCCGCGCTCCAGCTCCGCCTGCTGCAGACGGTCGTCGCCGTCGCCGCGGAGAAGAACTCCACGCTCGTGCTGCCCTTCCCGGTGGAGCTGCTGCGCTTCCTCGAGCGCGCACAGCAGGGCCCGTACCCGGCGGTCGAACAGCAGCCCGCACCCCGCGCGGCGGCGGCGTCTCCCCGGGGGCCCGCGCCGAGGGCCGCCGCCGACCTGCCCGAGTCCGGCGTTCCGTTGGCGGAGCCCGCCGAGGAGCTCCCCGCCGACCTGCGCGAGACCCTCGCGGCGGACCCGCTGCTGGAGGCCGTCCGGCCGCAGCGGCCCCCGGACGTCAGCTGAGCCCGCCCTCCGCCCGCGGCACGTCCGGCCGCCACAAGTACGGCACGGTCACCGCCACCGGCAGCAGCCCCAGCCGGGCCAGGATCGGGGCGCTGTCCGGGGACGCGTCGACCTGCACGAAGCGGTGACCCGCCGCGACCGCCAGCCGGGCCCGGTGCGCCACCGTCGCCCGGTAGGCGCCGCGGCCCCGCCACTCAGGCAAGGTGGAGCCGCCCCACAGCGACACGAAGTCGGTGCCCTCGTGGAAGCGGGCCCAGCCGGCGCAGACCACCGTGCCGTCGGCGGTCTCGGCGACGACCACCACGCAAGGGTCGCCGGACCCCGACACCTCGCTCTCCAGCATCCCCGGCAGCCAGTCGTGGGGCACGCCCCAGACCGTCTCCTCCATCCGCCGGACGCGCTCGAAGTCCGCCCGTGACGTGACCTCCCGCAGCGTCAGACCCTCCGGCAGCACCGGGGCGGCCGTCAGCGCCGCCGCCTCGCCGACCAGCACCGTCTCCGGCTCCTCCGGCACGAAGCCGGCCGCGACCAGCCGGTCCGGCAGCCCCGCGGGCAGGTCGTGGGTGTGGTACTTCCACTCCACCGGCATGCCCAGCGCGGCGAAGTGGTCCCGCTGCCTCGTGATCAAGGCGTCCAGCCCGGGCCCGTCCAGCCCGCCGAGGTCGCGGTAGTCGAGGAACCCCGCCTCCCCGTGCCGGTAGGTCTTGCGCAGCAGCGGGCCGTCGCGTTCCACCGACTCGTACCGCGAGAGGTCGGCGGGGACACGGGCGCGCAACTGCCGGTCGTAGGCGGCGCGGTAGTCCAGCGCCACGGGGGAGGGGTCGAAAGTGCTCATCAGGCGGATTCCACCACAACCGTGACCCGGGGCGCGAGCCGATCTGCCGCGGTGAACGCAACGGGGTGGGGCCGCGTATGTCAGACGGAACGACGCTTCCCCCTTGCGCCCGACGATCCGGCCTGTATCCCCCCACAGGAGGTCACGAGTTGAAGCACAAACAGATAGCCAAGCGGAAGATCGTGTTCGTCACGGCCGGTGCCGCCGCCATCGCGGCAGCGGCCGTACTGCTGCCCAACGCCAATGCCTCGCAGCCCGCCGAGCAGGGCCCCGAAGTCCCCGCGCCGAAGCGGCTCACCGCCGCGGCCGCCGCGGAACTCGCCTCACGGCTCGGCGCGGAGTTCGGCCCGTCCGTCGCGGGGGCGTACTACGACGCGAGGAGCCGGCGGCTCGTGGTGAACGTGGTCGCCGGGGACGGCGGCGACGTGGCCGAGCGGGCAGCGAAGGCCGGCGCCGCGACCCGGACGGTCGAGAACAGCGCCGCCGAACTGAGCTCCGCCGCACAGACCTTGAGGCAGCGCGCCACGATCCCCGGCACCGCCTGGGCCGTCGACCCCCGGACGAACCGGATCCTGGTCACCGCGGACAGCACCGTCACCGGTGGCAGGTGGGACACCCTGGAGTCCACCGTGCGGTCCCTGGGCGGCGGCATGGCCCGGATCCAGAAGTCAGCGGGCGAGTTCAAGCCCCTCGTGGCCGGCGGTGACGCCATCTTCGCCGACGGGGCACGCTGTTCGCTGGGGTTCAACGTCGTCAAGGACGGCGCCCCGGCCTTCCTCACCGCGGGCCACTGCGGGGTCGCCTTCGCGAACTGGTCGGACAGCCAGGGCGGGGCACCCGTCGCGACCGTGCGGCAGGCGACCTTCCCGGGTGACGGCGACTTCGCGCTCGTGACGTACGACGACCCGAACACCCAGGCGCCCAGCCAGGTGAACCTCGGCAACGGCCGGGCCCTGGCCGTGGGCGGGGCCGCGGAGGCCGCGGTGGGCCAGGAGGTGTTCCGGATGGGCAGCACCACGGGGCTGAACGGGGGCACGGTCCTCGGACTCGACGCGACGGTCAACTACCCGGAGGGCACCGTCACCGGGCTGATCCAGACCGACGTCTGCGCCGAACCGGGCGACAGCGGTGGCGCGCTGTTCACCCGTGACGGCAGCGCGATCGGCCTCACCTCCGGCGGCAGTGGGGACTGCCAGGTCGGTGGGGAGACCTTCTTCCAGCCGGTGACCACGGCGCTGGCCGCGGTCGGGGCGCAACTCGGCTGACGTCCACGTGGTTCAGGGGGCTCCGGGCCGCGGCGGCGTCCGGGGCCCGGGCGTGTGCGGCCGGGATCAGCGGATCAGCGGATCAGCGGAACCGGCGGTGCAGGGGGAAGGCCATGACCGTCGCGCCGACGTGCACGGCCCGGTGGGCCGGGCGCGGCGCCTTGGCCTCCTCGTGCAGGCCGACCAGCAGGGCCGCCAGCCGGTGCCGGAAGTCGTCCCAGACCTCGGCGTCCTCGTCCTCCGGGTACTGCGGGGTCCGTGCGCCGCACGGCGGCTCCACCAGACCGGCGGCCGCGAGGCGGCGCAGGTGGCTCACCATGCGCAGCCGGCCGGGGTGCGCCATGGGTCTGGAGATGGTGTCGGTCGCCGTCATGGCGGTCAGTAAATCGTGCCGTCCCCTTGCCTTCGCAACCCCTGAGTAGCCACCGGGGTGACGTATGCGTGACGCGGGTTGACGCATGGGACGCGGGAGCACCCGCGTGACATCGGGACGTGACGAATCTCGCACCGATGCGGTGTTTGGACCCTCCGGGAGGGCGCGTACCCTCGCACCCCTCCCGAGCCCCGGTCCCGCCCGCGGGGCCCGGCGGGCGGGGCGATGACGCCGTGCCCGGGGAAGGCCGGGGTTTTTCGGCGTAGCGTGGCCGCCGTGACGGATCTGGTGGCACGGACTTGTGACCGTATCGACCGGCTGGACGCCCGGATCAAGGCGTTCGTGCGGGAGCCGGACCGGCGGGGCCGGCTGGCGGCGGAGGCGGCCGAGGCGCCGCCGGGCGTGCTGTCCGGGGTGATGGTGGGCGTCAAGGACATCGTCCGGATCGACGGGATGGAGACCAGGGCCGGGTCCGCGGTGCCGCCGGAGGCGCTGGCCGGGCCGCAGGCATCGCTGGTGGACCGGCTGCGGGCGGCCGGGGCGCTGGTGGCGGGGAAGACGGTGACGGCCGAGTTCGCGGTGACCGCGCCGGGGCCGACCCGCAATCCGCACAATACCGCCCACACGCCGGGTGGTTCGAGCAGCGGCTCGGCGGCCGCGGTGGCGGCGGGCATGGTGCCGCTGGCGGTCGGGACGCAGACCGTCGGCTCGGTGGTCCGGCCCGCGGCCTACTGCGGGGTGGTGGGCTTCAAGCCGACCTTCGGGCGCGTCCCGGTGGACGGGGTGATCGCCAACGCCCCGAGCTTCGACACGGTCGGGGTGCTCGCCGCGGACGTCGCGATGGCGGCGCGCGGCGCGTCCGCCCTGTGCGACGACTGGCGGGAGCCGCCGGCCGGCGAGCGCGGACCGGTGCTCGGCATACCCGCGGGGCCCTACCTGGAGCGGGCCGGGGCGGAGGCCCGGGAGGCCTTCGCGGCGCAGGCCGGGCGGCTGGAGTCGGCGGGCTGGACGGTGCGCGAGGTGCCGATGATGGCGGGCCCGGGTGAGTTCGACGCGGTGGTACGGCAGTTGTACGTCATGAACCGCTACGAGGTGGCCCGTACGCACGCCGACTGGTTCCCCCGGCACGGCCACCTGTACCGCGAGCAGACGGTCGCCGCCATCCGCGAGGGCCACGCCGTCGGCCGCGACGACTACGAACGGGCCGTGGGCGAGCGCCGGATCCTCCGCGAGCGGCTGCTGACGGCCATGGAGGAGGTCGACGTCTGGCTGGCACCGTCCGCCACCGGGCCCGCGCCGTTCGGGCTGGGCAGCACCGGCGACTCGGTGATGTGCCTGCCGTGGAGCAACGCGGGCTTCCCCTCGGTGAGCCTGCCCGCCGGGTTCGCCGCCAACGGCCTGCCGCTGGGCCTGCAGGCCGTCGGGCGCCCCGGCGAGGACGAGGAACTGCTGCGGTGGGCGGCGGCGTTCGCCCCGGTCGTCAGGCCTCGGTGAAGACCAGGTCCTCGATCGGGACGGTCATCCGCACGGTGTGGTCGCCGGTCACCTCGACGACGTGGTGCAGTCCCCGCACCTGCGCGCGGGGGGTGTCCGAGGACAGGATCCGGTAGGTGTCGGCCGCCCCGGCCAGGAA
The DNA here is from genome assembly GCF_000373665.1 of Streptomyces sp. BoleA5. NCBI lineage: Bacteria > Bacillati > Actinomycetota > Actinomycetes > Kitasatosporales > Streptomycetaceae > Streptomyces > Streptomyces sp. BoleA5. The sequence continues at coordinate 59,214 of NZ_KB892097.1, forward strand.
GGCGCGGAAGGCGCCGAGGGAGGGCTCGCCGAGCGCGAGGTAGTCGAAGAGCCGCCGGAAGAGCTTGGGGACGATCACCGCGTCGTCGGTGAGCGAGGAGAGTCCGGTGACCTTCGCGCCGGTGGTGCTCACGTCGTCCGGCCACAGCCCCCTGCCCGCCTCCCGGGCCTGCCGGGCGACGTCGGTCAGCTCCCGGCGCAGGTCCTCGTAGAGGTTGCTGTAGAAGGTCGGGTAGGCCAGGCCCTCGGCGACCAGGTGGTGGTTGACGGTGGCGCGCAGCAGCGGCACGCCGACCGTGACCTCCTGGCCGCTCTTCGTGCCCTCCGGCAGCGCGCCCCGGCCGGCCAGGGCGACGCAGCGGCCGTGCACGTCCACCCCGCCGGTGAGGATCCAGCCGGGAACGCTCTCGGGACTGGCGGCGACGACCCTCTCGCCGCCGGGCCCGCGTTCCACGGCGGTGAAGCCGAGACGGCGCAGCAGTTCGTCCCGGGCCGCGTGGGCGAAGGGCAGGGGCTGGTGGGCCGGGGCGGAGGTGGGCCCGTAGTGGGTCTCCAGCGCGTCGACGGCGTCCAGCCGCAGCTTGCCCCGGCAGGAGTCGGTGAGGTCGAGCCCGAGACCGCCCCTGACCCGGTTCCAGTCGGAGTGGCGGGAGGGGACGAAGCCCACGGTGTCCCCGTCCGGCTCGGTGTTCTTTATCTGGAAAGAGCCCTTGACCAGCAGCATCGGCATGGCGACTCCCGTCGGGGGTGCGAGCGTCGGTGACGTCGTGTGCAGGAAACCACGCGGAGGGTGGCGGAGGACAGGGATCCGGCGCGTCTTCGTACACATGTTCGACAAGTGGTCTATGGTGGATGGCAGAGGGTTCGGAACGGGGGAGGCATGAGCGGTCGGAGGTGCGTATGGCGGGATTCACGCACCTGCACACCGTCTCCGGCTTCTCGCTGAGGTACGGGGCCTCGCACCCCGAGCGGCTCGCCGAGCGCGCCGCCGAACGGGGGATGGACGCGCTGGCGCTGACCGACCGGGACACGGTCGCCGGGGTGGTGCGCTTCGCCAAGGCGTGCGCGCGGGCCGGGGTGCGGCCGCTGTTCGGGGCCTCCCTGGCGGTGCCGGCGGCGTACGCGGGGGAGGGCGCCGTACCTCAGGCCGGACCGCCGCCCGCCCGCCGGCGTACCCCGGTGCGCGGCGGGGCCTTCGTGCCGGAGGCGACCGACCGGGCGGTGTTCCTCGCCCGGGACGGCCGGGGCTGGGGCGCGCTGTGCCGGCTGGTCAGCGCCGCCCACACCGACGGCGGCATCGCCTGGGAGGACCTGGGACGGGAGGGGCTGTACGTGCTGCTCGGCGCGGACTCCGAGGTCGGCCGCGCGCTGGCGGCCGGACGTCCCGACCGGGCCGCCAGGCTGCTGCGCCCCTGGCGCGAGGTGTACGGGGACGCGCTGCGCCTGGAGGCCGTGCACCACGGCCGCACCGGCACCGGGTACGGCTCGCTGCGGCTCGCCTCCCGCACCGTCGGTTTCGCCGTCGAGCAGGGCGTCGTCCCGGTGCTGACCAACGCCGTCCGCTACGCCGACCCCGGCCAGGGGGAGGTGGCCGACGTCCTGGACTCGGCGCGCCGCCTGGTGCCCGTCGACGTGCGCGACGCGGGGGGCCTGGACAGCGGCGAGCGCTGGCTGAAGGACTCCGGTGACATGGCGCGCACCGCCGAGCGGGTCGTGGAGGCGGCCGGTTTCACCCGCGGCGACGCCCGCCGGCTGCTGCGGGCCACCGAGGAGACCGCCGCGGGCTGCGCCGTCGACCCGGAGGAGGACCTGGGGCTCGGGCAGGTGCACTTCCCCGAGCCGGAGCTCGTCGGCGCCGGCGCCCGCACAGCTGACCGCGTGCTGCGTTCCCACTGCGCCGCCGGGATGGTCCGGGAGGGCCACGACCGGGACCCGGAGTACTGGGCGCGGCTCGACCACGAACTGCGGATCATCGAGGGGCTCGGCTTCGCCTCGTACTTCCTCACCGTCGGCCAGGTGGTCGCCGACGTGCGGGAGATGGGCATCAGGGTGGCCGCCCGCGGCTCGGGCGCCGGCTCGCTCGTCAACCACCTGCTGGGCATCGCCGCCGCGGACCCCGTCGAGCACGACCTGCTCATGGAACGCTTCCTGTCCGGCAGGCGCGTCTCCCTGCCCGACATCGACATCGACGTGGAGTCCGCCCGCCGGCTGGAGGTCTACCGGCGCATCCTGGACCGCTTCGGCGGTGAGCGGGTCGCCACCGTCGCCATGCCCGAGACCTACCGCGTCCGCCACGCGGTGCGCGACGTGGGCGCCGCCCTCGGGATGGACCCGGAGCAGACCGACCGGCTGGCCAAGGCCTTCCCGCACATCCGGGCCCGCGACGCGCGGGCCGCGCTCGCCGAACTGCCCGAGCTGCGGCAGGTGGCGGGGGAGGACCACGGCCGGCTGTGGGAGCTGGTGGAGGCGCTGGACGCGCTGCCACGCGGGGTCGCCATGCACCCCTGCGGGGTGCTGCTGTCGGACGCCGGGCTGCTGGACCGCACACCGGTTGTGCCGACCAGCGGCGAGGGCTTCCCGATGTCGCAGTTCGACAAGGACGACGTCGAGGACCTCGGGCTGCTCAAGCTCGACGTGCTCGGGGTGCGCATGCAGTCCGCGATGGCGCACACCCTGGACGAGGTGGAACGGACCGGCGGCGGCCGGATCGACCTGGACCGCATCCCGCAGGGCGACCCCGCGACGTACGAACTGGTCCGCTCCGCCGAGACGCTGGGCTGCTTCCAGATCGAGTCCCCGGGCCAGCGCGACCTGGTGGGACGGCTGCAGCCGGCCACCTTCCACGACCTGGTCGTGGACATCTCCCTCTTCCGCCCCGGGCCGGTCGCCGCCGACATGGTGCGGCCCTTCATCGAGGCCCGGCACGGCCGCACGCCCGTCCACTACCCGCACCCCGACCTTGAGCCCGTGCTGCGCGAGACCCACGGGGTCGTCGTCTTCCACGAACAGCTCATCGGCATCATGTGCGTCATGACCGGCTGCGACCGGGGCTTCGCCGACGAGGCCCGGCGGGCGCTGTCGGACGAGACCCGGCAGGGGCGGCTGCGGGCCTGGTTCGCGGACGCGGCCCGGGAGCGCGGCTACTCCCGCGAGGTCATCCGGCACACCTGGGAGATCGTCTCGGCCTTCGGCGCGTACGGCTTCTGCAAGGCGCACGCCGTCGCCTTCGCCGTGCCGACCTACCAGTCCGCCTGGCTCAAGGCGCACCACCCGGCGGCCTTCTACGCCGGGGTGCTCACCCACGACCCCGGGATGTACCCCAAGCGGCTGCTCCTCGCGGACGCCCGGCGGCGCGGGGTGCCGGTGCTGCCGCTGGACGTCAACCGGTCCGGCGCGACCTACCGGATCGAACCGGTGCCCGGCGAGGGGGGCGAGGAGGAGGTGTGGGGGCTGCGGCTCGCGCTCTCCGAGGTGCACGGCATCAGCGAGGCCGAGGTCGCCCGGATCACCGCCGGACAGCCCTACTCCTCCCTCCAGGACCTGTGGGAACGCGCCCGCCCGGGCCGCGCCGCCGCCGAACGCCTCGTCCAGGTCGGCGCGCTGGACCCCTTCGGGGGCAACCGCCGCGACATGCTGCTCCAGGTCGCCGAAGTGCACCGGCAGGGCCGGGCCTCCGCGTACGACGGCCAGCTCACCCTGACCGGAGGGGAGGGCGAGCCGGCGTTCGCGCCGATCGGCCTGCCCGACATGGACGACGGCGAACGGCTCGGCGCCGAACTCGGCGTCCTCGGCATGGACGCCTCCCGCCACCTGATGGACGACCACCTGGCCTTCCTGGAGGAGCTGGGCGCGATCCCGGCGAACCGGCTGCGCGAGGTGCGGCACGGCCAGACCGTGCTGGTCGCCGGGGCCAAGGCGGCCACCCAGACGCCGCCCGTCCGCTCCGGGCGCCGGGTCGTCTTCACCACCCTCGACGACGGCACCGGCCTGGTCGACCTCGCCTTCTTCGACGACAGCCACGAGGCCTGCGCCCACACCGTCTTCCACTCCTGGCTGCTGCTGGTCCGCGGGGTGGTCCAGCGCCGCGGACCGCAGAGCCTGTCCGTGGTCGGCGCCGCCGCGTGGAACCTGGCCGAGCTGGTCGAACTGCGCAAGGAGGGTGGCCTGGAGGCGGTCGCGGCACGCCTGGCCGAGGCCCCGGGCGAGCCCGCCGGCCTGCCCGCGCCCCCGCCCGAGGGCCGCCGGGTCCGGATGTCCACCGGTTACGAGATGCACCCCTGGGCCGATCTGCGGCCCGCGGGCGAGGGCGCTTTGACCGGCCGCAAGCTGTGGCACTCCAGCCCGGGGAGCGCGGGACGATGACGGACGACCTGCACGTGCTGTACGTGCACTTCCACGCCGCAGAGGCGCTGTACGAGCGACTCCTCGCGCTGCTCGGCGGCTTCACCCCCGTCGTCCAGGCGCTGCCGCCCGACGCCGCGCTCGCCGACGTCCGCGGGGCGCTGCGCTACTTCGGGCGCGACGCCGCGGAACTGGCCACGCTGCTGCGGGTGCGGCTGCTCGCGCTCCACGGCGTGGACTGCACGATCGGCGTGGGACCGAACCCGCTGCTCGCCCGGATGGCCGCACAGGGCGGACCGGAGGGCGCGGTGCGCGCGGCACCCACCGACCCCGCGGCCGTGGCGGCCTTCCTCGCCGAGCGCCCGGTGGCGGCGCTGCACGGCGTCGGCCCGGCGACGGCACGGCAGTTGGGCACGTACGGCCTGGACACCGTGGGACGGGTGGCGGCCGCGCCCCTGAGCACCCTGCAGCGGATCCTGGGCGCCGCGGCGGGCCGCAGGACGCACGAGCGGGCCCGCGGCATCGACCCGGCCCCGGTCGTACCGAACGCCCCCGCCCGCTCCGCCGGCGCCGAACGCCGCTTCGGCCACGACGAACTGGACCCCGTACGGCACCGCCGCGCCCTGCTGTCGCTCACCGAGGAACTGGGCTCCGCGCTGCGCGCGTCGGGCCGGGTCGCACGCTCACTGACCCTCACCGTCCGCTACGCAGACCGCTCCACGACCACCCGCACCCGCGGACTGCCCGAGCCGACCGGCCACGGCACCGCCCTCGCCGAGGCCGCGTACCGGCTCTACGAGGGGCTGGGGCTGCAGCGTGCCCGGGTGCGCGGCCTCGCGCTGCGCGCGGAGGGGCTGACGGACGCCGGTCTCGCGACGCTGCAGCTCAGCCTGGACCCGGGGGACGAGAAGGCGCGCCGGATCGAGGCGGTCGCGGACCGGGCGCGGGCCCGTTTCGGCCCGCGGGCCCTGATGCCCGCGGCGCTGTCGGGTGCGGCCTGACGCCCCATTACCACATCGGCGTGAAGCCGACGTGATGAATTCTTTACCCACCGGTAGCTGGCGGTGTTTGTTACTCCTCCGTAAATTGACGGAAACTCAGCACTCTGGTGATCCGGATCACAGGTTGCACGGGAGCCAGTCCTTCCCCCACCTGCGAGGAGATCGCTCGATGCTGCCCATCAGACCGCGATCAGCGCTCCGGCTCCTCTCCGCGCTGACTCTCACCGCCGCCCTCTTCGCCACCCCCGTCCTGGCGGACACCACCACCGCCGCACTGGCGAAGGCCCCCACGCCCGGCGCCAAGGCCGCCGCGACCGTCAACGCCGCGGCCACCGCCGCCGGCGCCACCGCGAGCAGCGGCTGGAACAACTGGTCCTGCAAGCCGTCCGCCGCCCACCCGCGGCCCGTCGTCCTCGTCCACGGCACCCTCGGCAACTCCATCGACAACTGGCTCGGCCTCGCGCCCTACCTGGTCAAGCGGGGCTACTGCGTCTACTCCCTCGACTACGGCCAACTGCCCGGTGTTCCCCTCTTCCACGGGCTCGGCCCCGTCACCGCGTCCTCCCAGCAGCTCGCCGACTACGTCGACCGGGTCCTCGCGTCCACCGGCGCGGGCAAGGTGGACATCGTCGGGCACTCCCAGGGCGGCATGATGCCGCGCTACTACATGAGGTTCCTCGGCGGCGCCCCCAAGGTGAACGCGCTCGTCGGCATCGCGCCCAGCAATCACGGGACCGACCTGGGCGGGCTGCTCAAGCTGCTGCCGTACTTCCCCGGGGCGGCCGAGGCCATCGAGCACCTCAGCCCGCAGGGACTGACCGACCAGATGGCCGGATCGGCCTTCCTCACCAAGCTGAACGCCGGCGCAGACACCCTGCCCGGCGTCCGCTACACGGTGATCGCGACCAAGTACGACGAGGTCGTGACGCCGTACACCTCGCAGTTCCTGTCCGGCCCCGACGTCCGCAACGTGGTGCTGCAGGACCTGTGCCCGCTCGACCTGTCCGAGCACGTCCTCGCCGGGCTGACCGACCGCATCGTGTTCCACGAGACGGCCAACGCCCTCGACCCGGCGCACGCCAGGGCGACCGACTGCGGGGACGTCTTCAGCTGACGGTCCGCCTCAGCCGGCGTTCCCCGCCCGGCGCCTGCGGGCGACGAGCAGCAGCACCGACGCACCGAGCGAGACGGCGGCGGCCCCCGCCGCCATCAGCGAGGCCGTGCCGGTGCTGCTGCTCCCGGTTCGCGCGAGGTCCGCGCCGGACGGGGACGCCACCGCCCTCGCGGACGGCTCCGCGGCGCCCGGAGCGCGGGCCTCGCCGGCCCGGCGCCGCGGCCGGGCCGCCACCGCCCTCCCCTCCCCGGCCGACGGGCCGGGGAGGGGGCGCCGTGTCAGGAGGAGTGCCGGCTGCGGGAGGTGCGGCGCGGCGGGTGGGTGAGGGTGATCTGCCGCACGAGCTGGTGGAAGCAGGACAGTGCCGCGATGGCGGGGAGGCTGGCCACGGTCCAGTCGGTGATCGTCCGGGGGGCGGAGGCGACGCAGAACAGGATCGCGAAGACGGAGAAGAGCAGCACGACCGCCCAGGAGTGCGGGGCGCGGCGCTGGTGCAGCGCGGCCCGCAGGATCGACAGCGAGGCCACCATCCAGGGGCCGTACACCAGCAGCGGCCACCAGTCCGCCAGCCCCGACGCCCCGTCGGTGGCGGCGATGTGGCGCAGCGGGTCGTGGGCGACCATCCCGCCGAGCACGCTCACCATCGCCACGATGGTGGCGGCGACCGCCGCGACGACGAAGCTGAGGGTCTGGGTCCGGGTGATCTTCTGCCGCAGCGCCGCCCGCCGGATCCTGCGGTGCCGGTGCCGGGTGAGCGGCAGTTCGTGGGTCGCGGCCTCCGGTGAGGGCGCGGCGAAGACGTCGTCCTCCTCGTCCTCGTCCACGTCGTCCAGCAAGGGGGGTTCGAGGAGCTGGGCCAATTCCTCCTCGGACGTCCACACGCCGTTCAGGACTTCGTAGTCCGGAGCGGAGAAGACGCCGTTCCCCGAGGTGTCGTCCGGGGCCTGGCGGGGACTGTAAATGGTGTGCCCGTTGAGGTGGTCCTCGTACGGCACGTCGTTCTCGAAGCGGAAACGGTCCTGCAAAGGCGGCATGAAGGAATTCCTGTCGGGGCCGGGCGTGGGCGGGGGATACGGGGAATGCACGCCCTAATACCTCGCATCCAGATCGATGCCGGAGCAGCGGCGAATGAAATCCCCCTCGATCCCGAGCATTTCGTCGGCGAACCGTTCCAGTTCCGAAGAGCAGTACACGAGTTGAATGTGCTCCTCGCCGCGCTCGATGTAGGCGTCCGAACTCCGGCCGAAGAATCCCGCCGTTCCCGGGACGAGGACCCACTCCCCGAGGGGGACGCCCTCCGTCGGGCGGTACGGACGGCTGCGGCGGATGGGCGCCGGGACCGTCCGGGGGACCTCACTCCCGGACGGCGCACTCGGCGCGTTCTGGGGATCGACTGTGACCACATCCCCACAACGACCTCCGGACCGCGATGGAGTTGCGCCGTTCGAGTGACCTCCGCCCCGTGTTCCGTGAGGTGTTGGCCCTGGCCACAGGCGCCGGCGGGCAGCCTAGGGTGACGCCATGACCGAACCGACGCGCCGCCGCGCGGCCGCCCTCGAGCTCATCGACGCCGTCGTCGACCCCGGCACCTGGCGCGGCTGGGACGAGCCCGTGACCGCCCTGCCCGGGTATCTCGACGACCCCGGGTACCGCGCCGACCTCGACCGGGCACGTGAGCGCACCGGGCTCGACGAGTCGGTCGTCACCGGCGAGGGCCGGATCCGCGGCCGCCGGGTCGCCGTCGTCGCGGGCGAGTTCCGCTTCCTGGGCGGCTCGATCGGCGTCGCCGCGGGCGAACGCCTCGTACGGGCCGTCGAACGGGCCACCCGCGAGCGGCTGCCGCTGCTGGCCTCGCCCGCCTCGGGCGGGACGCGGATGCAGGAGGGCACCATCGCCTTCCTGCAGATGGTCAAGGTCGCGGCGGCCATCACCGACCACAAGGCCGCGGGCCTGCCGTACCTCGTCCATCTGCGGCACCCGACCACGGGCGGGGTCTTCGCCTCGTGGGGCTCCCTCGGGCACGTCACCGCCGCCGAACCCGGCGCGCTCATCGGCTTCCTCGGCCCCCGGGTCCACGAGGCCCTGTACGGCGAGGAGTTCCCGCCCGGTGTCCAGGTCGCGGAGAACCTGCTGGCCAACGGCATCGTCGACGCGGTCCTGCCCTCCGGGGAGCTCGCGGACGCCGCGGCGCGCGCCCTCGGGGTGCTGTGCGGCGACACGGCGGGCGCTCCGGACCCCGCAGGGGCCGGGCCCGTGCGCGCCCCGGCCGTCCCCGCCCCCACGGCCGAGGAGTCCATCCGGCGCTCACGGCGGCCCGGACGGCCCGGGCTGCGCGCCCTGCTTGCCGTGGCCGCCCGCGACGTGACCCCGCTCAGCGGGACCGGCGCGGGGGAGCGGGACCCCGGACTCCTGCTCGCGCTCGCCCGGATCGGCGGCACGCCCTGCGTCGTCCTCGGCCACGACCGGCGGGAGACCGGCGACGGGCGGCCGCCCGCGCTCGGCCCGGCCGGCCTGCGGGTCGCCCGGCGCGGCATGGGCATCGCAGCGGAACTTGACCTTCCCCTGCTGTCCGTCGTCGACACGGCGGGCGCCGCGCTGTCCCGGGAGGCCGAGGAGGGCGGCCTGGCGGGCGAGATCGCCCGCTCCCTCGCCGACCTGATGACCGTGCCCGCGCCCACGCTCTGCCTGCTGCTCGGGCAGGGCGCCGGCGGGGGCGCGCTCGCGCTGCTGCCCGCGGACCGGGTGGTCGCGGCGCGGCACGCGTGGCTCTCCCCGCTGCCGCCCGAAGGGGCCTCCGCGATCCTGTACCGGACGACGGAGCGGGCGTACGAGGTGGCCGGGCGCCAGGGGGTGCGTTCGGCGGACCTGGCCGCGCACGGGATCGTCGACCGCGTGGTGGAGGAGGCGCCGGACGCGGCGGACGAGCCCGAGGCGTTCCTCGGCCGCCTCGGCGCCGTCCTGGGCGCGGAGCTCGCGGCCCTGCGCACCCGGCCCCGTGCCGTCCGCCTCGCGGCCCGCCGCACCCGCTACCGGAACCTGGGCCTGAGCTGACGGCCCCCGCGCGAGCCGCGCTCCACGCCGCACGGGGCGTTGTCAGTGGGGGGTGGAAGGATCACGGGGTGGGCGAACTCAGCAGTGACGCGTACTGGGACACCGTGGCCGACCGCTTCGACGAGGAGCCGGACCACGGCTTGCGGGAGCCCGCCGTGCGGGAGGCGTGGGGGGCGCGGCTACGGGAGTGGCTGCCGGGCGCCCCGGCGGACGTGCTCGACCTCGGCTGCGGTACGGGCAGCCTCGCGCGGCTCGCCGCCGAACAGGGGCACCGGGTGACGGCCGTCGACCGTTCGCCGCGGATGGCCGCGCTGGCCCGGGCGAAGCTGGCCGGTACCGGGGCCCGCGTCCTGCTCGGGGACGCGGCCGAACCGCCCGTCGTGGAGGGCCGGTTCGACGTGGTGCTCGTCCGGCACCTGCTGTGGGCGCTCCCCGACCCGGTGGCGGTGCTGCGCCGCTGGGCCCGGCTGCTGCGCCGCGGCGGACGCCTGGTGCTGGTCGAGGGCCGCTGGGGGGAGGCGGAGCCCGTGGGCATCGGCGCCGCCGAACTGGCCGCGATGGTACGGCCATTCGCCGAGCACACCCAGGTCGAGCAGCTCGCCCGGGACACCGCGCTGTGGGGCCGCCCGGTCCACGACGAGCGCTATGCCGCGGTCGTGCGGATCAAGCAGCCCCGCAGGCACACGGAGATCGTCGACGTGCACCTCATCCTGCGCCGCGGCGACGAGGTCCTGCTCGGCCGCCGGGTCGACACCGGTTACGCCGACGGCCTGCTGCACGCCCCCTCCGGTCACGTCGAGGACGGCGAGGACGTCCTGACCGCCATGATCCGCGAGGCCCACGAGGAGGTGGGTGTCGCGTTGCGGCCCGAGGACGTCTCCGTCGCGCTCGTCATGCAGCACCGCGCGCCCGGCGGGGGCGAGCGCACCGGCTGGTTCTTCGAGGCGGACGGCGGGGTCCACGAACCGGTCAACCGCGAGCCGGAGAAGTGCTCGGAGCTCGGCTGGTTCCCCCTGGACGCGCTGCCGGACGACATGGTGGCGTACTGCAGGGCCGGCCTGGAGGCGTACCGCGCGGGCGAGCGCTTCATGCTGCACCTGCACGAGCCGGGCGACACGATCGCCCACGACCCGGCGGGGCCCGGCCGCGCCGTCGCCCTCGCGGACGGCGCGTGCAGCACAATGGCCGCGACAAACAGCGCCGATCCGTCCCGCCGGGAGGACGACACACCGTGAGCCTCAAGATCACCGTAAGGCCCGACGCGGCCACCGCGCCCTACGAGCAACTGCGCGAGCAGATCGCGGACCAGGCCCGTTCAGGCGCCCTCCCGGTCGGCTACCGGCTGCCGACCGTCCGCGGCCTCGCCGACGACCTCGGGCTGGCGGCGAACACCGTGGCCAAGGCCTACCGCGCCCTGGAGACGGACGGTGTGATCGAGACCCGCGGCCGCAACGGCACCTTCGTCGCGGCCGCGGGCGACGCGGCCGCCCGGGAGGCGGCCGCCGCCGCGTCCGCCTACGCCCAGCGGGTGCGGCGCCTCGGTCTCGACCGGGCCGCCGCCGAGGCCGCCGTAGGGGAGGCGCTGCGCGCCGCGTACGAGGCGTAGCCCGTCCCGCTCACAGCAGTCCGGCCAGCTTGTAGAGCGCCAGCGAGCCGGCGACCGCGACGTTGAGGCTGGCGCCCGTGCCCACCATGGGGATCTCGACGGCGAGGTCGAGCAGGTCGAGTGCCTCCGGCGGGATCCCCTGCTGCTCGTGCCCCAGCACGACGACGGTGGTGCGCCGCGCGGCCGGCAGGTCCGCCAGCCGTACGGCCTCGTCGGCCAGTTCGACGCCGACGACGTGCGCCCCGCGGTCGCGCTGCCGCTGCAGCCAGCCCAGTGGGTCACCGGTCCAGTGGACGCAGGCCGGCCGCCGCAGGGTGTTGCCGCGGGCGAGCGCCTCCGGCACCCAGGGGAAGCGGGGGACGACCAGGCACGCGCCGACCGCGTCGCAGGTACGCAGCAGCGTCCCCAGGTTGGCGCCGTGCAGCGGCCACAGCGGCGCCGCGTACAGGTGGTCCCAGCAGCCGTGCGACCGCGGGCGGCGGTTGCGGCGCAGCTCGGCCGGGGTGCGGGTGCGTATCCTCCCCTTCGCGGCGGGGGGACCCCCGGCCATCAGAGGTAGAGGCCTCCGGAGGCGGAGGCCGGGGTCGTCTGGTGGGGGAGCGCGGTGCCGCCGGAGGAGGAGGCGGCGCGGCGCAGCGCGTACAGCTCGGCGAGCGTGGCGCCGTCCCTGCCGATGCCCTCGGACGTGCCGAGCCAGCCGGTCGCCTCGGCGCGGGTCAGCGGACCCACTTCGATCCGGGCCAGGCAGCGGCCGGGGCGGACCACCGCCGGGTGCAGCCGCTCCAGGTCCTCGTTGGTGGTGATACCGACCAGGACGTTGCGGCCCTGGCCGAGCAGACCGTCGGTGAGGTTGAGCAGCCGCGACAGCGCCTGGCCGGTCTGGTGCTTGGCCTGGCCGCGGATGAGCTCGTCGCAGTCCTCCAGAAGCAGCAGCCGCCAGCGGCCCGGTCCTTCGGCGTCGTCCTCGCCGATGGCGATCTCCATCAGGTAGCCGACGTCGTTGAAGAGCACCTCGGGGTCGAGGACGCAGTCCACCTGGCACCAGTCGCGCCAGGCACGGGCCAGCGTGCGCAGCGCGGAGGTCTTGCCGGTGCCCGGCGGCCCGTGCAGGAGCAGCAGCCGGCCGCTGACGTCGTCGGCGGTGAGCTTCATCAGCCCGTCCATGGCGTCGGCGACCGGCGCCGTGTAGTTGCCCCGCACGTCGTCCCAGGGGGCGGCGCTGATCTGCCGCGTGATGCGGTGCGGCCCGCGGCGCGGGGCGACGTACCAGAAACCCATGGTCACGTCGTCGGGCTGCGCTTCCGGCTGGTCCTCGGCGTCCTCGACGGCCTCGGCCAGGACGCGCTGCGCCAGTTCCTCGCTGACCGCCGTCACCGTCACGTCGGCCCGGCGGTGCCAGCGCGAGACGAGGATCGTCCAGCCCTCGCCCTCGGCGAGGGTCGCGCCGCGGTCCTTGTCCCGCGCGGAGCGCAGCACCGACCCGCCGCCCGGGACGAGCGTCAGCCCCGACTTGACCCGGTCGAGGGAGGCACCGCACGAGTAGGGCTGCTCGCCGGTGACGAAGCGGCTGAGGAACAGGGCGTCGACGGCGTCCGACGGCGAGTCGTCGTCGTTCATGCCGAGACGGATGGACAGGGCGCGATGCGGGGGCGTTGCGTCGGGCATGCCGCTCATGATCCGGCACAAGGTCCGCATTCGCACCGGGTTTTTGCGGAGTGGCGGAATCCCTCGGAACCCCTCGGAATCCCTGAACGGCCGGTGAAACCTGCCCGATCCGGGCATCACGGCGGTTACCGTGACGGGTGATGGGACGTCATGCGAACCTGCGTATGGGGTTGTTGCCGGGGGCGGGGCGGCGAGGGGTCACCGTGCTCCTGGGCATCGGTGTGGCCGCCCTGGTCCTCCTGCTGGCGATGTGCGGTCCCGGGGGCGGCGCGGGCAGTACCGCGCGCGGCGGCAACGGCGCGGGCGGCGCGGTGCACGCTCCCTCGGCCGCGCCCACCGGCAGGCCCACGACCGCGCTGGGTTTCGGGCTGACCCACACCGAGTACAGCGCGGACCACGGCGGCGGCACCGCCAAGCGGTCCGCGGAACGCCTGCTGTCGATGCGCCCGCTGCCGCAGAATCAGGCGATCATGGGCTGGGGCGCCGACAACCCCGAACCCTCGCCCGGGACGTACGACTTCGGGGAGCTCGACGACCGCGTCGACCTGATCCGCGCCAGCGGCGGCACGCCCGTCATCACCCTGTGCTGCGCCCCGGACTGGATGAAGGGCGGCAAGGCCGGGACGACGGACTGGTCACGGCTCGAGGTGGCCCCCGACCGCGCGCACCTCGACGACTTCGCCGCGCTCGCGGCCACCGTGGCCCGCCGCTACCCGGACGTACGGCACTTCATCGTCTGCAACGAGTTCAAGGGCTTCTGGAACGACGGACGGCAGCGCTGGGACTACGAGGGCTACACCCGGCGCCGCGCTTAGCCGGGCGGGCGGGTGCGGGGGCGGTGGCCGTTCGGCACCGGAGGCGGTCCGGCCCGGGACGCCCGGGAACCTCGCGGTCAGCCCACGTTGCGGATCAGCCACTCGTCCGGGTTGAAGGTGTCCCTCGCGGGGACGGGGGCCGTGGCCGGGGTCTCCACGAAGGTGTCCTCCGGGCGTATCCGGTCCGGGAGCTTCCCGAACCGGGCACGGCGGGACTGCGCGGCCTCGTCCTGCGCGGCCTCGCCGGGCTGCTGGTCATCGGTCATCGGGCCACCTCCTTCACTCCCGCCACGACAACGCGGAAGCCCGGACAGGTGTTCCCCCTGCGTGCCCCCCGCCGCTTCACCGGCCGCCACCACGACCCGGCTCAGCGGGTCGAGGGAGCGAAGAGCCCCGGCGAGCGCTGCCGCCGGGGCGGCCAGCAGGAAGAAGAAGGTGAAAGGTGCCCTGACGGGCGAGGTGATGTCCACCAGCGCGAGCACCGCGCCGACCCCGCCGACTCCCACGGCGGCGCCCGCCAGCAGGGGAAGTGATTCGTTGCCGATCGGGTGACCGGATGCGCCGTCCCTACGCGTTGGTTGCATTGGCGACTTTGCCCCCCAAAACGCCGGATGCAGAAGTTCAATGTCGCTCAATTCGGGCGCGGGCGTCAAGGAAGGGGCGAACAGAAGCAGCCGCCGTCCACGATGGGGTGACAGGCCCTCATGGTGCGCGTGGTGTCCGAACGGTGGTGCATGCGGCCGGAGTTGCCGTCGGCGTCCGGAGAGTTGTCCCGACTGTGGGAGCTGCTCTCGGGCTGAGGTGGCGTCACATTCGGCTCAGACGCCGCCGATCGTTCAACTGACAGGAATGTCCATGTCAAGAAATCTTGGCATGGACACTTCCCGAACGTGTTACTGCGCGGTACGAAAGATGCGGCAGAGATCCTGCTAAGGGAGGTTCCATGAGACTGTCCCGTTTCGTGTCAGCCGCATCCGCACTTCTCCTTACCGCCGCACTCGCCCTGCTCGGTTCCGGTTCCGCCCACGCCGCCGGCCCTGTCTACGCGGCCCTCGGCGACTCGTACTCCGCCGGAGTCGGGGCCGGCAGCTACGACAGCTCGAGCGGCAGCTGCTACCGCAGCAGCAGGGCGTTCCCCCGGCTGTGGGCGAACGCGCATAGCCCGTCCGGGTTCTCTTTCACCGCGTGTTCCGGAGCGACCACGGCCGACGTGCTCAACAACCAGCTCGGTCCGCTCAACTCCTCGACGACCCTGGTCAGTATCAGCATCGGCGGCAACGACGCCGGCTTCGCCGACGTGATGACCACCTGCGTCCTCAACTCCGACAGCACCTGTCTCAGCCGTATCAACCAGGCCAGGGACTTCGCCAACAACCAGCTGCCCGCGCGGCTCGACTCCGTCTACAACGCCATCAGCACCCGGTCCCCCTCGGCCCGTGTCGTCGTCCTCGGCTACCCGCGCTTCTACAAGCTGGGCACCACCTGCATCGGCCTCAGCGAGACCAAGCGCAGGGCCATCAACGACGCGGCCGACCTCCTCGACACCGTCACCGCCAAGCGCGCCGCCGACCACGGCTTCGCCTTCGCCGACGTCCGGGGCACCTTCACCGGGCACGAGCTCTGCTCGGGCTCGGCGTGGCTGCACAGCCTCACCCTCCCCATCTACGAGTCGTACCACCCCACCGCCTCCGGCCAGTCCGGCGGCTACCTGCCGGTGTTCACCTCCGCCGCGTGACCCGCGGCACGACGACGGTACGGAGCACCCGCACGACGTGAGACGAGGGGTGCCGGGCCACCGCCCGGCACCCCTCGCCCGTGCCGACGCGGCCTCAGGGCGTCGGAGCCGTCTCGTCGGAGAGGCTCGGCGACGGGCTAGGCGCCCGGCAGGTGACCGTGAACGGGACGTGCCCGGACTCCGTCCGCACCGGGCTGCGCACCTCCAGCGCGACCCAGCCCTCGATCGTGCCGTCCGGTTCGTAGGACGGCTCCGTGTACGGGACCGTGCGGCTCTTCGGGCCCCCCGCGGGGAAGTCGAGGGTCTGCCAGACGTGGTCGGAACCGCCCGCGCTCGACGTCCAGCGGTAGGAGACCGTCACCGGGGCGCGGTCGACCGTGACGACCGCCGAGAAGGACGGCGCCTGCTCGGCGGGCGGCGGACAGCTCCCGGTGTAGGTGTCGCGCACGGCCGACACCGTGACGTGGACGTTCACCCGCGCCGCAGTGCTGGGCGGCGCGGAGCTGTGCGGAGACCCCGAACCGCCCCCGGCCGTCGCCTCGTAACCGCTGGCGTCCGCGTCGCCGTCGTCGTCCTGCGAGGCGGTGGCGGACGGGGTACGGCCGCCGCCCTGGGTGTTCCCGGCGGTGGTGCCGCGGCCGGAACCGCCGGCCGGGTCGTCGTCGAGGAGGGCGTACGCCACGCCCCCGATGCCCAGGGCGAGGGCGAGCACTCCCGCCGCCATCGCCACCGCCGCGCGCCGCGGCCGCGCCCCGGAACCGTCCGTGGACGCGGCGCCGTAGCCGGTGCCCACGGGGGCCGTCGGCCCGAGCGGTGTCGAGGAGACGGGGGTCGAGGACACCGGAGCGGACCGGAACGGTGTGCCGTCCGGACCCGGCGGCAGCGGCACGGCGGCCTGGGTGGCGGCGTACGCCGTTCCGGCCCCGGGCGGGGTGCGCCCGGCGGCGAGGGCGTCCAGCCGTCGCTGCACCTCCTCGCCCGGGGGCCGGGCCGCCGGGTCCTTCTGCAGCAGACCCGTGATCACCGGGGCAAGGGCTCCCGCCCGGCGCGGCGCGGGCAGTTCCTCGTCCACCACCGCGCGCATCGTGCTCAACGCCGTCTCGCGGCGGAAGGGCGAACCGCCCTCCACCGCCACGTAGAGCAGCACCCCCAGCGACCACAGGTCCGACTCCGGTCCGGGGCGGCGGCCGAGGGCCCGCTCGGGGGCCAGGTACTCGGGCGAGCCGACCAGTTCGCCGGTGCGGGTGATCGCCGAGGAGCCCTCGATCACGGCGATGCCGAAGTCGGTGAGCACGACCCGGCCGTCGTTGCCGATCAGCACGTTGCCCGGCTTCACGTCGCGGTGCAGCACCCCCGCGGCATGGCCGGCGCGCAGCGCCTCCAGCACCCTGCCGCCGATCCCCGCGGCGCGGCGCGGTTCCATCGGGCCCTCCGCGTCGAGGACGTCGTCGAGCGTCACGCCCCGGACGAGCTCCATGACGATCCACGGGCTGCCCTCGGCCATGGCCACGTCGTACACCTTGATGACGTTGGGGTGCTCGACCCGGGCGGCCGCGATGCCCTCCTGCTGCAGCCGGGCGTACAGGCGCTCGACCTCCCGGTCCTCCAGCCCCGGCGGGGCCTTGACCTCCTTGACGGCCACCTCGCGGCCCAGCAGTTCGTCCCGGGCCAGCCACACCACACCCATGCCGCCCCGGCCCAGCTCGCTGATCAGCCGGTAGCGTCCCGCCACGAGCCGTGTCATCGGCGTGTCCCCCTTCGTGCCGCCCGCAGCCCAGCATGACCGAACTTCCTCCCGAACGGACCCTTTCGACGGAAAGCTCCCTCAACCGGCCATCGCCAGCGCCGCCCTGAGCACCAGGCCGCAGCCCAGCACCAGCACCACGGACGCCGTGGCCAGGGGCGCGAGCCGGCGCGCCGCCGTGAACAGCCCGCCGCGGACCCGCAGCGCCGACGCCTTCCCGGCCAGCCGCCCGAGTCGGACGACGGCGAAACCGGCGGCCGTGAGCGTGATCGCCAGACCCGCGCCGTACGCGAGGACCAGCAGGAAGCCGAACCAGGCCTGGCCCAGGGCCGCCGCGCCCACCAGGACGACGACCGCGGAGGGACTGGGGACGAGACCGCCCGCGAAGCCCAGCAGGATCGTGCCCCGCAGGGTGGGCCGCGGCTCGTGGGTGTGGGTGTGGGCGTGCACGCGGGGCCGCGGTGCGGGCCGTTCGGCGGTGAGGACGTCGCCGGGAGCGGCCTGTGCCGCCGTCCCGGGGGAGGGCGCGGGGTGGTGGTGCGGGTGTCCGTGGTGGTGAGGGCCGTGGCCGTGGTGATCGTCCTCGTGGCCGTGGCCGTGGCCGTGGCCGTGGCCGTGGCCGTGGCCGTGCCCGTGTGCTCGGCCCCGGAGCCGCCACGCGCGGCGGAGCAGCGCCGCTCCGGCCCCGGCGACCAGCACGCCGCTCGCGACGCCCAGCCAGCCGATGACCGAGGGTGCCGCGGCCGAGCCGGTCGTCACCAGCAGGCCGAGCGCGAACACCCCCAGAGTGTGGGTCACCGTCACCGACGCGCCCAGCGCGACCATGTCGCGACGCGACCGCCGCCCGCCCGCCGCGGCCGCGGCGGCCATCAGCGTCTTGCCGTGCCCGGGCGCGAGCGCGTGCATCGCGCCCAGCGCCAGCGCCGTCAGCAGCGCCAGGGCGGCGAAGCCCGGGGTGAGCGCGTGCCGCGACACCAGGTCGGTGAGGGCCCGCGTCCAGCGGTCCGCGCCGCGCGGCAGCACACCGGCGGTGGCGGGGGAGTCCTCCTCCGCCACCAGCGCGGGGCCGCCCTGGGTCAGCCGGAAGCCCGCCGCCCGTTCGTCGGCGGGGGAGGACAGCAGGTCCTTCGGGTACGCGGTGAGCCGCCGCGACACCGACTCCCCCGGCACATCGGCGCCGTGGAGGGTCACGCGGTCTGCGCGCGCGGTGATCTCCCGCCAGCCCGGCCCGGTGGCGACGTCCGCCGGACGGTACTCCAGGAACGCCGGCTCCCCGGACGGCAGCCGCGCCGTCATCCGGCACTCAACGCGCAGCGTCGTCAGCCCCGCCTGCCCCGGCCGTACGGCCGCCGTGGCCCTGCGTACCGCGACCGGTTCGCGTCGCCCGCCGACGGTCGCCCGCGCGCCCTTCGCGGCGGCGTCGCAGCGCTCCTTCGCCCAGTCCGCCAACTCGGCGCCGTCCGGCGCCCGGTCGCCGTCCCGGTCGATCGCGGGCAGGGCCTGCGCCGCGGGGATCTCGGCGAGGTCCTCGACGTGGTCGATCCGCAGCACGCCGGGGGCGGCGACCAGGCCGTCGTAGCGGTTGACGGTGAAGTTGCCCAGCGGATGCGCCTGCGCCTGCCCCGCGGGCAGCAGCGCGAGGGCCGCTCCCGCCGCTGCCGCGGCCGCCGCGGCCGCCGTCCTGCGCCGGATCATGACGGGTCTCCTTCGATGCGGGCCAGCGCGCGGCGGGCGGCGGGGGCCGCGGTGGGGGAGAAGCCGGGGTTGAGGCGGAGCGCCGCGGCCAGCGACGTCCTGGCCGCCTCGCGCTTCCCGAGGGCCGCCTCGATGACCCCGCGGTGGTAGAGGAAGGCCGCGTTGCGGTAGCCCGGGGCCGAGGAGCGCTCGGCGTACGCCAGGGCCTCGCGGTCGCGGCCGTTGACGTGCAGGGCCCAGGCGAGCGCGTCGGCGGTGTGGACGGTCCGCCGGCGCGACCATTCGGCCCGTGCCGCGCGCAGCGCCTCCGCAGGGTCGCCGTGGTCGGCCGCGACCAGTGCCGCGTCCAGGTCGGTGGCGACGCCGTTCGCTCCGGCGAGGGCGATCCAGGTGCCGGCCACCGCGTACTGCTGCTCCGCCCGCTCCTGCTGCCCCGTGGCCTCGTACAGCTCCCCCAGTTCGGCGAGTTGCGCGGGCAGCGGGTAGTGGTCGACGACCCGGCCCAGGTCGCGCAGGGCCTTCTCCCGGTCGCCGCGCGCCGCGTACGTACGGCCGCGGCCCTCGACCGCCGGCAGGTAGCCGGGGTCGGCCCGCAGGGCGGTGGCGAAGTGCCCCAGCGCGGCCGGGTACCGGCCCTGGCTCCAGGCGAGCTGGCCCAGCGCCGTGGCGACGTAGGCGGTGTCGCCGGGGGTCGCGGCGGAGTCCAGGGCGCGGGTCAGGATGCTGCGGGCGCCGGCCGGGTCGCCGCGCAGTTCGTGGACGTAGGCGAGGCGGGTGAAGACCGGGATGCCCGGGCGCACCGCGTCGGCGTGCTCGGCGGCGCGCAGCGCCTCGTCGTAACGGCCCAGTTCGACCAGGGCGTCGACCCGGACGGCGAGGGCGCGCTCTCCGTACGGGTTGACCTTCAGCGCCCGGTCCGCCTCGGTGAGCGCGGTGCGGAAGTCGTGGCGGGCGGCGGCGAGCGCGGCACGCCCGGCGTGCGCCGCATCGTTGCCGCGCGGGGAGATCCGCAGCGAGCGGCTGAACGCCGCCTGCGCCTGCGGGTAGCGGGTCGGGTCGCCGCTGGTCCTGGCCTGCTCGACGTAGGCGGCGCCGAGCGCGGCCCACCCCGCGGCGTCCTTCGGCTGGGCCCGCAGATGCGTCTGCAGGGCCGCGATGCCGCCCGCGAGGTCGCCCTCGGCGAGGCGGTCCAGGGGGGCGTCGGCGGCGGGCGCCGCGGCCCGCGCGGTGTCCCGCGGGGCGGAGGACCCGCCGAGGACCAGTGCGCCCGCGGTGAACGCCAGCGCGAGGCCCAGTACCAGGGCGGCGTACAGGGCGGCGGCGCGCAGTCGGCCCGGGGCCGGTACGTCCATGGCTGCTGCCTTTCGGGATGATGGAGTGGAGCCCGGCCGGGGCGCTCGCGGTGCGCCCCGGCCGGGTGCCGTGCGGTGTGCTTCCTGCGGTGCCGGTGGCCGGTGACCGGTGGCTGGTGACCGGTGACCGGTGGCCGGTGGCCGGTGGCTCAGGCCCGGCCGTGCGCCCCGCGGCCGGCGGGGCGGCGGCGCGTCCGCCACCACAGCAGCGCCGCACCGATCAGCAGCACGCCCGCGCCGCCGGATGCCGCGGAGGCGATCAGCACGGTGTCGTCGTCACCGCCGCCCGGGAGCAGGCCGCCCGCGTTGAGCTGCGTGACGCCGTCGGTCTGCGCCGATTCGTTGGCCGGCTCGGCCAGCGGGCCGTCCGAGCCGGAGGCCGGCAGGGCCACGTACGGGAAGCTCGCGCCGAAGGTCCGGTCGTTGGCGTCGACGGCGTCGCCCAGGTCGTTCTTCGACCCGACCAGTTCGCCCTCCACCACCTGCAGCGCGATGTCGACGACGTCGTCGCCCAGCCTGCGGCCGTTGGGGAAGCCCGCGGTGTCGCCGTCCAGGACGCCGAGCCGCTTGGGCTTGGCGGCCGGCGGCACGGCCGTGTTGAGTCGCAGCATCTCCGACGGGCGCACGCGCGGAGGCTGGTTGAGCTTGGGCACGCCTGTCAGGAAGACCTGGACGAGGTCGTTGCGCGGGGTGGCCGGGGCCTTGATCTTGTAGATGTCCTCGATGAGTTTCGGCAGTTCGGGGTGCGTCACGTTCTTGAGGAACTGGCCGTCGTTCCAGGGCGAGGACGCGTTGAACCGGTCCTTGTCCCTGATCGGGTTGACCACCTCGTTCACCAGCGGCATGCCGAGGCGGGAGACCTGTGCCCAGTCGCCGTTCGCGGTCCGCCGCTGCGTGGTGGACCAGATGCCGACGACCGGCTGCTTGGCCGACTGGCGGATCGAGGCCGTCGGGACCTGCAGGGCTATGGTGTTGACGTTGTAGCCCTTGAGCGTGTCGTCGCCGACCTCGGAGAGGTTGCCGCCGTAGAGCAGGTCGAAGACCCGCAGGTCCAGGAAGAACGGGTCGTCGGCCTGGCCGGCGAAGGCCGTGGTGCCGCGGCCGACGTGCCTGACGGCCTGCTGGCGCAGCACGTTGTAGTCGGGCATCGACGCCTTGCCGACGTTCGACGGCGCGACCGGTACGTCGTTCGCGACCTTGTAGCGGCCGGTGACCTGCTGGTCGTGCAGCCGGAACAGATCGATGTCGTAGGTCTGGCGGAAGTTCAGGTCCGGATCGTCGAGGCTGGTGACCGGGCCGGTGTTGTACAGGAAGGTCTTCTTGTTGCGGAAGTGGTCCTGGAACGTCCACCGGTAGAGGTAGTCGCCCTGCGCGTCGCCGTCGCTGTCGATGTGGATGTCGTACTGGGCATCGTCGGCGAACTTGTAGAAGTTCGGGCCGCCGGCCGGGTCCTCGAACGGGATCCAGTTCGCCACCAGGGTGGTGGTGTCCGGGCGGTCGGGGCTGACGAACGCGTAGACGTCCGTGGTGTCGTACTGCGGCTGCCCCGAGATCAGCGGTGCCTCCCGGTGGCTGGACGCCTGTGCCGTCCCCGGCTCCAGTACCGTGGCGCCCACGGCGGCGAGTCCCCCCGCGGCCACTGCGCCCACGGCCAGCAGGGCGATCGTGCGCGATCGCCCGAAGCGGGCCCTGAGCCTGTTCCTGCTGTGTGCGGTCATCGCGTCGGTCCTTCGCGAGTCTGGCCCCTCCCCCTTGGAAGAGGTCCTGCGTGGGTTCTTCGGGGCCGTGCTGAGGGCGGATTGGCGGACCGGGGTGAATTTGTGTCACGGGGTTGTAACGTGATATAGGCCCGGCCGGACGGTGCGCGCACCGCGGAGGGAAGCGGGGCGACCCATGAGAGGTTCCGTGCACGAACTGGCCGCGGCGTACGTGCTCGACACCCTCGCACCGCGGGAACTGCGCCGATTCGAACGGCATCTGATGCGCTGCGACGCGTGCGCGGACCGGGTGCGGCGACTGGCCGGGGACACCGTGCGGCTCGGTGCCGGGGCTCCAGCCGTGCCGGCGCCGCCTCCGATGCCGCCGCCCGCGCTGGTGCCGCTGACGGAGGGCGGTGCGCCGGACGACCGGGACGGCCCGGGGGTCCCCGCCGGCGAGGACGCTCCCGACGATCCGGCCCCGGGCCGGTGGTGGAGGCGGACCCGGCGCCGGCCAACCGCGACGCGCCTGGCCGCGGCGGGCGCCGGGGCGGCCCTGCCTGCCTGGCGCGGTGCCGGGTGCCCTGCTGCTGCGGACCACCGCGCAACTGGACCGGGAACGCGGGGACGCGCGCGCGGTGAACGAGGTGCTGACGGCCGCCGACGCCCGCCCCGTCTTCTCCAGCGACGACCACGGGCGGGGGGTGACCGCCGTGGTGTCACGGCGGATGCGCCGCGCCGTGGTGACGGTGCACGGGCTGCCGCCGCTGGAGGGCCGCGACGTCTACCAGTTGTGGCTGGTGAGCGAGCGCCCGACGTCCTTCCGCTCCCTCAAAGTGCTGGGCCCCGATCCGGCGGCGGACGGCACGTCCGGGCCGGTCGTGACCGGCGGGCTGGACGAGTGGTCGTACGCCTTCACCGTCACGGTTGAGCCGACTGGCGGATCCCCCGTGCCGAGCTCGGACGCCGTGGTCCAACTTCCCCTGCTCGCACTGGGGATCGGCTCGTGACGTCAACCCCCTTGACGGGAAGGTGAATCCGGGAACGCGAATGCATAGGTGACGCCGCAGGACGATAGGGTTACCCTGCCCGGTGCCGGGTGCCCTCGAACGGGTGGGGAGTGTCATGGATCAGATAGCAATGCGGAGCAGGCCGCGAGTGCCTGCTGTCACGTGCGGGAGCAGCGCGTCCAGTGCGCGTCTCGACCGTCATCTCTCGGTGCTGGCCGGGCCCGCCGCGCCGCAGCGGGAGGCGGAGGAGGCCACGCTGTTGATGCGCGAGCTGACCTCGCGCGACCACGTGCGCGCGAACGCCAGCCGCGGGGCGCGTGTGTCGCTGTTCGCGCCGCTGCGGCGGCTGCGCCGTTCGCTCTTCGGCAGCCGCGGCTGACCGGAGGCGTTCTCGGCGTTCCCTCAGCGGACAGGCTCGGGCGCAGTACACCGTCCCGGCACCGCGCTGCGACATGCGGCGCGTCGGTGTACTGCGTCCGGGCCTGTTGTCATGTCGACTTGTGGTCACAGCAGGACGAACTGCCCGTCCGGCCCCTCCTCGTGGTGGTCCAGCACGGAGGCCGGACGGCGCGCCGTCCCCGGCACCGGCAGGACGTGCGCGGCGCGCAGCTCGGCGGCCCCTATGCGCGGTCCCGCCGCGACCCGGGCGGCGAGCGCGCGGCGTGACGGCCGCAGCTCCGCCAGCAGGGCCAGCACACTGATCAGCTCCAGCAGTTCGGTCGTCCTCGCCCGGGGCCAGGCGGCGGGCCGGATCGCGTCGAGGCCCTCCGCCGCCCCGTCGGGGATCCGCCGCTCGAACCAGGTCTCCAGCACCCGCGTCCCCGCGGCGTGGAACTCCCACACCGCCTCCGGCACCGGCGACACCCGCCCGCTCCCCAGCACCAGCGCCTCGTCCTCCGGGTCGTACGACGGCGCCTCCCGCGGCACGTCGGGGAACGCCGCCCGGACGTAGGGGCGCCGCCCGCCCGGCAGCCGGGGGTGCCCGGCGGGGCGGTCCCGCGCCGGATCGGTGAAGCGGGCGCCCCGGGTGTGCAGCCACAGCATCCTGCGGCCCAGCGCGACGCCCTCCGCCCACACCTCCGGATCGGCGGTGAGCGGGACCTCGGCGGGCGAGCCGGTGGCGAGCGCGGCGATCCAGGCCAGCACGTCCTCCGCGGCGACCGGGGTGTCCAGCCGCTCGGCGAGGCGGGCCAGCAGGCCCGGCGCGAGGTTGGGGTCCGCGCCGCCGGGGCGGCGGAACAGCGGCCGGATCCGGCCCGGCCGGCCGGCGGGGGAGTGGCCGTCGGGGAGCAGTGCGGAGAAGGCCAGGGGCGGACCCGGGACCTGCGGCAGGCGCGCGAGTTCCACCGCGTAGATCTGCCGGTCCTCGTCGGCGACCCGCCACAGCTCGGGGCGGGCGGCGTCGATCAGCCGCTGGTCGGGGATGAGCCACTGCTCGTCGTACGGGCCGTGCAGCACCCGCACCGGCTCCGCGACCGGGCCGTCCTCCCGCTGCAGCCGGGTGGTGGGCGCCGGGTGTCCCGGCAGCTGGGCGACGGCCGTGTGCGGGGTGCGCGCCCGGGTGGGGTGGAACAACCGCTCGCGCTCGGCGCCCCCGGCTTTCACCAGCCGGTCCCAGCGCGCGGCGAGGGTGGAGGCCTCGGGGGCCATCACCCAGCCCCGCCCCAGGCGCAGGGGCGGGACGGACCACGGCATCAGGTCGGCCAGCGTCGGCGCTTCATCGCTCACTGTGAGCATGCTACTGAGGCCCTCAGGGCGCCTCCATGGTCACGGTGAAGGAGAAGCGGTCGCCCCGGTAGTGGATGCGCACGACGTCCACCGTGCGGCCGGTGTCGTCGTAGGTCACCCCCGTGTAGTGCAGGATCGGGCTGAGCAGGGGCACCTGCAGCAGGCGGGCGGTGTCCGGGTCGGCCAGCCGCGCCTCGACGGTGTCGGTGATGCGGCTGATCCTCACGCCCAGGGCGTCCCGGAGCACCTTCGTCATCGGCCAGCGCGCCAGGTCCGCCAGGTCGATCCGCGCGGCCAGCTCCGGCAGGACGAAGTTCTCCGCCCAGTTGGTCGGCTCCCCCGACTCGTCGCAGCGCAGCCGGCGGTAGGCGACGGTGTCCGCCCGCCCGGGGAAGTACTCGGCGAACTCCGGCGGCACGGGCGCCGGGCCGTGACCGAGCACGCTGGTGCGGTCCCCGGACTGCTGGGCGACGATCGCGTCGACCGAGCCCAGCAGCCGCACCGGCGCCCCGCGCAGCGCGGTGGGTTCGATGAACGTGCCCCGCCGCCGGTGACGGCGGATCAGCCCCTCCTCCTCCAGCTCCTTCAGCGCCTGCCGCATCGTGAGCACGCTGACGCCGTAGTGCCCCGCCAGCGCGTCCTCGGTCGGCAGTCGCAGCGGAGCGTCCGGACGCCGGCCGAGTATCGAGGCGCGCAGGGACTGCGAGACCTGGTACCACAGGGGGAGCTTGCGGTTCAGGACCAGCGAGTCGGGGGCGAAGGTGCTGCTCGGGCTCGTCGTCATGGCCTGAAGTGTCGCTCCAGCCCCCGCCACACGCCGTCGTAGTCCCGCTGCAGATGCTCTGCCCCCAGCGCCTCCGGGGTCGCCACCACCGGCCAGCGCGTCTCGAACATGAAGGCCAGCCCGTCGTCCACCTTCTGGGGGACCAGCTCGGCCGCGCTCGCCCGGTCGAAGGTCGTGCGGTCCGGGCCGTGCGCCGACATCATGTTGTGGAGCGAGGCCCCGCCGGGGACGAAGCCCTCCGCCTTGGCGTCGTACGCGCCCTCGATCAGCCCCATGAACTCGCTCATCACGTTCCGGTGGAAGTACGGAGGGCGGAAGGTGTCCTCGCCGACCAGCCAGCGCGGCGCGAAGACCACGAAGTCGGCGTTGGCCAGCCCGGGGGTGTCGGAGGGCGAGGTCAGCACGGTGTAGATCGACGGGTCCGGGTGGTCGTAGCTCACGCTGCCCAGCACATTGAAGCGCCGCAGGTCGTACACGTACGGCACCAGGTTGCCGTGCCAGCCGACGACGTCCAGGGGGGAGTGGCCGTACTCGGCGGCCCACAGGTTGCCGCCGAACTTGTTCACCACCTCCACCGGCTCCTCGCGGTCCTCGTACGCCGCCACCGGTGCCATGAAGTCCCGCGCGTTGGCGAGGCCGTTGGCGCCGATCGGGCCGAGGTCGGGCAGCCGGAAGGGCTGGCCGTAGTTCTCGCAGACGTAGCCGCGCGCCTCGCCGTCCGGCAGCTCGACGCGGAAGCGCACCCCGCG
This sequence comes from Streptomyces sp. BoleA5, assembly GCF_000373665.1. Lineage (NCBI taxonomy): Bacteria > Bacillati > Actinomycetota > Actinomycetes > Kitasatosporales > Streptomycetaceae > Streptomyces > Streptomyces sp. BoleA5. The sequence continues at coordinate 85,300 of NZ_KB892097.1, forward strand.
CGGGACCAGCGCCACGTGGCCCGGCCCGGCGGCCAGGACGCCGAACTCGGTGCGCAGCAGCAGCCGGCCGCGCTCCGGCACGATCAGCAGCTCGCCGTCGGAGGAGGAGAACACCCGGTCGTCCATGGAGCGGTTGGCCGCGTACCAGTGGATGCCGATGCCCTCGCGGCGCAGCACGTCACCGTTGCCGCCGACGGTGACCAGGCCGTCCACGAAGTCGGCCGGCTCCTGCGGCAGCGGCAGCGGGCTCCAGCGCAGCCGGTTGGGATCGGGCTCGGCCTGCGTGAAGGGGGCGCTGCGCAGCCGCCCGCCGGCGATCCGGCGGAACGGCGGGTGGGCCGCCGAGGGGCGGATGCGGTACAGCCACGAGCGGCGGTTGTGATGCCGCGGCTCGGTGAAGGCGGTGCCGCTGAGCTGCTCCGCGTACAGGCCGAGCGGGGCGCGCTGCGGTGAGTTGCGGCCGGCCGGGACCGCTCCGGGGACCGCCTCGCTCGTGTGCTCGTTGCCGAAGCCGGAGAGGTAGGCGAGGTCCTTGCCGTCCGGGATGTCGGTGCTGGTGATCTCTGTGCTGGTGATCTCTGTGCTGGTCACGATTCCTATGGTTGTCCATAGGAATCAACCCCGCAAGGGACCGGCCGGTCCCTGTGGAAAACCGGCATGATGGACCTCGTGCACAGCAGCGGCAACGGTCTCCGGCGCGTCCCCGTCCAGCAGCGCAGCGCCGAACGCTTCGCCAGGATCCTCGACGCGGCCGCGGCGATCCTCGACGAGGGCGGTTACGAGGAGCTGACCACGCGCGAGGTGGCCGCCCGCGCGGGCGTGCCGATCGGCTCGGTCTACCGCTTCTTCTCCAACAAGCGCGCCATGGCCGACGCCCTCGCCCGCCGCAACCTCGACACGTACCTCGCCGCGGTCACGGACCGCCTCGACGCCCTCGACGCCCTCGGCGCGGACCGGGGCGCCGCCGGCGGCTGGCGCCGGCTGATCGACGTCGTCGTCGACCAGTACGTCGCCATGCGGCGCACCGTGCCGGGCTTCGCCCTCGTCAGCTTCGCCGGCCCCGCCCCCGGCCCGGCGGTGAACGACCTGGCCAACCACATCGTCGCCGACCGGCTGCGCGCCCTGCTCATCGCCCCGCTCGGCTCCGCCGGCGTGTCCGTGACCGACGACCGGCGGCTGCGGACCGCCTTCGTGGTGGGCGTGGAGGCAGCCGACGCGCTGCTCAAGATGGCCTTCCGCGCCGACCCGCAGGGCGAGGCCGCGCTCATCGCCGAGACGAAGGTGCTGCTCCGCGCCTACCTCGCGGGTGTTCTGGAGCCATAGGCCGCGGGCCCCGTCCCCGCAAGTGCTACCCCGACATGCATACCGGTCGGTATGGTGACCGCACACGAGGAAGCGCCCTGCCCCGGGAGGCCCGATGGCCAGCAGTCGTACCGCCCTGCGTATCTGTCCGCTGTGCGAGGCCACGTGCGGACTGACCCTGACCATCGACGCGGACCGGGTCACCGGCGCCCGCGGCGACCGCGACGACGTCTTCAGCGCGGGGTTCATCTGCCCCAAGGGCGCCGCCTTCGGCCAGGTCGACGGGGACCCCGACCGGCTCACCCGCCCGCTCGTGCGTCGCGACGGCGTGCTCGCCGAGGCGACCTGGGCCGAGGCGTACGCCGCCGTCGCCGACGGCGCGGCCCGCGTCCGCGCGGCCCACGGCGCCGCGGCGACCGGCGTCTACCTGGGCAACCCCAACGTGCACACCATCGCGGGCGGCCTCTACCCGCCGGTGATCATCCGCGCACTCGGCACCCGCGCGCTGTTCTCGGCCAGCACCCTGGACCAGATGCCCAAGCAGGCGGCGTGCGGCCACCTCTACGGCGACGCGCTCGCCGTCCCCGTTCCCGACCTGGACCGCACCGACCACCTGGTCGTCATCGGCGGCAACCCCCTGGTGTCCAACGGCAGCCTCGCCACCGCCGCCGACTTCCCCGGCAGGCTCAAGGCGCTGCGCCGCCGCGGCGGCAGACTCACCGTCATCGACCCCAAGCGCACCCGCACCGCCGAACTCGCCGACCTCCACATCGCCCCGCGCCCCGGCACCGACGCCGCGCTGCTCTTCGCCGTCGTCCACGTGCTCTTCGACGAGGGACTCACCGGGCTCGGCCACCTCGAAGGGCACGTCACCGGCGTCGACGAGGTCCGGGCACTGGCCCGCGACTTCACCCCCGAGGCCGTCGCCGCCCACTGCGACGTCCCCGCCGAGCGGATCCGCACCCTCGCCCGCGACCTGGCCGCCGCCCCCAGCGCCGCCGTCTACGGTCGCCTGGGCAGCACCGCCGTACGCTTCGGCACCCTCGCCAGCTGGCTGATCGACGTCCTCAACATCCTCACCGGCAACCTCGACCGGCCCGGCGGCGCGATGTTCCCGCTGCCGGCCACCGCACGCGCCCCCCGCCCGGCCGGGCCGGGCCGCGGCTTCACCACCGGCCGCTGGCACAGCCGGGTCTCCGGCCACCCCGAGGTCGCCTCCGAACTGCCCGCCGCCGCCCTCGCGGAGGAGATCGACACCCCCGGCGAAGGACGGATCCGCGCCCTGGTCACCATCGCCGGCAACCCCGTGCTGTCCGCCCCCGACGGAGCCCGTCTCGACCGCGCCCTGGCGGGGCTGGACTTCATGGTCAGCGTGGACCCCTACCTCAACGAGACGACCCGCCACGCGGACGTCGTCCTGCCGCCGCCCCCGCCCTCCCGCGGCGCGCACTACGACTTCGCGTTCGCCAACTTCTCCGTGCGCAACAACGCCCGCTACAGCCCGCCCGCGATCCCCCTGGAGGACGGCCGCCCCGGCGAACCGGAGATCCTCGCCCGGCTCGCCCTCCTCCTCGGCGGGTTCGGACCGGACGCCGACCCCGCGCTCGTCGACGAGCAGGCCGTCAGCCACCGCCTGGCCAAGGAGACCGCCGACCCGCACTCCGCGGCCCACGGCCGCGACCCCGCCGAACTGGCCGCCGCGCTCACCGGGGAGACCGGATACGAGCGGCGGCTCGACATGATGCTGCGGCTCGGCCCGTACGGCGACGGCTTCGGCGCCGACCCCGGCGGCCTCACCCTGCGCCGCCTCCTCGACCGCCCCCACGGCATCGACCTCGGCCCGCTGCGCCCGCGCGTCCCCGAGGTGCTGCGCACCGCCTCCGGGACGATCGAGCTGGCCCCCGCGGCGCTCACCGCCGACGTACCCCGGCTGCTGGCGGCGGTCACCGCCCCCTCCGGGGCCGGGCTGGTCCTCATCGGCCGCCGCCACCTGCGTTCCAACAACAGCTGGATGCACAACGTGCCCGCGCTCACCGGCGGGAGCAACCGCTGCACCCTCCAGGTGCACCCCGAGGACGCCACCCGCCTCGGCCTCGTCGACGCGGCCCCCGCGCGGATCAAGGGCGACGGCGGCGAGATCGAGGCCCCGGTCGAGGTCACGGAAGCGGTGCGGCCGGGCGTGGTGAGCCTGCCGCACGGCTGGGGCCACGACCGCGCGGGCACCCGGCTGACGGTCGCGGCCCGCGAACCGGGGGCCAATCTCAACCAGTTGCTCGACGGCACGCTGCTCGACCCCCTGTCGGGCACCGCGGTCCTGAACGGATTCCCCGTCCAGGTCACCCCGGCGTGATCCACCGCACGGGGTACCGCTCTGGAAACGAAAAACTATCGGCGCTAGTTTGGGCGTTCCACGGCAGGTCCGCCCGGGAGGACAAGGGATGAAGCCGCACGACGGGATGTACATCGACGGCGACTGGCGGCCCGCCGCCGGCACGGGGACGATCGACGTCGTCAACCCCGCGGACGAGCAGGTGTTCGCCACCGTGCCCGCCGGCACCGCCGACGACGTCGACACCGCCGTCCGCGCCGCCCGCGCGGCCTTCCGCGGCTGGGCGGCCACCCCGCCCGCGGAGCGGGCCGCCCGTATCGCCGCGCTGCGCGACGTCCTCGCGGCCCGCAGCGAGGAGATCGCCGAGACCGTCACCGCCGAACTGGGCGCGCCGCTGGCCTTCAGCCGGGCCGTCCACGCGGGGCTCCCGATCGCGGTCGCGGGCTCGTACGCCGAACTCGCCGCCACCCACCCCTTCGAGGAGCGGATCGGCAACTCCACCGTCCTCCACGAGCCCGTCGGCGTGGTCGGCGCGATCACCCCCTGGAACTACCCGCTGCACCAGATCGTGGCCAAGGTCGCCCCCGCGCTGGCCGCCGGCTGCACGGTCGTGCTCAAGCCCGCCGAGGACACCCCGCTGGTCGCCCAGCTCTTCGCCGAGGCCGTCCACGAAGCGGGCCTGCCCGCGGGCGTGTTCAACCTCGTCACCGGTCTCGGCCCGGTCGCCGGGCAGGCACTCGCCGCCCACGAGGGCGTCGACCTGGTCTCCTTCACCGGCTCCACCGCCGTCGGCCGGCAGATCGCCGCGACCGCGGGCGCCGCCGTCAAGCGGGTCGCCCTGGAACTCGGCGGCAAGTCCGCCAACGTCATCCTCCCCGGCGCGGACCTCGCCAAGGCCGTGGGCGTCGGTGTCGCCAACGTCATGTCCAACACCGGGCAGACGTGCAGCGCCTGGACCCGCATGCTCGTCCACCGGGACGTGTACGAGGAGGCCGTGGACCTCGCCGTGACGGCCGCCGCCAAGTACGTGCCGGGCGAGCGCATCGGCCCCGTCGTCAACGCCAGGCAGCACGAGCGCGTGCGCGGCTACATCGCCAAGGGCGTCGAGGAGGGCGCCCGGCTCGTCGCCGGCGGCACCGACGTGCCGCGGACGCGCGGCTACTGGGTCAGCCCCACCGTCTTCGCCGACGTCACCCCGCGGATGACGATCGCCCAGGAGGAGATCTTCGGTCCCGTCCTGTCGATCCTGGCGTACGAGGACGAGGAGGACGCGCTGCGCATCGCCAACGGCACCGTCTACGGCCTCGCCGGGGCGGTCTGGGCGGGCGACGACGCCGCGGCCGTCGCCTTCGCCCGCCGCATGGACACCGGCCAGGTCGACATCAACGGCGGCCGCTTCAACCCGCTGGCGCCCTTCGGCGGCTACAAGCAGTCCGGGGTCGGACGCGAGCTCGGCCCGCACGGCCTCGCCGAGTACCTCCAGACCAAGTCCCTCCAGTTCTGACCGGTTCCGCTGGTTCTGACAGCCCTGAGCGCAGGAGAAAACACCGTGGTCCGCGCCGCCGTACTGCCCGCCGTCAACGCGCCCCTCACCCTCACCGAGATCGACCTGCCCGAACCCGGGCCGGGCCAGGTGCGGGTCAGGCTCGCCGCGGCCGGGGTCTGCCACTCCGACCTGTCCCTGTCCAACGGGACGCTCCGGCAGCCGGTACCCGCCGTCCTAGGGCACGAGGGCGCCGGCACGGTCGTGTCCGTGGGCGAGGGCGTCACGGGCGTGGCCCCCGGCGACCGCGTCGTCCTCAACTGGGCACCCTCCTGCGGCACCTGCCACTACTGCGGGCTCGGCGAGCCCTGGCTGTGCGCCGGCGCGGGCGCGGCGGCGGGCGTGCCCTACGCCAGGCTCGCGGGCGGCGGCACCGAGCTCTACCCGGGTCTCGGCACGGCCGCGTTCGCCGAGGAGACCGTGGTCGCGGCGGGCGCCGTCCTGCCGCTCCCGGACGGGGTCCCCCTGATCGAGGCCGCGCTCCTGGGGTGCGCCGTGCTCACCGGGTACGGGGCGGTCCACCACAGCGCCGGGGTGCGCCCCGGGGAGTCCGTCGCCGTCTTCGGCGTCGGGGGCGTCGGCCTCGCCGTCCTCCAGTCCGCCCGCATCGCGGGGGCGGGCGCCGTCCTGGCCGTCGACGTCTCCCCGGAGAAGGAGGCCCTGGCGCGGGCCGCGGGCGCCACGGAGTTCCTCCTCGCGGGGGAGGACGTCGCGAAGCGCATCCGCGCGCTGACCGGCGGGCACGGGGCGGACGTCGCCGTCGAGTGCGTCGGGCGCGCCGAGACGATCCGCGCCGCGTGGTCCTCGACGCGGCGCGGCGGCCGGACGACGGTGGTGGGCATCGGCGGGAAGGGCGACCTGGTCTCCTTCTCGGCGCTGGAGCTCTTCCACTTCGGCCGGACGCTGTCGGGGTGCGTGTACGGCAACAGCGACCCCGCGCGTGACCTGCCGGTGCTGGCGGAGCACGTGCGGGCCGGGCGGCTCGACCTGTCGGCGATGGTCACGGGGCGGATCGGGCTGGAGGGAATCCCCGGGGCGTTCGAGGCGATGCAGGAAGGAAGGGGCGGGCGGGCGCTGGTCGTCTTCTGAGCGGGTCGTCGCGGTGCGCGGCGCCGCAGGTGCGTACTTCCTCATGCGGTGCTGTCCTCTTCCCGGGAGGAGACGGGGATCAGTTGGTGCACGTCGTGCGCTCGGCCGCGGCATCCAGCCGGTACGGCAGGTCCTTGTCGCGGAAGGGGGCGCGGTGCTCCTGGGCGGCCTTCGCGTTGTAGGCGTTGACCGACTCGATCCGCGCGGCCCTCAGCGCGGTGATCGACTGGTCGATCTGCGTCGTGCGAACCTCCGAAGCGGCCTTGCGCTCCTCCTGGAGCGCCTGGATCGTCCCCTCGGCGTTCTGTACGGCCTCGCACAGGTCGAAGAACTCCTCGTACGTGGCCTGCCGGAACACGCCGGAACCGACGGTGTTCCCGCGCTCTTCCGCCTCGCCGCGGAAGGGGGCGGTGATCCACCCCGCGCCGCCGAAGGCGAACACCCCGATCACGTACAGCACCGCCGGGCCGATGACCCCGCCGACGGCCCAGGTCCCCAACCGTGCCCCCTCGCGCACCCGTCCCATCACCATCCCCCTTCGCACGTGGTCTCCGCGGCGTGGAACCACGTGTGAAGGAGGGCACGGGCCCCGGTGAAACGGTTCCGCCGCCACGTCAAGCCCCGCCCACCGGGCACGGATTGACGGTGGGGCGGCTGCGCATCGGCCGGGAAACTGCCATAGGGTTCGGCGCGGACCGGCTCGCTCGGTCATTTGCGTTGCAGAAGAGTTCAATTCAGGTCAGAACAGGTCGCAGTCGGGCGGTCGCCCGACAGGCACGTGCAGGGGAGCACAGCGTGAGTCTCATCAAGAAGGCATTCGAAGTCATCGAGAAGGGCTTCGACGCGGGCGGCGACGCCATCCACGACTTCACCGTCAACCGCCGCACGGCCGAGCTCTTCCTGAAGCTGGGTGTCGCGGTCTACGCGGAGCAGCGCCTCGGCGGCTCGCACGAGCCGGTGGAGAAGATGTTCGAGGCCCTGGAGGGCCACGTCGCCGAGAACGGCGAGGTGGAGCTCGACCACCTCAAGGAGGCCCGCGAGGTCCTGGGCGAGGCGTTCGTGGCCAAGCACACCGCGGAGATCGAGGCGGAGGAGGCCGCCGAGGCCAAGGCCGTCGAGGAGGCCAAGGCCGCCGCTGCCGCCGCGGCCGCCGTTGTGACTCCTGCCGCTCCCGTGGCCGCTCCCGTGGCGGCTCCCGTGGTCGCGCCCGCGCCTCCCGTCGCGGCTCCCGCGGTTCCGGCGCAGGCTCCCGCGGCCCCGGTCGAGGCCGCCGCCCCGGCCGCCCCGGTCGAGGCCGCCGTCCCGGCCCCCGTCGCCCCGGCGGAGGCCCCGGCCCCGGTTCCCGCTCCCGTCGCCCCGGCGGAGTCCACCACCGCGGGCTGACCCACGCGCGAAAGGCCCGGCGCGTCGACATGTCGACGCGCCGGGCCTTTCGCGTGCGGAGCGGCCGCCGGGAGCTCACGGCACTGCTCGGCGAGGTCGCGCCGGTGGTGCGCCCACCGCCGCCCGCGCGTGTCGGGCCGCTGGATGCCGGATCATGACGCGAAGGGGGTCGCGCGGCTTGCTTGAGGGAGTCTCCGTACCCGGGCCGCTCAGGCCCATCACCCGAGGGGAACTCCCATGATCCTGACCCGCCGCCTCTTCGCGGCCGATGGCACCGGGACGTAGGCGACGCTGCAGTACACCGACGACATGAGTCAGGACGGCTCCGGTGGCCGGATCCTGACCCGCGACGGGGACCCGGGCGGCGGTGACCGCGACGGTGACGGCTACGGCGGTGACCGGCGCACGCATGTGAACTGTGAGCCGTGAAGTGTGAGTTCCGGACCTCAGCGGCCGGTGCCCAGCGCGGTGAACTGCACGGCGAGCCCGTCGACGAGGGCGCGCAGGCCCGTCTCGAAGGCGCCCTCGTCCACCTGTTGCTGCCGTTCCGCGAGCAGGTGGGCCTGGCCGAGGTGCGGGTAGTCCGCCGGGTCGTACGCCGAGGGGTCGTCGACGAAGCCCCGCGCGAAGGAGCCCAGGGCGGACCCGGCCACGAAGTAGCGCATGAGCGCGCCGACGCGGGTGGCGTGGGCCGGGGGCCAGCCGGCGGCGGTCATGCCGCCGAAGACCGCGTCGGCCATGCGCAGGCCTGCCGGACGGCGCCCGGGGCCCTGGGCGAGGAACGGGACGATGTGCGGGTGGGCCGCGAGAGCGGCACGGTAGGAGCGGGCCCAGGCGACGAGGGCGTCGCGCCAGTCGCGGCCGTCGTCGAACACGGTCAGGTCGACCTCGTTGATGACGGCGTCGGCGACCGCGTCCAGGATGTCGTCCTTGGTCGTGAAGTGGTTGTAGAGGCTCGGCCCGCTGACGCCGAGTTCGGCGGCGAGGCGGCGGGTGGAGACGGCCTGCAGTCCCTCCGCGTCCACGAGCACGAGCGCCGTGGCGACGATGCGTTCGCGGCTGAGCAGGGGCTTGCGGGGACGGGCCATGCGGCACATAGTAGAGGCTGCCCACGGGAAACTAGCAGTGATAATTTAAAGCAGAACCGAGGTGCGCCGTGAATCTTGAGCTGTCCGAGGAGCAGGCCGCGGTCCGCGCGCTCGCCGCCGGGTTCACCGAGCGCGAGATCACGCCGCACGCGGCCGCGTGGGACCGGGCGGAGAGCGTGGACCGGGGCATCGTCGAGAAGCTGGGCGCCGTGGGATTCCTCGGACTGACCATTCCCGAGGAGTACGGCGGTTCCGGCGGCGACCACCTGGCGTACTGCCTGGTCACCGAGGAGCTGGGGCGCGGTGACTCCTCGGTGCGCGGGATCGTCTCCGTCTCGCTCGGGCTCGTGGCGAAGTCCGTCGCCCACTGGGGCACGGAGGAGCAGAAGCGCGACTGGCTGCCCCGGCTGACCTCCGGCGAGGCGGTGGGCTGCTTCGGGCTGACCGAGCCCGGCACCGGCTCGGACGCCGGCAACCTGACCACGCGTGCCCGGCGCGACGGCGGCGACTATGTGATCAACGGCGCCAAGATGTTCATCACGAACGGCACCTGGGCGGACGTCGTCCTGCTCTTCGCCCGCACCAACGACACCCCCGGCCACAAGGGCGTCAGCGCCTTCCTCGTGCCCGCCGGCAGCCCCGGCCTGACCCGGCGCGAGGTGCACGGGAAGCTCGGCCTGCGCGGCCAGGCCACGGCGGAGCTGGCGCTGGGGGACGTGCGCGTGCCGGCCTCGGCGATGCTCGGGCCCGAGGGGAAGGGCTTCTCCGTGGCGATGTCCGCCCTGGCCAAGGGCCGTATGTCGGTGGCCGCCGGATGCGTGGGCATCGCGCAGGCGGCGCTGGACGCGGCCGTGGGCTACGCCAAGGAGCGCGAGCAGTTCGGCAGGCCGATCGCCGCGCACCAGCTGGTGCAGGAGCTGCTCGCGGACATCGCCCTGGACGTCGACGCCGCGCGGCTGCTGACCTGGCGGGTCGCCGACCTCGTCGACCGGGGCCTGCCCTTCGCGGCGGAGTCGTCCAAGGCGAAGCTCTTCGCCAGCGAGGCGGCGGTGCGCTGCGCCAACAACGCGCTGCAGGTCTTCGGCGGCTACGGCTACATCGACGAGTACCCCGTGGGGAAGCTGCTGCGGGACGCCCGGGTGATGACCCTGTACGAGGGCACGAGCCAGATCCAGAAGCTGCTGATCGGCCGGGAGCTGACGGGGGTCTCGGCCTTCTGACGGGGCCGCCCGGCACCGACCGACCGCTCGGTATCTAAGCGCTTGCTCAGCGCCCATGTAGGGTGTCCGCCATGGACGTGGAGGCGGAGCAGTCGGAGCGGACCGAGGCGTGGAGCGGCATCACCCCTGATGCCGCCCGGCGGCTGGTGATCGCCGCGGTCGAGGCGTTCGCGGAGCGCGGCTACCACGCCACGACCACGCGCGACATCGCCGGCCGGGCGGGCATGAGCCCCGCGGCTCTGTACATCCACTACAAGACCAAGGAAGAGCTGCTCTACCAGATCAGCGTCGTCGGGCACCGGCTCTCCCTCGGGCTGCTCCAGGACGCCGCGAACGGCGACGGCGGCCCGGCCGACCGGCTCGCCGCGGCCGTGCGCTCCTTCGTCCGCTGGCACGCCGAGCACCACACCACGGGCCGTGTGGTGCAGTACGAGCTCGGCGCGCTCGGCCCCGAGCACTACACCGAGGTGGTGGAGCTGCGCCGGGAGAGCGAGGCCGCGGTCCGCTCGGTGATCCACGACGGCGTGCGGGCCGGGGAGTTCGACGTGCCGGACGTGCCGGGGACCACCGTCGCGCTGCTGTCGCTCTGCATCGACGTGGCCCGCTGGTTCAACCCCGACGGGCGCCGGACGCCGGACGCGATCGGCGCGCTGTACGCCGATCTCGCCCTGCGCATGGTCGGGTACGCGCCCCGTCAGAGGTAGAAGCGGACGACCGTCTCGGCCACGCACACCGGCTTGTCGGCGCCCTCGCGCTCCACGGTGATCGCCACGACGAGCTGGGCGCCGCCGGGCACCTCGCTCACCTCGGCGATCCGGCCGGTGGCCCGCAGGCGGGAGCCGACGGGCACGGGGGAGGGGAAACGGACCTTGTTCACCCCGTAGTTGACGCCCATCTTCACGCCCTCGACCCGCAGCAGCTCCGGGGTGAAGGACGGGATCAGCGACAGCGTCAGGTAGCCGTGCGCGATGGTGGTGCCGAAGGGGCCCTGGGCAGCCTTCCCCGGATCGACGTGGATCCACTGGTGGTCCCCGGTGGCGTCCGCGAACAGGTCGATCCGCTTCTGGTCGACCTCCAGCCAGCCGGTCGTGCCGAGGTCCTCCCCGATGGCGTCCTTCAGCTCGCCGACCGAGGTGAAGATCCTGGGCTGTGCCATGTCATGCCTCCCGTGCTGTCCAAGCGCTTGCTCAGCATGGTGTCCGCGGCGGACCCCTGTCAACGCCCCGCACCCGGCGCGTATCAACGGCCGCTCGTCCGGTTTGTGACTATCTTTCATCTCCGTATGTCCCTGTTCGCGCCGGTGGAGGAGACGGAAGTGGCCGAGGCCCCCACGGAGACCAGCCCGTCCGACTGGCACACGGTGGAGGTCCGGCACGGCGGCGGCACCCCCTCCCCGGCCGCCGCCCGCACCGCTCTGCTGCGCCCCTCGACCTGGCCCCAGACCTGGTTCGCGCTCGCCGTCTACTGGCTCGCCAGCCGCGTCGTCATGCTGGCCCTGCTGCGCAGCGGGCAGGGCGACATCGCCCGGGAGGTGCACTTCCTCTACCACCACTGGAGCGAGGGCTTCACGCACGGCACCTTCCCCGTCGGCGACGTGACCTGGCAGTACCCGCCCGGCGCCGCGCTGGTGATGCTCGCCCCGGTGCTGCTGCCCGGGCTCAGCTACTTCCAGGGCTTCGTCCTGCTGTCGCTCGCCGCCGACGCCGTCGTCCTGCTCCTCCTGCTGAGGGCCGGAACCGGCCGGCCCGGCCGCAGCACCGCCGGCGCGTGGCTGTGGGCGCTCGCCCTGCCGCTGCTGATGCACCTGCCCTACGCCCGGTACGACCTGATGGTCACCGTCGTCGCCGTCGGGGCGCTGCTCGCGCTGCCCGCGCGCCCGCGGCTCGGCGGCGCGCTCGCCGGGATCGCCGCCCTGATCAAGCTCTGGCCCGTACTGACCGTGCTCGGCACCCCGCGCGGCCGGACCACCCGGCAGACCTGGACCGCGCTCGCGCTGTCCGCGGGCGGGCTGCTGCTGGTGCTGTGCACCGCCTTCCGCGGCGCCCTGGGCTTCCTGTCCGCGCAGCACCACCGCGGCGTCGAGATCGAGTCCCTCGGCGGCACCTTCCTGCACGTCGCCGAGATGTTCGGCTGGCCGGGGCGGGTGGTCGCGCACTACGGCTCGCTGGAGTTCACCGGCCCCTACGTTTCCGAGATCACCACCGCCTCCCTGCTGCTCACCGGGATCTGCCTGCTGTGGCTGCTGATCTGGCGCATGAAGGCGGCCCGTTGGACCCCGGCCACGCCGTACGACGCCGCGCTGGCCGCCGTGCTCCTGTTCACCGTCACCAGCCGGGTGATCAGCCCCCAGTACCTGGTGTGGCTGATCGGCCTCGGCGCGGTCTGCCTGACCATGCGGCAGACCACCCAGCGGCCGGTCGCCGCGCTGGTGCTGCTCGCCACCGCCGTCACCACGGTCGACTACCCGCTGTTCTTCACGGACGTCATGGCCGCCACCTGGCAGGGCACCGCCGTCGTCGCCGTCCGCAACGCGCTGCTGGTCGCCGCGGCGCTCGTCTCCTGCGTCCGGTTGTGGCGCACGAGCGTCCCGCGCCGCAAGTAGAGTCGGGGCGTGGCGAGGATCCCCGGCGAGCACCGTGAACTGACCGTCGGCCAGCTGAGCGGGCGCAGCGGCGCCGCTGTCTCGGCACTGCGCTACTACGAGGCGCAGGGTCTGATCCGCAGCCGCCGCACCCCCGGCAACCAGCGCCGCTACACCCGCGACACCCTGCGCCGTGTCGCCTTCATCCGGGCCTCCCAGCGGGTCGGCATGCCGCTCGCCGCGATCCGCGAGGCACTGGACGGCCTCCCCGAGGGCCGCACCCCGGACCGGTCCGACTGGTCCCGGCTCTCCGCGGGATGGCGGGCCGAACTCGACGCCCGCATCGACCGGCTCACCGCGCTGCGGGACAGTCTCGACGACTGCATCGGCTGCGGCTGCCTCTCCCTGGACCGCTGCGCCCTGTCCAACCCCGGCGACGCGCTCGGCGACCAGGGGCCCGGCGCGCGGCGGCTGCTCGGCACGGAGCCGCCGCGCCCCGCAACCGCTACCAGATCTCCGGCCTGCGGCCGGCCCACGGACGGGCCGCCTCCAGCTGCGCCGACAGCGAGATGAGGGTCGCCTCGTCCCCGTAGCGGCCGCCGAACATCACGCCGATCGGCAGCCCCTCCTCCGTCCAGTGCAGCGGCACGTTCACGGCCGGCTGCCCGGTGGCGTTGAAGATCGGCGTGAACGGCGTGTAACCGGCCAGCCCCGCGAACTCCGCCGCCGGGTCCGCGTCGTTCCGCAGACCCGCGCTCCCCACGAACGCCGGGGGCCGCGCCAGCGTCGGCGTCAGCACGACGTCGTACGAGGAGAGCAGGGCGTCGGCGATGAGCTGCCCCAGTGCCCGGAACGCGTACAGCGACGCGGCGAAGTCGGGGCCGCTCACCTTGCTCCCCTCGGCGCGCAGGTGCCGGGTGAGCGGCATCAGCAGCTCCTCCTGCTCCGGCGCCACCGGGTAGACGGTGGCCATCACGCCCCACACCCGGGTGAAGGCGTGCAGGATCGCGTCGTCCACGGGCAGCTCGATCTCGTCCACCTGGTGGCCCAGCCCGCGCAGCAGCCCGGCGGCGCCGTCGTACGCGGCACGGCAGTCCGGGTGCAGCTCGACCCCGGGAACGGGGGGCTGGGGCAGCCCGACCACGCGCAGTGTCCCCGGATCGCGGCCGACGTACGAGGAGAAGGACTCGCCCTGCGGCAGCGAGGGCGCGCTGTACGGGTCGCCCGGCATCGGGCCCGCCAGGACGTCGAGCAGGGCCGCCGCGTCCGCGACCGTACGGGCGATCGGCCCGCTGCCGCTCAGGCCGCTCACATCGTGCTGAACCGGGCCCGCGCTGACCCTTCCCCGGCTGGGCTTGATGCCGAACAGGCCGCACACGGACGAGGGGATGCGGATCGAGCCGCCGCCGTCGCTGCCCTGGGCAAGGGGGGCGAGCCCCCCGGCGACCGCGGCCGCGGCCCCGCCGCTGGAGCCGCCGGCGGAACGCTCCAGGTCCCACGGGGTGCGGGCCGGCGGGGCCAGCCTGTTCTCGGTGTAGCAGGGCAACCCGAACTCCGGGGTGTTGGTCTTGCCCAGCAGCACCGTGCCGGCCGCGCGCAGCTTGGCGGCGACGTGGTCGTCGACGTCCGGCACGTGGTCGGCGTACGCCTGCGAGCCCAGGGTGCAGCGCACGCCGGCGACGAAGTTGAGGTCCTTGACCGGCACCGGGACGCCGTGCAGCGGCGACAGGCGCGGCCGGCGGTCGTCGCGCCGGGCCGCGAGCGCCTCCGACTCGGCGTCGGCGGCCTGCTTGCGGGCGATCTCCGGGGTGACGGTGATGAACGCCCCGAGGGTGTCGTTGTGCCGGTCGACGCGGTCCAGATAGTGCTCGGCGAGTTCCGTCGGGGAGACCTCCCCGGCCCTGATCGCCTTCCCCTGCTCCAGCGCCGTCAGATCGTGCAGCTCCGCCATGGCCGGTCCCGTCCCCTTCGCGCGAGGGTGTGCGTTGCGTGGGGTGCATCGTCGCACCGGGGGCAGGGGGGTGTCATTACCGCTGGGTAGTACGTGGGTCTGACCGGGGTCGGTTGTCGCGACCGGTGGGGCGTGCGGGTACGTTGCGCCCGCGGTCCGGGGTGCCGCCGGTTGTCGTGTGCGGGTTGTTCGCGCCTGCGGGCGGCTGCGCCGGGCTGCCCGGTGGGTGCCCCTTGCGGCCGGTCGCTCGTGTTCGGGATGTCCGCCACAGGCGCAAAACAACCCGCACACAACAACGCGCCGCAACCACAACGCACCCGCACCCGCCACGCGGCCCCCCACGGGCTCACCCCGAAGGGACAAGCGCCCCCCGCGCCCCCGCCAACGCGGACTCGCAAAGCACCGGCACCGGCACCACGATCCCGCACCGCCCGCACACGGGCCCCGCCCCGGGGTAGTGGTTGAGCCCGTTCCGCCACCGCAGGCGTTCCTCGCCGCAGACCGGGCACCCCGCCCCGGGCCCCGCGTCGATCGCCGCGATGAGGCGCCGCAGCACGTCCGCCAGCCGGTCGTCCGGGTGGACGCGGGGGTCCTCGCACCAGGCGACGCCGTTGCCGCCCCAGGTGCGCCGGTGCCAGTCGTCGAGGGCGCCGGGCTGCCGGATGCCGTAGAACTTCTCCTCTTTGCGGCGGGCCGCGAACTCCCGCTCGTAGGTGAGCCAGACCGCCCGCGCCTCCTCCAGTTCCGCGAGGGCCGTGACGAGCCGGACCGGGTCCGGCTCGCGGTCGTCGGGCGCGATCCCCGCGCCGGTGCACAGGTGGTCCCAGGTCGCGCGGTGCCCGTAGGGCGCGAAGCGTTCGAGGCACCTGCGCAGGTAGGTGCGGCGCTGGGTGGGGGAGCGCCGGGGATCGCGCACCTGTCTGGCGAGGCTCCGGAATCCGGCCATGGTGTGCCACCTCCGTCGTCGGTGTCGCATCGCTCTCGAATGGACGTAACGGACGGCGTTCCGGATCCATCCCCGGGGCGGCGAGTTCCAGCCGGGATGGCGTAGCTGAAACGTGACGCATGTTCACCTTACTCGGCGGTCATATCTCGAAGTAACCTGCGTCACACCGCGCTTCGGGAGGAGTGGTCATGCGATCGAGATTTGGCAGGTTCAGAACAAAAATAAGGACGGCCGCCGCGGCGGCCGTCCTCGCGCTGGGGGCGAGCCTCGTCGCGCCGCTGCCCATGGCGGCGCACGCCGCCCCCGTCACCGACTACTGCCAGGGACGGTGCTCGGACATCCTGCCGCCGGGCGAGAACGGCAACGCCACCCTCGCCCAGATCCTGCTGAACCAGATCTTCGGTACCCAGCCGGAACACGCGGAGGACCAGCTCGGGCCGTACGCGAACCTGGCCGGCGGGTACCAGAACCTCACCGACGCCACGATCAACAACTTCTTCAACGACGCCTCCTTCGGGGTCCCGGCCGGACAGGTCGCCTCGACGACCTCCCCCCGCAGCGACGTGACGATCACCCGGGACAGGAAGACCGGCGTGCCGCACATCTCCGGCACCACCCGGTACGGGACGGAGTTCGGCGCCGGGTACGCCGCGGCGCAGGATCGGCTGTGGCTGATGGATCTGTTCCGGCACGTGGGGCGCGGCCAGTTGACCTCGTTCGCCGGCGGCGCCCCCGCCAACCAGGGTCTGGAGCAGGAGTTCTGGCGCGCCGCGCCGTACACCGAGGAGGACCTGCAGGCCCAGATCGACTGGATCGCCACGCAGAACGGGGAGCGCGGCCGGCAGGCGCTGGCCGACGTCAACGCCTACGTCGACGGGATCAACGCCTACATCGCGGCCTCCGACAGCGGCCGCTACTTCCCCGGTGAGTACGTGCTGACCGGCCACAAGGACGCCATCACCAACGCCGGCACCATCGAGCGGTTCAAGTCCACCGACCTGATCGCCCTGGCGTCCGTGATCGGCGCGCTGTTCGGGACCGGGGGCGGCGGCGAGGTGACCAACGCCCTGTCCCTGCTGGCCGCCCAGCAGAAGTACGGCGTCACCGAGGGCACCCGGGTCTGGGAGTCCTTCCGCGAGCGCGACGACCCCGAGGCGGTCCTGACCGTCCACGACGGTGAGAGCTTCCCCTA
Source organism: Streptomyces sp. BoleA5 (assembly GCF_000373665.1). Lineage (NCBI taxonomy): Bacteria > Bacillati > Actinomycetota > Actinomycetes > Kitasatosporales > Streptomycetaceae > Streptomyces > Streptomyces sp. BoleA5. The sequence goes on from NZ_KB892097.1 coordinate 101,924, forward strand.
CGCGGTCCGGCCGGAGAACCCGCGGGGGCTGGCACTGCCCGACGCCGGGAGCGTGACGGTGGAGCCGCTGGTCCACGACCGCACCGGCAGCGCCGGCACCGCGAAGGCGTCCGCGGCCTCGAAGAGCGCCACCACGAGCGCGCTCTCCGCGAACACCCGGGGCATGTCCAACGCCCTGCTGGTGAGCGGCGCGCACACCGCGAGCGGCCACCCGATCGCCGTCTTCGGCCCGCAGACCGGCTACTTCGCGCCACAGCTGCTCATGCTCCAGGAGATCCAGGGCCCCGGGATCAGTGCCCGCGGCGCCTCCTTCGCCGGCCTGAGCATGTACGTGGAGCTGGGCCGCGGCCAGGACTACGCGTGGAGCGCGACCACCTCGGCCCAGGACATCACCGACACCTACACGGTGGAGCTGTGCCAGGACGACGTGCACTACCTCTACCGCGGCACCTGCACGGCCATGGAGAAGCTGGAGCGCAGCAACTCCTGGAAGCCCACCACCGCGGACGGCACCGCCGCCGGCTCCTACCGGATGCAGATCCACCGCACCAAGTACGGCCCGGTGACGCACCGGGCGACGGTCGGCGGCAAGAAGGTCGCCTACGTGGCGCTGCGCAGCTCCTACATGCACGAGGCCGACTCGGTCGTCGGCTTCCAGATGCTCAACGACCCGGCCGCCGTCAACGACGCGGCCTCGTTCCAGCGGGCGGTCCAGCACATCAACTACACCTTCAACTGGTTCTACGCCGACTCCCGGGAGGCCGCCTACTTCAACAGCGGCGCCAACCCGGTGCGTGCCGCCGACGTCGACCCCACCTTCCCGGTGCGGGCCGAGCCCGCCTACGAGTGGAGCGGCTTCGACCCCGCCCACAACACCGCCGACTACACGCCCGCCTCGGAGCACCCGCAGTCCGTCGGCCAGGACTACTACGTGTCCTGGAACAACCGGCAGGCGAAGGAGTACGACGCGGCCGGGTTCGGCAACGGCTCGGTGCACCGCGGCAACCTCCTGGACGACCGGGTGAAGAAGCTGGTCGCGGCGGGCGGTGTCACACGGGCCCAGCTCACCGGGGCGATGGCCGACGCGGCGCTGACCGACCTGCGCGGCGAGGACGTCCTGCCCGACCTGCTCAAGGTGCTGCGCAGCGGTACGGTCTCCGACCCCGCGGTGTCCGCGGCCGTCACCAAGCTCTCCGACTGGGTCACCGCCGGTGCCAAGCGCCGGGAGACCTCGCCGGGTTCGCACACCTACGCCGACGCCGACGCGGTGCGGATCATGGACGCGTGGTGGCCGCTGCTGGTCAGGGCCCAGTTCGAACCGGGCCTGGGCAGCGAGCTGTACGGGGCGCTGACCACCAACCTCACGGTGGACGAGGCGCCGTCGGCCGCACACGGCCCGACCGGCTCGCACGCCGGCAGCGCCTTCCAGTACGGCTGGTGGTCCTATGTCGACAAGGACATACGGGCGGTGCTCGGCGAACCCGTGCGGGGCGGCCTCGCCCGCACCTACTGCGGCGGCGGAGACCTCGCGGCCTGCCGGGACGTGCTGACCGGCACCCTCAAGCAGGCCGCCGCGAGGACCGCCGCCCAGGTGTACCCGGGTGACGAGAACTGCTCGGCCGGCGACCAGTGGTGCGCCGACACGGTCATCCACCGCACCCTCGGCGGCATCAAGCACGGCAAGATCAGCTGGCAGAACCGCCCGACCTACCAGCAGGTCGTGGAGTTCCCCGCCCACCGCTGACCCGTCGTGCACGGCCCGCGCGGGCCGGCGACCGGCCCACGGCCTCAGGTCAGGAGCCGGCCCGCGCGCAACACGATCCGCGCCAGTTCGGGGTGGCAGATGTCGCTGTGCGCCCCGGAGGGCGGCCCCCCGCGGGCCACCACGGCCGAGGCGTCCACGCTCACGCACCCGGCCCGGGGGAACGCCCCGCGCAGCGCCTCGGCCAGCGGCATGTCCATCGTGTCGTCGACCGCCTTGATGCCGTCGTGGCCGGTGGCCCCCCAGCGGTCGCCGAGGTCCGGTCCAAAGCCGCGGTCGTCGCCCGCCAGCCGGGAGGCGATCGGGTACATCGTGCCGAGCGCCGTGTCGTGGCGGGAGTAGCAGGACACCACTGGGCCCGCGACCTTGAGCCGGGCGCTCCCCAACGCGCCGCCGTGTCCTCCGTCGTGGGGCAGCCGGGACGCGAACGCGTAGTGCGAGAAGGCGCCCTGGAGCAGGGTCACCGACTTCACGGCACGTACCCCGTCGGGCAGTCCGCGCAGCGCGTAGGAGACCAGCCGGCCGCCGAAGCTGTGCCCGACCAGGTGGACGGAGAGCGAGGGGTGGGCGCGGGCGAGCCCGCCGAGGAGGGGGCCGAGCCCCCTCTCGCCGACCGCGCCGGCCCGCCGCTTCATCGCGTAGTACGTCGCCTGGCGCAGCATCTCCTTGGCGCCGTTCCACAGCCGTGTCCAGCCGCCGCCCGCCGGCGGCAGCCCTGTGCCGCCCTCCAGTGCCGCCGCGTACTCCTCGCAGGCGGCCACGGGGTCGCCGCACAGGACGGCCGGTTCCGCCCCCGGCGCCGAGTCCGAGGTGTCGTCCGCGCACAGCCCGGCCACGGCCTCCGGCGGTACCCCGGTCAGCCGCCGCACCAGCGCGGCGAACTCCGCGAACGGCTCCTCGCCGTCAGGGCGTTCCTCCAGCAGCCCGGCGATCCGCCGGATGTCGTCCTCGTGCCCGGGGAAGACCGCCACGAGCGCGTCACGGGTGACCGCGTCGAGCGCCGGCTCGGGCCGCAGCGGCTCCGGGCCGGGCAGCAGCGTCCCGACGTCGGGGATGGGCTCGTCCGAGAAGCGCATGGAGGGCCACAGCACCCCCGCGTAGCCCATGACCGTGCCGGGCCGGGCGCGCCCGGCGAGCAGTCCGGGGACGGGGGCGAGGAAACGGTCGTACAGGGCGGTCGCGCCGGAGCGGTCGCTGTTCCAGCCGTGGGAGAAGACCAGCAGGTCGGTGACGCCCCTGGCGCCGACGCCCGCCGTGAGCCGGTCGCGCTGCGCCAGGTCGGGGTCGCCGTCCGCGTCGAAGGTGATCTCCCAGTACGGCTCGACACTCATCCCCGGCATGACCGTCCCCCTGGTTCTCCCGGACCGATGCCGTCGCATCATCCCAATCCGCCGCGCATGCGGCCATACACCGCGCGGGGGGAATTCCGCCGCCTCCCCGGCGTGCCCTTCCCAAGCCCTGACCGACTGCTTAGTATGCCGACGGGAGCCCGTTCCGAGCCGAAGGAGACGCGATGGAAGCGCTGCGCGATGCCCGGGTGGTCGTCACCGGTGCCGGAGGCGGGATCGGGGCGGCGCTGGCCCGGAGATTCGCGGCGCAGGGCGCGCGTGTCGTCGTCAACGACCTGGACGAGGGCGCCGCCAAGACCGTCGCCGACGAGATCGGGGGCATCTGCGTCCCGGGCGACGCCTCGGCGGTCGTCGAGCCGGCCCGCGCGGCACTCGGCGGGGGAGTCGACGTGTTCTGCGCCAACGCCGGCATCGGCGCCATGGCCGGGGCCGAGGCCGAGGACGCCGTCTGGGAGCGGGTCTGGGACGTCAACGTCATGGCGCATGTGCGCGCCGCCCGCGCGCTGCTCCCGGAGTGGCTGGAGCGCGGCGAGGGCCGCTTCGTCGCCACCGTCTCCGCCGCCGGGCTGCTGACCATGGTCGGCGACGCCCCGTACTCGGTCACCAAGCACGGCGCCCTGGCCTTCGCCGAGTGGCTCGCCGTCACCTACCGCCACCGGGGCGTGCGCGTGCACGCCGTCTGCCCGGAGGGCGTGCGCACCGGCATGCTGCGCGCGGCCGGGCCCGCGGGCGACCTCGTGCTCGCCCCCGACGCCATCGAGCCGGAGGACGTCGCCGAGGCCGTGTTCCAGGGCATCGCCGACGAGCGCTTCCTGATCCTGCCGCACCCCGGGACGGGCGCCTACTACGCCGCCCGCGCCGGGGACACCGAACGATGGATCGGCGGCATGAACCGGGTGCAGCGGAAGCTGGAGGAGGCGTCCGGCGCGTGAGCCCGTACGAGAGCGAACCGTGGCTGCGGCACTTCGACGAGGAGCTGCAGACCCTCCCCGACCCGCCGGTCACGCTCCTGCACGCGTTCCGCGAGGTCGTCGCCCGGGTCCCCGACCGCACCGCGCTCGCGTACTTCGACGGCCGCGTGGTCTACCGCGAGCTCGACGAGATGTCCGACGGGCTCGCCCGGTACCTCGCCGCCCGCGGCTTCGCGCGCGGCGACCGGCTGGCGATCGTCCTGCAGAACGTGCCGCAGTTCGCGGTCGCGCTGCTCGGCGCCTGGAAGGCCGGCGGCACGGTCGTGCCGGTCAACCCCATGTACAAGGAGCGCGAACTCGCCCACGTGCTGGAGGACGCCGGGGTCACCGCCCTCGTCTGCTCCGACCGGGCCTGGGACGCGCACATCCGCGCCACCGCGGCCGGCTCGCCGGTGCGGATCCCGCTGACTACCAGTGAACTCGACCTGCAGACCAGGGATGACGAGCGCGTGCTGCCCGGGCGGCGCACCCCGTCCGAGGACGCGGACGACCTGCTGGCCGCCGCCAGGGAGGGCACCCCCGGCCCGCCGCCGCCCGATCCCGGCCTGACCGCCGACGACATCGCGCTGATCAGCTACACCTCGGGCACCAGCGGCGTTCCCAAGGGTGCGATGAACACCCACGGCAACATCAGCTACAACGCCGACCGGCAGCGCGCGCACAGCGTCCTGCCCGACGGCGCCACGCTCTTCGCGCTCGCCCCGCTGTTCCACATCACCGGCATGGTCTGCCAGCTGGCCGCCGGCATCGTCGCGGGCTCCACCGTCGCGCTCGCGTACCGCTTCGAGCCGGGCGTCGTCCTCGACGCCCTACGCGAGCACCGCCCGGCGTACATGGTCGGCCCCTCGACCGCCTACATGGCGCTCATGGCCCGGCCGGACGCCACAGCCGAGGACTTCTCCTCCTTCCGTCTGCTCTACTCCGGCGGCGCGCCCGTGCCGCCCGCGCTGGTCGCCGCCTTCCGCGAGCGCTTCGGCCACTACCTGCGCAACGGCTACGGCCTCACCGAGTGCACCGCGCCCTGCGCCGCCGTGCCCGCCGGGCTGGAGGCTCCGGTCGACCCCGTCTCCGGGACGCTCTCGGTCGGCGTCCCCGGCCCCGGCACGATGGTGCGCATCGTGGACGACAAGGGCGCCGATGTGCCCTTCGGCGAGCACGGCGAGATCGCCGTCCGCGGACCCATGGTGGTGCCCGGCTACTGGAACCGGCCCGAGGCCACCGAGGAGGCGCTGCCCGGCGGCGAACTGCGCACCGGGGACATCGGCTTCATGGACGAGGAGGGCTGGCTCTACGTCGTCGACCGCAAGAAGGACATGATCAACGCGTCCGGCTTCAAGGTGTGGCCGCGCGAGGTCGAGGACGTCCTGTACACGCACCCCGCGGTGCTCGAGGCCGCCGTGGTTGGGGTCCCCGACGCCTACCGGGGGGAGTCGGTGAAGGCCTACGTCAGCCTCCGGCCGGGGGCCGCGGCGCAGCCGTCCGAGCTGATCGGGCACTGCAGGGAACGCCTCGCGGCGTACAAGTACCCGCGCGAGATCGAGATCCTGCCCGAACTGCCGAAGACGCCCACCGGCAAGATCCTCCGCAGGGAGCTGCGCGCACGGCGGGATTGAGTCACATACCGGTCGGTATGCTGTCGGGGCGCACCGGTACGGAGAGAGGGCAGGCCATGGCACGGAGCACCACCCCACCCAAGGCGACCGCGGCCGCGGTACCCCAGCGGCTGCTCGCCGAGGCCACCCGCCTCTTCGCCGAGCGCGGATACGACCGGACGTCGGTGCAGGAGATCGTCGAGGCCGCCGGCGTCACCAAGGGCGCGCTCTACCACTACTTCGGCAGCAAGGACGACCTCCTGCACGAGATCTACGGGCGCGTGCTGCGGCTGCAGATGCAGCGCCTGGAGGCGATCGCCGGCAAGGAGGCGACGCCGGTGGCGGAGCGCCTGGTCGAGGCCGCCGCCGACGTCGTCGTCACCAGCATCGGCAACCTCGACGACACCAAGATCTTCTTCCGGTCGATGCACCAGCTCAGCCCGGAGAAGCAGAAGGCGGTGCGGGCCGACCGCCGCCGCTACCACGAGAAGTTCCGCGCACTGGTCGAGGAGGGGCAGCGCGAGGGCGTGTTCCGGCAGGAGGTCCGGCCGGATCTCGTCGTCGACTTCTTCTTCGGCGCCGTCCACCACCTCGGCACCTGGTACCGGGAGGACGGGCCGCTGTCCGCCGGCCAGGTCGCCGCCGACTTCGCAGACATGCTGCTGCACTCCGTGCGGCAGCCCTGAACCGAACCGGGAGCAGACCGCATGAAGGCATGGCGAGTGCACGAGAACGGGGAGCCGCGCGCGGCGATGCGCATGGACGAGGTCCCCGACCCGCAGCCGGGCCCCGGCGAACTGCTCCTGAAGGTCCGCGCCGCGAACGTCAACTTCCCCGACGCGCTGCTCTGCCGCGGGCACTACCAGGTGCGGCCGCCCCTGCCGTTCACCCCGGGTGTCGAGTTCTGCGGCGAGGTCGTCGCGGTCGGCGAAGGGGTCGCCGGGCACGCGGCGGGCGACCGCGTCATCACCCCGGCGGCGCTGCCCGGCGGCGCCTTCGCCGAACTCGCCGTCGTCCCCGCCGCGGGCGTGTTTCCCGCCCCTCCCGCGCTGGACGACGCCGAGGCCGCGGCCCTCCACATCGGCTACCAGACCGGCTGGTTCGGGCTGCACCGGCGGGCGGGGCTCAGCGAGGGCGAGACCCTGCTCGTGCACGCCGCGGCGGGCGGTGTCGGCAGCGCGGCCGTCCAGCTCGGCAAGGCGGCGGGCGCCACGGTGATCGGCGTCGTCGGCGGGCCCGACAAGGCGAAGACGGCGCGGGAGCTCGGCGCCGACGTCGTCGTCGACCGGACCTGCGAGGACTTCGTGGCCGTCGTCAAGGAGGCCACCGGCGGACGCGGCGCCGACGTCGTGTACGACCCGGTGGGCGGCGACGCCTACACCCGGTCGACCAAGTGCACAGCCTTCGAGGGCCGCATCCTGGTCGTCGGCTTCACCAGCGGCACGATCCCCAGCCCCGGCCTCAACCACGCCCTGGTCAAGAACTACTCCGTCGTCGGCCTGCACTGGGGCCTGTACAACACCCACGACCCCGCCGCCGTGCGCCGCTGCCACGACGAGCTCACCCGCCTCGCCGCGGAGGGCGCGATCAGGCCCCTCGTCAGTGAGCGCGTTCCGCTGGAGGGCGCCGCCGACGCCGTCCAGCGGGTCGCCGACGGCACGACGACCGGCCGCCTGGTGGTCGTGCCCGGCTGACCGCCTACGGGCTCCACGCGGTGGAGGGCGGGCCGTCGCACCGCGGTGGCCCCACGGGGTGCGCGCCCGGACGCCGCGGGCCGCGGCGGCGCCCCCGCCCGCCGGAGCGGTCGTGGAAGGGGCGCCGCCCGGGTGGCCCCCGGCCCGCCCGGTGCCTTCGGCGGATCCCGCCCCTCCCGGCCCGCGTCCGGCGTCGGCGATCGGTGTGCCACCCCCGTGATCCGCGCGTCCGCCCGGCGGACGCGACGCCGGTGGCGTGGGACCCGCTCTCTGCGAACAGCTTGAGCGCGCCGCCCGCCTCGGCCGGCCGCAGCCGGGCCGCGCGGCCGCCGGCGCGCTCACCGTGTGCTCTTCGGCTCGTCGCCGGGCCCGTGGCCCGGCGACGGGAACACCGTCCGGGGCGTGCCGACCGGTTCCGCACCGCCCGCCTCCGCGGGCGCGCGCCGAAGCGCCTCCCCGCGCACCTGGCCGGGGAGGCGCCGCGGCAGGCCGTGGGTCAGCCCTCCCGGGCGTACCGCTTCAGCTCGCGCCGTGCCAGGGAGCGCTTGTGGACCTCGTCGGGGCCGTCGGCCAGCCGCAGCGTGCGGGCCGCCGCGTACAGCTCCGCCAGCGGGAAGTCCTGGCTGACGCCGCCCGCGCCGTGCAACTGGATGGCGCGGTCGAGGATCAGCCCGACCTTCTCCGGAGTCGCGATCTTGATGGCCTGGATCTCCGTGTGGGCACCCCGGTTGCCCACGGTGTCCATCAGCCAGGCGGTCTTGAGCACCAGCAGCCGCAACTGCTCGATCTCCACCCGGGCCTCGGCGATCCACTGCTGGACGACACCCTGCTCCGCCAGCGGCTTGCCGAAGGCGACCCGTCCCGTGGCGCGCCGGCACATCAGCTCCACCGCCCGCTCGGCCATGCCGATCAGCCGCATGCAGTGGTGGATGCGGCCCGGCCCCAGGCGTGCCTGGGCGATGGCGAAGCCGCCGCCCTCCTCGCCGACCAGGTTCTCCGCGGGGACCCGCACGTCGTGGAAGACGACCTCCGCGTGGCCGCCGTGGTCCCCGTCGTCGTAGCCGAACACCCGCATGCCGCGGCGCACTTCGAGGCCGGGGGTGTCGCGCGGCACCAGGAGCATGCTCTGCTGGCGGTGGCGCTCGGCCGCCGGGTCGGTCTTGCCCATGACGATGAAGATCTGGCACCGCGGGTTCATCGCCCCGGAGATGTACCACTTGCGGCCGTTGACGACGTACTCGTCGCCGGCGCGCTCGATCCGCGTCTCGATGTTGGTCGCGTCGGAGGAGGCGACATCGGGTTCGGTCATCGCGAAGGCCGAGCGGATCTCGCCCGCGAGCAGCGGCTCCAGCCAGGTCTTGCGCTGCCGCTCGCTGCCGAACTCGCTGAGCACCTCCATGTTCCCGGTGTCCGGCGCGGCGCAGTTGAGGGCCGGCGGGGCGAGGTGCGGGCTGCGGCCGGTGATCTCGGCCAGCGGCGCGTACTGCAGGTTGGTCAGCCCGGCGCCACGCTCACCGGGGAGGAAGAGGTTCCACAGCCCGCGCTCGCGCGCCTTCGCCTTCAGCTCCTCGACGACCGGCGGCGCGGACCACACGGCCTCTCCCTCCGCGGCCTCGCGCTGCCGCTGGAAGACCGGTTCCGCGGGGTACACGTGCTCGTCCATGAACGCGAGCAGCCGCCCGCGCAGTTCCTCGGTCCTGGCGTCGTACGCGAAATCCATGGCTCAGCCTTCCTGAAGCGTCCGCAGGCCGTTGTCGATGAAGGCCGGGACCACGGCGCCGATCCGGTCGAAGCCGGCGCCGACGGTCTGGCCGAGGGTGTAGCGGTAGTGGATGCCCTCGAGGATCACCGCGAGCTTGAAGTAGGCGAAGGCGGTGTACCAGGCGACCGATGACACGTCGCGGCCGGAGCCCGCCGCGTAACGCTCGATCAGCTCGGCGGGGGAGGGGTGGCCGGGCGCGCCCCCGGTGACGGAGACGGGGGTGCCGGGGGTGGGGCGCAGCTCGCCGTACATGAGCAGCAGCCCGAGGTCGGTGAGCGGGTCGCCGAGGGTGGACATCTCCCAGTCGAGGATGGCCCGGACGGTGTCGTCGGCGCCGATGAGGACGTTGTCGAGCCGGTAGTCGCCGTGCACGACCGCCGCGGGCGCCGAGGCGGGCAGGCGCGTGCCGAGGAGCGCCGCGAGTTCGTCGATCCCGGCCAGTTCGCGGCTGCGCGAGGCGTCGAGCTGCTTGCCCCAGCGGCGCAGTTGCCGCTCCAGGAAGCCCTCGGGCCTGCCGAAGTCCTCGAGCCCCACCGCCCGCGGGTCCACGGCGTGCAGCGCGACCAGGGTGTCCACCAGCCGCAGCACGATGTCCCGGGTGCGCTCCGGACCGAGCTCCGTGAGCTGCCCCTCGGTGCGGTAGGGCGTGCCCTCGACGAAGTCCATGACGTAGAAGGGGGCGCCGATGACCTCGGGGTCCTCGCAGAGCAGCACGGCCCCGGGGACGGGGACGGGGGTGTCGCGCAGGGCGCTGATGACGCGGTGCTCGCGGGCCATGTCGTGCGCCGTCGCGAGGACGTGGCCGAGCGGGGGGCGCCGGACGACCCAGCGGGAGACGCCGTCGGTCACCGCGTAGGTCAGGTTCGACCGGCCGCCCTCGATGAGCTCACCCCGAAGCGCGCCCGCCGGCAGTCCTGGCCGCTCGGCGTCGAGGTGCCGCCGCAGCCGCTCCAGGTCGAGTCCCGGTGGGTTCTGCGTCCCGCTCATCCTTGCTCCTCGCCGCCGCCGTAGCTGTCCCGGCTATCATGCCGACCAGTCGGTATGTCGTCCAGTCCGCCGCCCCGCCCACCACCGGAAAAGCAGGTGACCGGCGTTCGCGGCGCTGCGAGACTGACGCCATGATCCCGCCCGCCGCCCTCGACTCGCTGTACGGACTGGCCCACGGTGACGCCTTCGGCGACCGGTGGTTCTTCACCTCGCGCGAGGAGCGGGAGGGCGCCATCGCGCACCGGATCACCCCCGAGGACGTTCCCTGGTACTGGACCGACGACACCGCCCAGGCGCTGGTGCTCTTCGGGCACCTGGCGGAGAACGGCGGTTCCGTCCGGCAGGACGCCCTCGCCGCCGGCCTCGCCGGGGCCTATGCCGCCGACCCCTACCGCAAGTACGGCCCCTCCATGCACGACGTCCTGCGCCGCATCGGCGACGGGGAGCGCTGGACGGAGGTCGTGGCCGGGCAGTTCGGCGGGCAGGGCTCGTACGGCAACGGCGCCGCGATGCGGGTGGCGCCGCTGGGCGCGTGGCTCGCCGCCGACCTCGAGGCCGCCGCCGCGCAGGCCGCCGTGTCCCACCACCACCCCGAGGCCGTGGCCGGGGCGGTCGCCGTGGCGCTCGCCGCCGCCTTCGCGGCCCGCAGCCGCGGCGGTCCGGCCCCGCGTGACCTGCTGACACGGGTGGCCGACCGGCTCCCCGGCAGCGACGTGCGCTCCGGGCTGCGCACCGCGGGCCGCTTCCCCGAGGGCACCTCCGTCCGGCACGCGGCCGAGGTCCTGGGCTCCGGCTACGGGGTCTCCGCGCCGGACACCGTCCCTTTCGCCCTGTGGTGCGCCGCGCGGCACCTGGACGACCTGGAGGGCGGTCTGTGGGAGGCCGTCGCCGGACTCGGTGACATGGACACCACCTGTGCCATCGCCGGCGGGGTCATCGCCTCCCGCACCGGGATCGACGGGCTTCCGCCCGCTTGGCGCGCGGCGTTGGAGCCGCTGCCCGACTGGGTACCGGAGCCGTCCGGTGAAACGGCGTATCGCCGCCGACCTGCGCGTTCTTGACGGGCATCCGGACGCCACCTAGGGTCGCGTTCTGGTGGACGCATGGTATTCACATATGTGAACGTGAAGGGTGGCGTGCAGTGGCACAGCAGAGGGATCTGACGATCACCGGGGTGAGGCTCACCCCCGTTCTCATCTCCGACCCGCCGCTGCTCAACACCCAGGGCGTGCACCAGCCCTACACCCCCCGCCTGATCGTCGAGGTGACCACCGCGGGCGGGGTGAGCGGCGTCGGTGAGACCTACGGCGACACCCGCTACCTGGAGCTCGCGAGGCCGCTGGCGGACGCCCTGCAGGGCTGCCGAGTCGACGACCTCAACAACCTGCCGGCCCTCGCGGCGCTGGTCTGCGCGGTGCCCGAGGAGACCTCCGACGCGGTGGACGCCGGCGGTCTGCGCGGCGTCCAGACCGCCGACAAACTGCTGCTCTCCGTGGTCTCGGCCTTCGAGGTGGCCTGCCTGGACGCCCTCGGCAAGACGCTCGGGCTGCCCGTGCACGCCCTGCTCGGCGGGAAGGTCCGCGACACCGTCGACTACAGCGCCTACCTCTTCTACCGCTGGGCCGAACACCCCGGCGGCGAGGGCGAGAAGGACGGCTGGGGCGACGCCCTGGACCCGGCCGGGGTGGTCGCGCAGGCCCGCAGGCTGGTGCGCGAGCACGGCTTCACCTCGTTCAAGCTGAAGGGCGGGGTGTTCGCTCCGGAGCAGGAGATCGCCGCCGTACGGGCCCTCGCGGCGGCCTTCCCCGAGCAGCCGCTGCGGCTGGACCCCAACGGCGCCTGGTCGGTGGAGACCTCGCTGCACGTGGCGCGGGAACTCGGCGACGTCCTGGAGTACCTGGAGGACCCCGCCGCGGGCACCGCCCTGATGGCCGAGGTGTCCGCCGGCACGGACGTACCGCTCGCCACCAACATGTGCGTGACGACCTTCCCGGAGATCGCGGAGGCCTTCGCCAAGGACGCGGTCCAGATCGTGCTCTCCGACCACCACTACTGGGGCGGGCTGCGCAACACCCGCGAACTGGCCGCGATCTGCCGCACCTTCGGGGTCGGCCTGTCGATGCACTCCAACACCCACCTGGGCATCAGCCTGGCCGCCATGACGCACGTAGCCGCCACGGTGCCCGGTCTGCACCACGCCTGCGACTCGCACTACCCCTGGCAGGCCGAGGACGTCATCACCCGCCGCCACGAGTTCCGGGGCGGCCGGCTGAACGTCTCCGACGCCCCGGGCCTCGGGGTGGAGCTCGACCGGGCGGCTCTGGACGTGCTGCACCGGCGCTGGCTGGAGGACGACGGCACCTTCCACGAGCGGGACGACGCCGCCGCCATGCGCAAGGCCGAGCCCGGCTGGGTCACCCGCCGCTGGTGACCCGGGCGGGGATCAGGCCAGGCACTCCGGGATCCGGCCGCCGTTGAGCACGGCCATGTCGGTGATCACCGGGAGCAGGTCCAGCGGCGAGCCGAGGGGCAGGCCGTCCAGCTCCGCGTACGCGCGGTGCAGATTGGCGACCAGCCGCTCCGGCTCGCGCAGCGTCGCGAACTCGCCGAGGTCGGCCGCCCGCGCCACCTCCATCGGGGTCCGGCCCGCCTTGTGGCCCTCGGCCGCCAGCTCGGCCACGAAGCGCAGGTAGCCCTCGACGGTGGCGTACACCGAGGGGTCGCAGATGCCGCCGTGACCCGGCACGACGACCTCGGCGTCCAGCGAGCGCAGCACCTCCAGGGCGCGCAGCGAGCCCTCGAGCGATCCCATGGGGACGAACGGCGCGCCCCCGTTGAAGACCAGGTCGCCGGTGAAGACGACCCGGCGCCCCGGGAGCCAGACGATCGTGTCGCCGAGGGTGTGGGCCACGCCGGGATGCAGGAGCTGCACCTCCTCCTCGCCGACGTGGAGGGTCAGGCGGTCCTCGTAGGTGACCGTCGCCGGGACCACCGGCACCTCGCCGTACTCCACGTCCGGCCAGATCGCGTGCAGCTGGTGCCCGGCCGCGACCTGCTCGGTGACGCACGCGGTGTGGCCGACGATCCGGGCCCCTTCCGCGAAGACGCTGTTGCCGTAGGTGTGGTCGCCGTGGTGGTGGGTGTTGACCACGTGTGCGGGCATCGGCGCGCCGGAGGCGACGAGGGCCTCGCGCAGCATCAGCGCCCGGCGCTCGGTGGCGGCGGTGTCGATCAGCAGCGTGCTGCTTCCGTCGGTCACCCAGCCCGCGTTGTTGAGGCACCAGCCCCCGTCCGGCTGGACGTAGGCGTGAACCCCGGGAGCGACTTCCTCGGTGAACGGGTGCTCGGTGTGCAGCTGTGACATTTTGACGCCCTTCCCTGGTCAGACGCATGGAACGTACCAGGGAAGGGCGTACGGTCGGCGAAGCGGGGGCGTCGCCTACAAGACGAGCGAGAGCAGCAGCACGAAGACGATCCCGACCACGGAGATCACGGTCTCCATGGCGGACCAGGACTTCAGGGTCTGCGGGACGTTCATCCCGAAGTACTCCTTCACCAGCCAGAAGCCCGCGTCGTTGACGTGCGAGAAGAACAGCGAGCCGGCGCCGACGGCGAGCACCAGCAGCGAGGCGTGCGTGGGGGTCATGCCCTCGGCCAGGGGTGCGACCAGGCCCGCGGCGGAGATGGTGGCCACGGTGGCGGAGCCGGTCGCGACCCGGATGAGGACGGCGATCAGCCAGGCCAGGAGCAGCGGCGAGATGTTCCAGCCGTCCGACCAGCCGAGGATCATGTTGCCGATGCCGGCGTCGATGAGGGTCTGCTTGAAGCCGCCGCCCGCACCGACGATCAGCAGGATGCCGGCGATCGGGCCGAGGGACTTCTCCACCGTCGTGGAGATCCGCTCCTTGGTGAAGCCGGCCGCCCTGCCCAGGGTGAACATGCCCAGGACGACGGCGGACAGCAGGGCGATCAGCGGCGAGCCGATGACGTCGAAGATCCGGAAGACCAGGCTGCCCTGGTCGTCGACGAGGACGTCCACGAGCGCCTTGCCGAGCATCAGCACCACCGGCAGCAGCATCGTGGCCACCGTGGCGGTGAAGCCCGGACGCCTCTCCAGTTCGTCGGACGCCCGGGTGGGGGTGAGGTGCTCGGGCGGGGTGACCTTCACCCAGCGGTCGGCGAACCGCCCGAAGAGCGGGCCGGCTATCGCGACGGTGGGCAGCGCGACGAGCACGCCGAGCGCGAGGGTGGTGCCGAGGTCGGCGTGGATGGAGTCGATCGCGGCGAGCGGGCCGGGGTGCGGCGGCACCAGGCCGTGCATCACGGACAGACCGGCGAGCGCCGGGACGCCGATCCGGATCAGGGAGTGGTTGCCGCGCCGGGCCACCAGCAGCACGACCGGGATCAGCAGCACGATGCCGACCTCGAAGAAGAGCGGGAGCCCGATCAGGCCGGCGATGAGTGCCATCGCCCACGGCAGCCGCCGTTCGCTCGTCCTGGCGAGGACCGTGTCGACGATCTGGTCGGCGCCGCCGGAGTCGGCGAGCAGCTTGCCGAGGATCGCGCCGAGCGCGATGAGGACGCCCACACCCGCGACGGTCGTGCCGAGGCCGGTGGTGAAGCTGGCGATGGTCTTGGCGAGGGGCGCGCCCGCGACGGCACCGAGGACTCCGGTGCCGATGGTGAGGGCGAGGAAGGCGTGCATCTTCCAGCGGGTGATCAGCAGGACGATCACCGCGATGCCGGCGAGGGCGGCGACGGCCAGCTGGGTGTCGCCCGCGCTGGTGATCGGTTCCGTCGCCGCGGGGGCCGCGGCCAGCAACTCGGCGCTGAGTGCAGACACGTTCTACTCCGTGGGGGAGGAGGGGTGGGGGGACTGCGCGTGGGGGGACTGCGCGTGAGGGGAGGGGGGGAAGGCGGGCTCAGTGAGCGAGCGCCGCCAGAGCGCGTTCGGTGATCTGGTGGGGGCCGCCGTCGATCGCGACCACGGCACCGGCCTCGTCGGACTCCAGCGGTTCGAGCGCCTCGAACTGGGAGCGCAGCAGGCCGGCGGGCATGAAGTGCTGCATCCGCGCCGCCAGGCGCGAGGCGATCAGCTCCTCGGACCCGTCGAGGTGGACGAAGAACAGCCCGGGGGTGTCCCGCCGGAGCCGGTCACGGTAGCGGCGCCGCAGCGCCGAGCAGCTGACCACTCCGCCGCGGTCGCCGCGCTCGACGATCCACGCCGCGATGGCGTCCAGCCAGGGGGCCCGGTCCTCGTCGTCCAGCGGGTGCCCGGCCGACATCTTGGCGATGTTGGCGGGCGGGTGGAAGTCGTCCGCCTCGGCGTAGGGGACGTCCAGCCGCTCGGCGAGCAGCCCCCCGACGGTGGACTTGCCCGAGCCGGACACGCCCATCACCACCACCAGGGGGTGGTGCGGGGCCTCCGGGCCTGCCTCGGTCACCACGGGTACCTCCTTGTGCGTGTGCCTGGCCCTGCTTCGTGACCGACCCAGGAAACGCCATAAGTACTACTTATTCAAGGCCCCGAAATGAAATCGTCATACGAAGCGATTCCCGCATAGGCTGTCGCCCATGGATCGGCCCATGGATCGGCAGGGGGAGCACGGCGGCCTGCACGCCCGTGTCCTGGCGGAACTCGGCCCCGCCATCGCCTCGGGCGCGCACCCGCCCGGCACGGTGCTGCGCATCGACGAGCTGGAGCGGCGGTACGGCGTCTCCCGCACCGTCGTCCGTGAGGCCGTACGGGTCCTGGAGGCCATGCACCTCGTCGAGTCCCGGCGCCGGGTCGGCATCACGGTGCGCCGCACCGAGGAGTGGAACGTCTTCGACCCGGCCGTCATCCGCTGGCGCCTGGCCGGGGCGGACCGGCCCCGGCAGCTGCGCTCGCTCACCATGCTCCGGACCGCCGTCGAACCCGTGGCCGCCGGTCTCGCGGCGGCGGCCGCGACCCCGGGGCAGTGCCGCGAACTGACCGTTCTCGCCGCCGAGATGGCGGCCGCCGGCCGGGCCGCGGACCTCGACGAGTACCTGGTGCACGATGTGGCCTTCCACCGGCTGATGCTCACCGCCTCCGGCAACGAGATGTTCGCCCGCCTCGGCGAGGTCGTCGCGGAGGTGCTCACCGGGCGCACCGAGCACCACGTCATGTTCAGCGCCCCCGACCCCGAGGCGGTCACCCTCCACGTCCGTGTCGCCGAGGCCGTCCGCGCCCGCGACGCGGAGTCCGCGGAGCGCCTGATGCGCGAGATCTGCCTCGGCGCGCTGCGCGAACTCGACGTACTGGCCCCCTGACCGCGCCCCGCCGTACGGCGGGGGCGGGGGCGGGGCCTCGGGGTCAGCCGGTGGGTCCTGCGTGGCGCAGGATCGCGTCCACGGTCTCCTGGGGGGTCTGGCGGGAGGTGTCCAGCCAGAGCCCGATCCGCGGGGTGCCCGCCCGCAGGGCGCGGTCGAGGTCGGCGGGCGTCCACGCGCCGTAGGCCCGCTTCTTCCGGCCGGCCTCGCGGGCGGCGATCGCCTCGGGGGAGGGGACGAGGACCACGACGTGCAGCGGCCGGGTGCGCAACAGGGCGATCGTGCGGGGCAGTTCGTCGCCGAGGATGACGTCCTGCAGGACGGGGGTGAACCCGGACGCCGCGTACGCGTCCGCGCTCGCCGCCGCCAGGGAGTGCCGCAGCCGCAGTTGCCGCAACGCCTCCTCCGTCAGCGCCGCGACCTCCCCCGCGCCGTCGCCGGGCAGCGCCTCGGCCCGCCCGCCGACGATCATCCGCCGGAACGCGTCGCCCCGGACGTGCGCCGAGCGGGGCAGCCGCTCGGCCAGTGCCTGCGCCACGGTCGACTTCCCCGACGCGGGGATCCCGGTGATCAGGAACATCGCTCGCACCTCACCGCGTGTGGCCTCTCCCTCACCCCGCCGGACGCCGCGCGGCGCCCAGGGCGACTCTATGTTCGAGACACGTCAAGCGGAACGTTTCGGCGGACCGAAAACCAGGTGACCGGCGCGGAGTCGGGATGCTGCACTGGGGATCATGACGACCACACCGGCGGCGGCGCCGCCCCAGCCGTACCGCTGGTCGCTGTCGCGTGCCCGAGGAGGGGCGCCGCCGGACCGGCTGGGTGCGCTGACCGAGGGCGCCGCGCGCCCCACCCTGTGGTACCTGCCCGAACTGACCGTGTGCACCGGGAAGGTGCTCGCCCGCTCGGGCGGCGCCGACCTGTGCTTCGTCGGCCGCTCCCTGGACAGCATGTACGACCTGCTGACCGGCGCCTTCGAGGGTTCCTCCCGGGAGGGGCCGCCGCTGCGCCTGCCGCTGTCGCTGCGCCTGGGCCGGCACCCGGCGCCCGCCCACACGGCCCGGCTGCGCGAGCACCTCGCCGCGGCCGGACTCGCGCCGCACGCCCTGGCCCGCCGTACCCGTCCGGTGGCGCTGGTCGACCTGGTCTCCGAGGGCGGCACCTACGACACGCTGTTCGCCGCACTCGCCGACTGGGTGCGCGAGAGCCGCGAGCCGTGGCCGGCGATCCGCCGCAAGCTGCGCTTCGTGGGCGTCACGCACCGCCGGCGGACCAGCCCGAACACCTGGCGCTGGCAGCAGAACACCGCGGGCGGCTGGGCGCGTTCCCTGCCGTCGGGGCATGTCGCCGGGGTGTCCCTGCATCCGCGGGTGTGGTCGTACTTCGGCGACGAACAGGCCAAGCTGCAGCCGTCCTTCCCGCCTCCGCGCTGGTTCGACGCGTACGCCGCGGAACCCTGGCACGGACCGGACCTCCCCGCGGCGCTGGCCGAGTCGCTCGCCCTGGTCGAGGCGGGGCGCGGCCGGTCCGTGCGCGCGGAGCTGGTGCGGGTGATCGCGCGGGAGCCCGGTTTCGCGGACCGCGAGGTCCGCGCCCTCATCGCCCCGCTGCGCGGCCTGGCGCCGTCCCGTTCCCGTCCCGGTGCGGTCTCCCGCGGCCGGTCCGGCTCGCGTCAGCGCTCCCTGCCGCGGGCCTCCATGACCGGGCGCAGCCGCTCCAGCAGCGCGTAGAGAGCCGCCTGCTCGTTCTCGTCCAGGGTGTCCAGCGCCCCGTGGGTGGCCTGCATCTCGTCGCGGACGCGGCGGATGGTCTCGCGTCCGAGGTCGGTGGCCACGACGTTCTTGACCCGCCGGTCGGCGGCGCTCACCTCGCGGCGGACGAAGCCGTGCGCCTCGAGCCGGTCGACGATGCCGGTGACGTTGGACGCGTCGCACACCAGCCGCTCGGCCAGGCCGCGCATCGGCACCGGGCCGCCCAGCTGGGCGAGCACCTTGGCCTGCATGGAGGTCAGCCCGTGCCGGCCCGCGGCGGCGGCGAAGTCCTGCCACTGGGCGGTGCCGATGGCGGCGAGCAGCTCCAGCAGTTCGATCTTGGTGGGCTGCGTGGTCGTCGCGGCGGTCGGGGCGCTCATGTCTGCGAGTGTACGCAAAAGCTTGAGATGGTAAATCATTAGCTTGAAGTCTTCAAACGTCGGTTTTCAGTGCGGGCCGAGGAAGACCAGCAGCACGCCCGCGACGGCCAGTACCAGCACGCACAGCACCGCCCCGGTCGCCGTCCCGCCCGCCATCGCGGAGGGCCGTGCCGAGCCGAGGGCGGCGATCCGCCGCTGGGTGACGACGGTGAACGCCGGCCAGGCCGACGCGCAGAGCGACAGCCCCAGCAGCCCGGCCGGCGACACCCCGTGCAGCACCGCCTCGCGCCCGGCCAGCAGCGCGGCCACCGCGAAGGCCAGCGTGGTGCGCCGCCAGGCCAGCCGGGTCCGCTCCGGCTGCAGTCCCGGATCCCGGGGGGAGTCGCCGCCCGGGGCGGTCATCAGCCCGCCCACCCCAGCGTCACCGCGAGCAGCAGGGCCACCGCCACCAGGGCCACCAGCACGGCCAGCGCGGCGGGGAAGCGCGAGACCGGCAGATCGTCCCCGCGCCGCATCGCCTGTTCGCACCGCACCCAGTGGTTCACCGCGCGGACCGCGCACATCGCTCCGCCGACCACCAGCACCACCGCGAGCGTCACCCGGAGCGGCCTGCGCAGGTCCCGGAGGAACTGGTCGACCGCGAAGCCGCCGCCGACCAGCGCGAGCGCGGTACGCAGCCAGGCGAGGAAGGTCCGCTCGTTGGCGAGCGAGAAGCGGTAGTCGGGCGTCGTCCCCTCGGCCCGCACTTGTGCCGGGGCGAACCACAGGGCGACCGCCCCGGCCGCGGCCCGCGCATGCTTGATCACGGCCCCACAGTACCGAGCGGCCTCCGGCCGGGCGCGCCGTGGGCGGCCCCGCCAGGGGCGGTCCAGGGGACCCATAGTGTATCAATTGATCCAGAAATGGTATGCTCGCGCCATGGCGCGCACCAGGGAGTTCGACCTCGACCAGGCCCTCGACCGTGCGATGGACCTGTTCTGGCGCCGCGGCTACGCGGCGACGTCCCTCCAGGACCTGCTGACCGAGCTCTCCATCGGCAGCGGCAGCCTGTACGCGGCCTTCGGCTCCAAGGACAAGCTCTACGCCCGCGCCCTGGAGCGCTACTGCTCCCAGTACGCCGGCGGACTCGTCGAACTGCTGGAGAACGCGGACGAGATCCGGCCCGCCGTCCGCGCCGCGCTGACGCAGATGGTCGAGGCGGACCTGGAGGACCCGGAGCGGGGCTGCCTGCTGGTCAACGCCGCCACCGAGCGCGGGGACGACCCCGGCACCGTGGACCGCGTCGCGATCACCCTGCGCCTGCTGGAGTCCTCCCTCGCGGCGGCGCTGGAGAAGGCGAGGGCCCGCGGGGAGCTGTCCGCCGACAAGGAGCCGGTGGCACTCGCACGCTTTCTCACCACCTTCGTCCAGGGCCTGCGCGTCGTCGGCCGGGCCCGCCTCGGCAGGGCCTTCGTCGAGGACGCCGTCGACACCGCCCTGCGCTCCCTGGACTGATCGCGTCGCGCCCCGCCGCCCGGAACCGGGGCGGTGTCCGATGGTGTCCCCCTCCCCATGGGACCGATCGTCACCGGCATCCGCAGACTCGTGCTCTTCGGCTGGACGGAGGCGCGCTGCTGCGCCTTCGCGGTCGCGCTGATGGCAGGCGTGGCCGGCTCGCGGCTGCTGCCCCCGCTGCCCGTCGCCCGCTACGACCTGCTGCTCTGCTACGGGGTGGCGCTGAGCGCGCTGTTCTGGGCCTGCGGCTGGGAACGCGGCCGCGACGTCGCCGTCATCGCGGTGTGCCACGCCGTCGGGCTGCTCTTCGAACTCGTCAAGGTGCACCTGGGCTCCTGGAGCTATCCCGAGCCCGCGCTCACCAAGTTCGGCGGCGTCCCGCTGTACGGGGGCTTCCTCTACGCCGCCGTCGGCAGCTACGTGTGCGCCGCCTGGCGGCTGTTCGAACTGGGCCTGACCGGCTACCGCCGCCGGGCCATGACGATCCTGGCCGCGGCGGTGTACCTCAACTTCTTCACCCACCACTGGCTGCCCGACGCGCGGTGGCTGCTGGCCGTACTGCTGCTGTGGGCCACCGCCGGCACCTGGGTGCACTTCACGGTCGACGGGGCGCGCCTGCGGATGCCGCTGGCGCTCTCCTTCGTCCTCATCGGCTTCTTCCTGTGGGTCGCGGAGAACGCCGCCACCTACGTGGGCGCCTGGCGCTACCCCGACCAGGAGCACGGCTGGGTGCCGGTCTCCCTCGCCAAGTTCGGCGCCTGGGCGCTGCTGATCAGCGTCACCTTCGTCGTCGCCAGTCGCGCAGCCGCTCCCAGGCCTCCAGGCCGTCGGGCACCCATTCCCGCTCCGGCAGGAGGCGTTCCAGTTCCTCCTCGGTCACGAAGTCGTGCCAGGCGACCTCCTCGGCCTGCGGCACGACCGGCAGGTCGCAGCGCACCTCGTACACCCGGGCCCACCAGGTGTGACCCGCCGCCGGCCCCGTCCCCTCGTAGAGAAAGCTGAACAGCGCCGTCGGACGCGGCAGACCCGAGACCCCCAGCTCCTCCTCCGCCTCGCGCAGCGCCGCGTCGTCGTACGCCTCGCCCGCGCCCACCACACCGCCCACGAACATGTCGTGGAGGGAGGGGAAGACCAGCTTCTGCGCGGTGCGGCGGTGCACGAACACCCGCCCCTCGCCGTCCCTGGCGAGGATGAAGACGCAGCGGTGACGCAGGCCGCGCGCGGTGGCCTCGCCGCGCGTCGTCCGGCCGACCACCCGGTCCTGTTCGTCGACGATGTCCAGCAGCTCGTCCGCCGAGCGCGGAGCCTCCTCCATGGTCCCTCCCGTCCGTTCCGGGGCCCGTGGTGGCCGCGGTGCCCGTAGCGACCCATGATCGGCCCCGTGACGGGTTCCGGCCAAGCTCCCCGGCCCGCTGCCGCCTCACGCCCCGGGCCCCGGCGCGACCGGCGGGCTGACCTCCGTCCCGGCCGCCCGGGCCGGTCCCGCCGAATCCTTCATCCGCGCACACCGGGGCCGGTAGCGTGCCGCTCGCGGCCGCCCCCCGCTCCGTTCGCGCCGCGACGAGGCGTGTGCGAGCGTGGCCGGAGGCGTATCCGCACACGCCGCGGGTAGGGAATCGGGCCCCGAACGGTCCCACGGGAGGCGAGTGATGAAGCGACCCAGGATCCTGGTCGTCGGCGGCGGCTTCGCGGGCATGGAGTGCGTGCACCGGCTGGAGCGGCGGCTGACCCAGGACGAGGCCGAGATCACCTTGGTCACGCCCTGGAGCCACCAGCTCTACCTGCCCCTGCTCCCGCATGTCGCCGCCGGTGTGCTCACCCCGCAGGCGGTAGCCGTCCCCCTGCGCCGCATGGTGCACCGCAGCGAGGTCATACCCGGGCGGGCGATCGGCGTCGACCCGGCCGCCAAGGCCGTCGTCATCAAGAAGATCACCGACGAGGAGCTCGTCAGGGAGTACGACTACCTGGTGCTGGCCCCCGGAAGCGTGACCCGCACCTTCGACATCCCCGGCCTCACCGAGTACGGCCGCGGCATGAAGACCCTGGCCGAGGCGGCGTACATCCGCGACCACGTCATCGCCCAGCTGGACCTGGCGTCCGCCACCACGGACCAGGCCGAGCGGGAGTCGCGGCTGCAGTTCGTCGTCGTCGGCGGCGGCTACGCCGGCACCGAGACGGCCGCCGTCCTGCAGCGGCTGACCACGGCAGCGGCCAAGCGCTACCCGCGCCTGGACCCGGCCCTCATCAAGTGGCACCTGATCGACATCGCGCCCCGCCTGATGCCCGAACTCGGCGAGAAGCTCGGCCTGAAGGCGATGCAGATCGTCAGCGAGCGCGGCGTCGAGGTCTCGCTCGGTGTGTCCGTCGCCGAGGTGACCCCCGACACCGTGACCTTCACCGACGGGCGCAAGCTGCCCTGTCGCACGCTCATCTGGACCGCCGGCGTCGTCTCCAGTCCCCTGGTGGCCACGCTGGGCACCGAGACCGTCAAGGGCCGGCTCGTCACCGACCCCGAGATGTGCATCCCCGGCGCCGACGGGGTCTTCGCCCTCGGCGACTCGGCCGCCGTCCCCGACCTCGATGTCGGCGGCGGCGCGGTCTGCCCGCCCACCGCCCAGCACGCCATGCGGCAGGGCAAGGCCGTCGCCGAGAACGTCGTCGCGGCGCTGCGCGGCCGCCCCCTTCAGCCGTACCGGCACCGGGACCTCGGCCTGGTGGTGGACCTCGGCGGGGTCGAGGCGGTCTCCAAGCCCCTCGGTATCCCGCTCAGCGGCCTCCCCGCCCAGGTCGTCGCCCGCGGCTACCACCTGGGCGCGCTGCGCACCTTCCCCGCCCGCTTCCGGGCCGCCGCCGGCTGGTTCCTCAACGCCGTCGCCGGGGACGACTTCGTCCGCACCGGGTTCCAGGCCCGCAGGCCCGCCGCCCTGAAGGACTTCGAGGTCACCGACATCTACCTCACACCCGAGGAGATCCGCCGCCACGTCGAGTCGCTGCGCGCGACGGCCGCCTGAGCCCGCACACGAGCACCACCCCACCCACATCTGAACACCGACACCGCTGACGGCGAGGGACATGACCCAGCGACGTGAGACCCTGCGCATCGCCAACTGCTCCGGCTTCTACGGCGACCGCCTCTCGGCCGCCCGCGAGATGGTCGAGGGCGGCCCGATCGACGTACTGACCGGCGACTACCTCGCCGAGCTGACGATGCTGCTGCTCTGGAAGGCCCGGCAGCGCGACCCCGAGGCCGGCTACGCCCTCTCCTTCCTCGCCCAGATGGGCGACGTCCTGGGCACCTGCCTGGACCGCGGCATCAAGATCGTCGTCAACGCGGGCGGGCTCAACCCCGCCGGGCTGGCCGCCCGACTCCGCGAACTGGCCGCCCTGGCGGGGCTGAACCCGTCCGTCGCCCACCTGGAGGGCGACGACCTGCTCGACCGGCTGCCCGAACTCCAGCGCGAGGGCCACCCGTTCACCCATCTGGCCACCGGACTCCCGCTCGCCGACGCGGGCGTGCGCCCGCTCACGGCCAACGCCTACCTCGGCGCCTGGGGCATCACCGAGGCCCTGCGCGCCGGGGCCGACGTCGTCATCTGCGGCCGCGTCACCGACGCCTCCCTCGTCGTCGGCCCCGCCGCCTGGGCCTTCGACTGGGCCACCGACGACTGGGACCGGCTCGCCGGCGCCGTCACCGCCGGGCACATCATCGAGTGCGGAGCCCAGGCCACCGGCGGAAACTACTCCTTCTTCACCGAGATCGAGAGACCCGTGCGCCCCGGCTTCCCCATCGCCGAGCTGCGGGCCGACGGCTCCAGTGTCATCACCAAGCACGAGGGCACCGGGGGAGCGGTCACCGTCGACACCGTCACCGCCCAACTGCTGTACGAGATAGACCGCCCCGCCTACCTCAACCCCGACGTCGTCACCCGCTTCGACACCGTGACCCTGGAACAGCAGGGCCCCGACCGCGTCCTGGTCAGCGGCGCCCGGGGCGAACCCGCCCCCGACACCCTCAAGGTGTGCCTCAACCACCACGGCGGGTACCGCAATTCGGCCGCCTTCGTGCTCACCGGCCCCGACATCGAGGCCAAGGCCCGGTTCGCCGAGGCGTCCCTGCTCGACGCGACCGGCGGCCCGTCCGGCTTCGGGACGTACGACCTGCGCACCGAGCCCACCGCCACCGGAGCCCGGCTCACCCTCACCGTCAAGGACACCGACAAGGACAAGGTCGGCCGCGCCCTGTTCGGCGCCGTCGTCGGAACGGGCCTGTCCACCGCCCCCGGGCTGCACATGGAGCACTTCTCGCCGAGACCCACCGAGTACGGCGTGCACTGGCCGGCCCTCGTCCCCGCCGCCCTCGTCCACCCCGAGGTCGTGCTCCAGGACGGCACCCGCGTCGCCGTGCCGCGCCCGCCCGCCACGTCCGTACGCGTCCCCGCGCAGCCCCCGGCCCCGCCCGCCCGTCCGGTCGAGGGCCCCACCGTGCGCGCCCCCCTGGGCCTGCTCGTCGGCGCCCGATCCGGCGACAAGGGCGGCGACGCCAACGTGGGCCTGTGGGCCCGCGACGACGCCGCCTACGGCTGGCTGCGCGACTGGCTCGACGTCGAACGGCTGCGCGCACTGCTGCCCGAGGCCGCGAAACTCCCCGTCAGCCGCTACGAGCTGCCCAACCTGCGGGCCCTCAACTTCGTCGTCCACGGCCTGCTCGGCGAGGGCGTCGCCGCCTCCACCCGCCCCGACCCGCAGGCCAAGGGGCTCGGCGAGTACCTGCGCGGGCTGGAGACCGACATCCCCGCGGTGCTCGTCCCCGGGCAGCGCCACGAGGCATGATCGCGCCATGAGCAACCTCGATGTCCATCCCGTGCCCGCCACGTGCGGCGGGCGCGAGGACGTGTCCGCCAAGCCTGTCCACGACCTGCTCACCGGACGCCTCGTGCCGCTCGGCGAGAGCACCGCCGTACGGCGCCTGCTGCCCAACCTCGGCCGCCGCATGGTCGGTGCCTGGTGCTTCGTCGACCACTACGGTCCCGACGACATCGCGGACCAGCCCGGAATGCAGGTCCCCCCGCACCCGCACATCGGGCTGCAGACCGTCAGCTGGCTGCACGAGGGCGAGGTGCTGCACCGCGACACCCTCGGCAGCCTGCAGACCGTGCGCCCGCGGGAACTGGGCCTGATGACCTCGGGCCGGGGCATCGCCCACTCGGAGGAGTCCCCGCGCGAGCACGCCCGCCTCCTGCACGGCGCCCAGCTGTGGGTCGCCCTCCCGGAGGCCGCACGCCACGGCGGGCCCGCCTTCGAGCACCACGCCGACCTGCCGGTGCTGCGGGGCGGGGGCGGCCTCACCGCCACCGTGATCCTCGGCGGGCTGGACGGCGCGGCCTCGCCCGGCACCGTCCACACGCCCATCGTCGGCGCCGACCTCGCCCTCGCCGCGGGCACCGACGTGACGCTGCCGCTGGAGCGCGACTTCGAGTACGCGGTGCTGTCGATGTCGGGCCGGGCCGAGGTGGACGGCGTGCCCGTGGAGGCCGGATCGATGCTCTACCTGGGCTGCGGACGGACCGGGCTGCCGCTGCGCGCGGACTCCGACGCGGGCCTGATGCTGCTGGGCGGCGAGCCGTTCGGGGAGAAGCTGGTCATGTGGTGGAACTTCGTCGCCCGCAGCGGCGAGGAGATCGCCCGCGCACGCGAGGAGTGGAACACCGGAAGTGCCTTCGGCACCGTGCACGGCTACGACGGCGACCGCCTCCTGGCCCCGGAGATGCCCGCGACCCCCCTGAAGCCGCGCGGCCGCGAACGCTGACCGCTGCGCGGCGAGCCGGAGTTCCCCGGCCCTGCCCGCCGCCCACGCGCTGCGCGGTGCGCGCCACGTGGCGTCCTCGGGTGGCCGCCGGTCGAGGTGCGGGGCCGGGGACACCGTCCTCCGCCGCCGTGAACGGCGGTTTCCGCGGTGGCCGGGTCGGCCACCGCCGAGGTGCTTCCGGCAGGCCCGGCCGCGCGCCGTCAGACGCGGAAGACCGCCCCGACGAACTCCGTGAGCAGCCGCTCCTTGAGCGGGACGGGCAGCGCGTCGAGCAGTGCGAGCACCGGCGCCATCCGTCGCGGCAGCGCGGTGCCGCCGCCCATACCGGCGAAGGCCAGCACCGCCTCCACCTCCTCCGGCCCCAGGGTGTCCGGATCGAGCCCGGCCGCGAACTCCGCGATCGCCGGGTCCACCGCCACCGGCTCCAGGGCGCGCGCCGCCTTCAGCGCCGCGTCCAGGTCGGTGAGGAGCGCGTCGACCAGCCCGGCCGCCGCGGGGGTCAGGGTCAGGTGCAGGTTGGGCGGCAGCCCGTCGAAGGACAGCTGCGGCTGCAGGTACCAGCCGCGTTCGCGCATCTCGTCGGCGAGGTGGAGCAGCAGGCTCAGATCCGGCGCGCCGTCGGCGCCGGCCAGGGTGAACGCGACGAGCCCGGCCTGCGGATCGCCGAGCACCCGCACCCCCTCGACTGCACGCAGCCCCGGCAGCAGCCGGTCGGCGGCCGCGGCGGTGCGCTCGGCGAGCGCCCCGTAGCCGTCCTCGCCGATGTGCCGCTGCACCGCCCACGCCTGGGCGAGCAGCCCGGCCGACTTGGTGCCCTGCGCCGTGGGGTTGACCACGGGGTAGCCCGGCCAGCCCGCGTGCGCGAAGTACTGGTGGCGGCGGAGCGCGGCATCCCGGTAGAGCAGCACGGAGGCGCCCTTGTCCGCGTACCCGTACTTGTGCAGGTCCACCGAGAGCGAGGTCACCCCGGGCACCGACAGGTCGAAGTCCGGCACGTGCCGCCCGGCGCGCCGCAGGTAGGGCAGGAGCCAGCCGCCGATGCAGGCGTCGACGTGGCACAGCACACCGCGGCCGGCCGCCGCGGCGGCGATCTCCGCGACCGGGTCGACCACCCCGTGGGCGTACGAGGGCGCCGAGGCCACCACCAGCGCCGTGCGGTCGGTGATCGCCGCCGCCGTCGCGGCCGGGTCGGCCCGCAACGTGTCCCGGTCCACCGGCACCACCACGGTCTCCAGGCCCAGGTAGGCGGCGGCCTTGTGGAAGGCGGCGTGCGCGGTGGAGGGCAGGACCAGTTGGGGCGAGGTCACCCCGCGCACCGCGCGGGCGTGGTCCCGGGCGGTCTTCACGGCCAGCAGGATCGACTCGGTGCCGCCGCTGGTGAAGGTGCCCTGGGCGCCGGGGGTGCCCAGCAGCGCCACGGCGGCGGCGACCAGGTCGTTCTCCAGCCGCGCGACGCTGGGGAAGACCGTCATGTCCAGCCCGTTGACGGTGGCGAACTCCGTGTACGCCGAAGCGGCCAGCTCGTCGACGCCGGACAGCCCGGAGTCGTAGACGTACGCGAAGGTGCGGCCGCCGCGGGTGGGGGCGTCCTGGGCGCGCAGCCCGGCCAGCCGCGCCAGCACCTCGTCGGCGGGGCTGCCCTGCGGGAGGGCGGGAGAGGGAACGGGCTCACTGGGCATGGTCGTCGGTGTCCTCGGGCGGGTCGGTACGGGCGGGGGTCTGCGGGACGGGACCGGCGGGGTCCTCCCGGTAGCGGTGGAGCAGCCACAGGCTCGCGGCGGCGAGCACCGCGGGCAGCACGCTCATGCCGGCGTTGATGCCGGTCAGGGCCGAGTCCGGCTGGTCGGCGTGGTGCGCGGCGTCCGAGGAACGGAACCCGCTCACCGCCAGCACCAGGGCGAACGCCCCGGCGCCCAGCGCGAACGCCAGGGTCTCGGCCGCCGTCCACAGCCCCGTGAAGGTGGCCGCCCGCCGCCGCCCCGTGCGGACCGCGTCCGCGGCCAGGGTGTCGGCGAGCATCGTCAGCGGCAGCAACTGCAGCCCCGCGTAGGCGATCCCCACGGCCGCGACCGCCGGGTAGCCGAGACCCGGCCCCGCGTACGGGGTGAGGGCCAGCAGGGCGGCCGCGACGACGAAGAGCAGCGAGGCGCACCACTGCGCGTACTTCACGCCGCGCGCTCTGGCCAGCCGGTTCCACAGCGGCATCACCAGCACCAGCGGGCCGATCATGCAGACGAACAGCGGGGTGACGGCCCCGGCCGCGCCGAGGGTGTACGTCGCGTAGTACTGCACCCCGGCCAGCATGATTCCCACGGCGAGCGCCTGCAGCGTCCACATCCCCACCAGGAAGAGGAACGGCCGGTTGTCGCGGGCAGCCGCCAACTGCGCCCGCAGCGAGGGTTCCGGTTCGCTGCGGGCGACCGACGGGGCGTGCCGGGTGAAGCGCCAGGCGCCCAGCATCCCGGCCAGCAGCAGCACCGCCACAACTGCCCCCATCAGCCGGTAGCTCGCGGGGGTGTCGCCGTTCTCGTGGGCGACCGCCGGTGCCAGCGCCCCCGACAGCAGGATCGCCACCCCGAGGAACCCCACGCGCCAGCCCAGGACCCGGGCGCGCTCGTCCGGGTCCTCCGTCATCTCCGCGGGCATCGTCACGTACGGCACCTGGAAGACCGCGTAGGCGGTGGCGGCCAGCAGGAAGAGCACCGCCACGTAGCCGGCGGCCGCGGCCCCGCGCAGCGGCGGTGCCGCGAAGACCAGCGCGAACAGCGGCGGCAGCGTCAGCGCCCCGGCCAGCAGGAACGGCCGTCGCGAACCGCCCTGCAGGCGGCTGCGGTCGGCCGCCGCGCCCACCAGGGGGTTGATCAGCACGTCCCACGCCTTGGGGAGGAAGACGGCGGCGCCCGCCACGGCCGCCGGGACGGCCAGCACATTGGTGAGGTAGTAGAGCAGGATCAGCCCCGGCACCGTGCCGAAGGTGCCGGTGCCCAGCGACCCCAGGCCGTAGCCGATCCGCACCTGCCGGGGCAGCGGCGGGGCGGACGCGCGGCCGGCGTCCTCGGCGGGTGCGGAGGGCAGCGTCTCGGACATGGCTCCCCTGCGGGTCCGGGTCGTCTCGGGGCGGGTGTGCGTACCTGCGCGACGGCGCGGCGCGCCGTGGCCGGACGCCGCGCCGTCAGGCGTAGGAGATCACGCCGACCCGGGACTCGGACAGACCTGTGAGCAGGTCAGTTCACGAAAAGCTCCGGTCCCGCCACCACCCGGCCCGCGACCTCGCCGAAGCCGATGCGGGTGCCGTCCGGCCCCGGGGCGGTCGCCGAGACGACGAGCTCGTCACCGTCCTCCAGGAACGTCCGCTTCGTACCGTCCGCCAGTACGAGCGGCTCCTCGCCGTTCCACGTCAGCTCGATCAGCGCGCCCCGCTGCTCGCGCCGAGGGCCGCTGACGGTGCCCGAGCCGAAGAGGTCGCCCGCCCGCAACGAGGCACCGTTCACGGTCATGTGGGTGACCATCTGGGCGTACGTCCAGTACATGGTGGAGAACGGCGGACGCGAGACGACCTCGCCCCGCAGCCGGACCTCCACGGCGATGTCGAGCCCGCGCGGCGGCGTCCCCGCGCCCCGGTCGTCCAGGTAGGGCAGGATCCCCACGTCGTGCGGCGGGGGGTCGACGCGCGCCGCCGACAGCGCGTCGAGGGGCACGATCCACGGGGAGACGGACGTCGCGAAGGACTTCCCGAGGAACGGGCCGAGCGGCACCGTCTCCCAGGCCTGGATGTCGCGGGCGGACCAGTCGTTGAGCAGACACACCCCGAAGACGTGCTCCTCGGCCTCCGCCAGCGGCACCGGCTCGCCCTGCGCCGTCGGACCGCCGACGACGAAGCCGATCTCGGCCTCGAAGTCCAGCCGTTCGCACGGCCCGAAGGACGGGGCGGACAGGCCGGCGCCCCTGCGCTGCCCGTTGGGGCGGACCACCGGCGTCCCCGACACGACGACCGTGCCGCTGCGGCCGTGGTAACCGATGGGCAGGTGCTTCCAGTTGGGGGGCAGCGGCTCCCCGTCCGGGCGGAAGATCCGGCCGACGTTGGTGGCGTGGTGCTCCGAGGCGTAGAAGTCCACGTAGTCGGCGACGTCGAAGGCGAGGCGGAGCGTGACGGAGTCGCGCGGCAGCAGGTGCGGCTCGACGGCCGCCCGGTGGGCCTCGTCGGTCAGCCACGCGGTGATCAGCGACCGCACCGCGGTCCAGGCCGAACGCCCCGCCGCCAGCAGCGGGTTGAGCGTCGGCGCCGTCAGAAGCCCGGCCTCGGGCCCGGCTGTTCCCGCTCCGGCGGAGCGGGCGGCGGCGCCAACGTCGAGCACGTGGTCTCCGATGGCGACGCCGATCCGGCGTTCCTGCGGACGGTCCGCGGTGGTGAACACCCCGTACGGCAGATTGTGGACACCGAAGGGGGAGTCGTCCGGCACGGCGACCCAGGTGGGGGCGGCCATGGCACCTCCAGATACGTCGGGGCCGCGCTTCCTCGCGCGGTCGGCTCACCCTAACGTCCAGCGTGGCCTGCGCCGCCGTGCGGCCCCGCGTCGGTAGTCTCGCCGGACATCACCCGTTCCGCCCCATTCGCGAGCGAGGAGGCCGGCGATCAGCCACCCCGGGAGCCAGCCCCAGGAGGCCGACGAGCTGCGCGAACTGCTGCGCCGTCCGGCGTACCGCAGGTCGCTCGTGTTCTCCGCGCTGATCGGGATCCCGGTGTCCTTCCTGGCCTTCTGGTTCCTCGTCGCGCTGCACGAACTGGAGCGGCTGCTGTGGCAGGTGCTGCCGGGGCAGTTCGGCCTGCAGGCGCCTCCGTGGTGGTGGCCGCTGCCGCTGCTCACCCTCGCCGGTGCGATCGTGGGCCTGGTCGTCACCCGCCTTCCCGGCCGCGGCGGCCACGTCCCGGCGGGCGGTCTGCACACCGTGGGGCTCACCCCCGCCGCCCTGCCCGGCGTGGTCATCGCCGCCCTGGCGGCGCTGCCCCTGGGCGCGGTACTCGGCCCCGAAGCCCCGCTCATCGCCTTCGGCGGGGGACTGGCTCTGCTCTTCC
Organism: Streptomyces sp. BoleA5; assembly: GCF_000373665.1. NCBI lineage: Bacteria > Bacillati > Actinomycetota > Actinomycetes > Kitasatosporales > Streptomycetaceae > Streptomyces > Streptomyces sp. BoleA5. Next base: position 132,840 of record NZ_KB892097.1, read on the forward strand.
GCGACCTGGTCCGCACGCCGGCGACCCCGCAGAGCAACGCCCTGGTGGGCGCGGCCGGTTCGGCGGCGGCGATCGCCACGATCTTCGGCAACCCCGTGGTGGCCGCGGTGCTCCTCATGGAGGTCGCCGGTGTCGGCGGGCCGCAGCTGTTCGCCGTGATGCTGCCGGCCCTGCTCGCCAGCGGCGTGGGCGACATCGTGTTCATCGGCTTCGGCCGCTGGACGGGACTGAAGACGTCCCACCTCGACATCGGCCTGCCCCGCCCGCCCACGCTCGACGCTGGCGACGTGGTGTGGGGCGTCCTGCTGGCCCTCGTGGTCGGAATGGGCGTGCACCTGACCGTCACCTGCGGCAAGGCCGCGGCGGTGTTCGTCTCCCGCAGGCCGCTGCCGCACACCGTGCTCTGCGCGCTCGCCGCCGGAGCCTGTGCCGCCGTGTACGCGCTGGCAACCGGCCGCGGCCCGCAGGAGGTCGCCTCCTCCGGGCAGACGGCACTGGCGCAGATGGCCGCCCACCCGCACCTGTGGCCCGCCGGGGCCCTGGTCGCGGTGCTGCTCTGCAAAGGCGCCGGCTATGCGCTGTGCCTGGGCGGCCTGCGCGGCGGCCCGATCTTCCCCTCGCTCTTCCTCGGCGGCGCCGCCGGGCTCCTGGCCGCCCCGCTGCCCGGCTTCGGGGTCGTACCGGCGATGGCGGCGGGCATGGCGGCGGCCGCCGCCGCCGCGATGCGCCTGCCCGTGAGCAGTGTGGTGCTCGTGGTGCTGCTGCTCGGCAACATCGAGTCGGTGCCGGTCGTGGTGCTCGCGGTGGTCGTCGCCATGGTGGCGGCCGAACTGCTGCCGCAGGGCCCGGACATCCCGCCTCTGCCGCCGCTCGGCGGCGGACGTCCGCCGGCCGGGCGGGCACCTCGTCCCGCGTCGTCACGGCCGTGACGGGCGCCGCAGGCGCGACCGCGTCTCATGGGTCTCAGGGAGGGCGTCAGGCGCTCTCCGCCCGGAGGCGCCCGCCGCGGACGGCCTCCACGAGCGCACGGTGGTCCCGCTCGTTCTGGTCCGCGTACGCCTCGGCGAACCCGGCGACCGCCCGGTCGAAGACGTCCGAACCGCCCAGATAGGCGGCGATCGCGATCCGGTCCCCGGACCGCGCGTGCGCCCTGGCCAGCGTGGCGCCGCACACCTCACCGAAGAGGGTCATCGTGCCGGGGCTCAGGTTCTCGGCCACCACGATGCCCTTCCAGTCGCGCAACTGCCGTATGTAGAAGTCGCGCCGACGTCCGTCCACCCCGTACAGGCGCTCCCAGCCGAGGAAGATGTCGCTGGTCGCCTGCATCAGGCGCTGACCGGCGACCACCCGCTCGCCCTGCGTACGGTACGGGCCCGGCCCCGCGTACGGGGCCAGGACGGACTCCTCGGCCTTCTTCGCCTGCAGGAACAGCGGATCCTCGTCGTCCTTGCCGAGCAGGAGCAGGATCCAGCAGCGGGTCCCCACACTGCCGACCCCGACGACCTTGCGCGCGCAGTCGGCGAGCCGGTACTGCTCCAGCAGGATGCGGCGGTCGGGCTGCAGGGTGTGGCCGTACCGTTCGACGAGCCGGGCGATCTCCTTCTCCAACGCGGCGCGGGCGTCACCGTCGAGCAGGTCGCGCAGCGGCACCAACAGGGCTGGTGGGCTACGCCGAGCACCGCAGGCGCCGCGCGGCGCGTCCCCACCGGCCGTCCCGCATGGCGAACCGCCTGGAGCGGGTCTCGGCCTGGTCGTCCGCGGGCCTCGCGGTGCTTCTCCAGCCGTGGGGCCTGGTGGTGGCGGGCGCCGCGACCGTCGTCGAGGCCGCCCTGTCCCACCTCGAGTCCTATCTGGCCCTGCTGGCCTACTGCCTGATCGCCAGCTCCAGCCTGCTGACGACGGAGGTCTACGCCTTCGTCGCCCGGCACTCAGCCCGCGTCCGGCTGCTGGCCCTGCGCACCTGGCTCGACGGCCACCAGGACCAGGCGATCATCGGGCTGTGCCTGGTCATCGGGCTGCTGCCGGTCTCCAAGAGCCTGTACCGGCTCACCGCCTGAGCCCGAGGGCGCGCGCCGACTGGCGGCGCGTCAGCTCCCGGGCGGGGCCCGTGCCGAGGTGCGCCGGCCCGGTCCCGGTGGTCCAATGGCACGGGGGATCGCGCAGGGGGAAGGGAGCGGTGCCGTGAGCGACCCGATCGACGAGATGGGCCCCATCGACTACGTGGTGATCGAGTTCCCCGGCAACCGCATGACCGGTGAGGCCTTCCCCCTCCTGCTCGACCTGGTGGACCGCGGGCTCATCCGCATCCTCGACCTCACCTTCGTCCGCAAGGACGCGGACGGGAGCGTCGCCGGCCTGGAGATCGCCGACCTCACCGCCGAGGGTCTCGGTGAACTCGAGGTGTTCCAGGGCGCCTCCTCGGGCCTGCTCGGCGAGGACGACCTCGCGGACGCCGCCGCCGTCCTCGAACCGGGCAGCTCCGCCGCCGTCCTGGTCTACGAGAACCTGTGGGCCGCGCCCCTCGCGGTCGCGGTTCGACGAGGCGGGGGCAGGCTCGTCGCCAGCGGCAGGATCCCCGTGCAGGCCGTGCTGGCCTCCCTGGACGCCGGCGAGCCCGGGCCCCGGTGACCTCCGGTCAGGCGTTGCCGCCGACGACGGTGAAGCTCATCCACGGCTCCGCGTCGGGGATGCCGGCGTTGCTGGTCCTCGTCGCCAGGTAGTAGCTCTCCGTGCCCTCCAGGTTCGTGCACCCGGGGCCGGTGTGCAGGATCACGTCGCTGAGCGTGTTGTTGGCGACGGACCGGGCACCCGTGGGCGGCAGCTGGTGGCAGCCGTCCACCGACGGACTGTCGAGCTGCACCACCTTGTTGTCGGGAGTGGTGTACACCAGCGAGCCCACCGCTTTGGGGGTCAGGCCGGAGCAGCCCGCGGCGCCGAGCAGAAGGAACAGGGCGCCGGCGCGGATGCCGTGCCGCCGGAGATCTGCCATGGTGAGCGTCCTCGTCTGTGCGGAGAGCGGTGCGAAGGCAACGCTGCCCCGAAGCGCCGGCCCTGTCATGCCGGGCGCGACCAGTCGGCGCAATCGCCCGTCACCCCCTCCCGCTCGCGACGGTCCTCCCGATGCCCGGTCCGGCGGAGCCATGTGCCGGCCCCGGCACGGCGTGCGGCACGCCCGGCGCGGTGGTCGAATGGAGGCCCAGGAGCCACCGGAAGGGGACGGCATCATGCCCGGTCTACTGCGTGGAGCGGTACGCACGGCCGTCGTCGCGGGCACGGCCACCGCGGTCTCACAGCGTGTGGCGCGACGGCAGCAGGGCCGGTGGGCCCAGCAGGACTACGGACAGGCCCCGGTCCAGGAGCCCGCGCCCGCCCCGCCGCCGGCCGCCGCGCCGCCGCCCGCCCCCACGGCCGACATGGCGGGCAAGCTGGAGCAGCTCAAGCAGCTCGGCGAGCTGAAGGAGCAGGGAATCCTCACCGAGGAGGAGTTCCAGACGCAGAAACGCGCCATCCTCGGCGCCTGACGGCCCCGGTCCCGCGGAAGCCGAAGCCCGGCGGAGGACCCGAAGACGCCACAGACGCCTGTGGGCGGCACCGCCGGTCTCCCGGCGGTGCCGCCCACAGGCGTCTGCATGGTGTCCGAGGGGGGACTTGAACCCCCACGCCCGATAAAGGGCACTAGCACCTCAAGCTAGCGCGTCTGCCATTCCGCCACCCGGACAAGGTGTTCGCCGCCCGGCACTCGGCCCGGCGACGTGGAAAACAATAGCAAACATCCGGAGGTCCCCGATCACACGCTTCCCGAGGCGGAAACGTGACGGCCGCCCCGGGGCCCTCGCGGGCCGCGGAGCACGCGGGGGAGGATGGCCGGGACCGACGAACGAAGGAGACAGCGTGAGTGAGTCGAGCCCGGCCGCCCGTACGACCACCGGAGAGGACGAGGTCGTCGACCTCTGCCGGGACCTCATCCGGATCGACACCAGCAACTACGGCGACCACTCGGGGCCGGGTGAGCGGGCCGCCGCCGAGTACGTGGCGGAGAAGCTCGCCGAGGTCGGCCTGGAGCCGCGGATCTTCGAGTCGCACAAGGGGCGGGCCTCCACCGTCGCGCGCATCGCCGGCGAGGACCCCTCCCGTCCGGCCCTGCTGATCCACGGCCACACCGACGTCGTCCCCGCGAACGCGGACGACTGGACCCACCACCCCTTCTCCGGCGAGATCGCCGACGGGTGCGTGTGGGGGCGCGGCGCGGTCGACATGAAGGACATGGACGCCATGACCCTGGCCGTCGTGCGCGACATGCTGCGCAGCGGCCGCCGTCCGCCCCGCGACATCGTGCTGGCCTTCCTCGCCGACGAGGAGGCGGGCGGCGTCTACGGGGCGCGGCATCTGGTCGACCGGCACCCCGGGCTCTTCGAGGGGGTGACGGAGGCCATCGGCGAGGTCGGCGGTTTCTCCTTCACCGTCAACGAGGACGTCCGCCTCTACCTGATCGAGACCGCCCAGAAGGGCATGCACTGGATGCGGCTGACCGTGGACGGCACCGCCGGCCACGGCTCCATGACCAACACCGACAACGCCATCACAGAGCTCTGCGAGGCGGTCGGCAGGCTCGGCCGGCACGAGTTCCCGGTCCGGGTGACCAAGTCCGTCCGCGGCTTCCTGGACGAGCTGGGCGACGCCCTCGGTACCGAGCTCGACCCGGAGGACATGGAGGTGACGCTGGCCAAGCTGGGCGGCATCGCGAAGATCATCGGGGCCACGCTGCGCAACACCGCCGCCCCCACGATGCTGGGCGCCGGCTACAAGGTGAACGTCATCCCCGGCCAGGCCACCGCGCACGTCGACGGGCGCTTCCTGCCCGGGCACGAGGAGGAGTTCCTGGCCGACATCGACCGGATCCTCGGCCCCCGGGTCAAGCGCGAGGACGTGCACTCCGACAAGGCGCTGGAGACGAGCTTCGACGGCGCACTGGTCGAGGCCATGCAGGCGGCGCTGAAGGCCGAGGACCCGATCGCCCGGGCCGTGCCGTACTGCCTGTCCGGCGGGACCGACGCCAAGTCCTTCGACGACCTGGGGATCCGCTGCTTCGGATTCGCTCCGCTGCAACTTCCCCCGGAACTCGATTTCGCGGGGATGTTCCACGGCGTGGACGAGCGCGTACCGGTCGACGGACTGAAGTTCGGCGTGCGCGTTCTCGACCGTTTTCTCGCGAACTGCTGAAACGACGCTCGCATCATCGACATTTCTTGCCGCTTAGCCGAAAAGAGTGAATGAATCCCGGCGGCAGTAGCGCGCCTCCTCCCTGGTCGTTGGTTCGTGTGCGGTCCGAGGTTGGGGCCGTTTTGCCAACAAGGAGGAAAAATGATCAAGAAGGTCGTCGCTGCTGCCGCTGTCACCGGAGGGCTCGTGGCTGCGGGTGCCGGCGTGGCCGTCGCCGACTCCGGCGCTCAGGCCGCCGCTGTCGGTTCCCCGGGGGTCCTCTCCGGCAATGTGATCCAGGTGCCCGTCAACATCCCGGTCAACCTGTGCGGCAACACGATCAACATCGTGGGGCTGCTGAACCCGGCCCTGGGCAACGCCTGCTTCAACAACTGACGCCGCGGCGGGCCGCACTGCTGCAGGCCTGATCCCGGCGGCCCCGGATGCGCCGTCTTCGCGTTCCGGGGCCGCCGCACCGGCTAGGGGTGGGACACCGGTCATCCGGCCCCGGGGGGTCATTCATTCCCCCGGCGGGCGACAGTCCGCCGGTTTCCGTATCGGAAAAAGCAAGAGGCAGGGACATTCAATGCGACAAGTCGCGAAAAAGGGGCTGCTCACGGCAGTCGCGACAGGCGGCGTGCTCGCCGTCACCGGCGGCATGGCCTACGCGGACTCCCACGCGTCCGGGGTCGCCGCCGGTTCACCGGGCGTTCTGTCCGGCAACACCATCCAGGCGCCGGTGAACATTCCGATCAACGCCTGCGGTAACACCGTCAACGTCGTCGGGCTCCTCAACTCGGCGGCGGGCAACACCTGCGTCAACGGCTCCATCGACCAGGGCAAGGGCCACGGCTACGGCCAGGGCAAGGGCTACGGGAAGAAGGAGAGCGGCGGCTACGGCGGCAAGTCCGGCGGCGGCTACCGCGACAAGGACAGCGGCAAGGGTGGCTACGGCGGCGGCAAGGGCTACGGCCAGGGCGGCAGCAAGGGCTACGGCGGCGGCAAGGGCTACGGCCAGGGCCACGGCGACGACGGTTACGGTCACCGCGGTGGCGGCGCCTCGGCGCGTGCCGCGGCCGTCGGCTCCCCGGGCGTGCTGTCCGGCAACGTGATCCAGGCGCCGATCAACATCCCGGTCAACGTCTGCGGCAACACCATCGACGCCATCGGGATCCTGAACCCGGCCGTGGGCAACACCTGCGCCAATACCGGTGGCTACTACCACCACAAGGGCGGCAAGGGCCACCACCACAAGCCCGAGCACCACGGCAACCGCCACAAGCCGGGCAAGGAGCACGGCGGTGGCGGCGGTGGCGGCGGTGGCGGCGGCGGCAACCAGCCGCAGTCGATGGGCCACGGCGGCGGTCCGTCCCTGGCCCGCACGGGTGCCGGCGACATCGCCACGGGTCTGCTGACCAGCGCCGGTCTCCTGCTGGGCGGTGCGGTGCTCTTCCGCCGCGCTCGCGCGGTCAAGAACTGAGCGTCACGGTCTCACCCCTTCGAGCGGGGCCCCGCGTTTCGCGGGGCCCCGTTCCGCGTACAAGGCGTGTCACCAGGTGGCGCGTATCTGCCGGATGATCCGTCGGCGCAGCCGTACCCGGCGGCTGCCGTCCGGGTAGAGGCGGAGCCGGTCGAGCTCCCAGTGACCGTACTCGGCGTGGTCGGTCAGCAGGCGCTGGGCCTCCTTGCGGGAGACCCCCCGAGGCACGTACACATCTCTGAATTCGTATTCAGGCATCGCATCTATTGTGCGGGGAACACCTCGGTACGGATAGCGTCTTCTGCATGTCTGATGCCGCGCAGCCCACCGTTGCCGAGGTACGAGCCGCCGTCGAGGCGGTGAAAGCCGCGCTGGACCGCCACCTGGACGCCATCGAGAACCGCACCGGGGAGGACGATCCGGCGGTCTACGGGGCCTTCGAAGCTCTCGCCTCGGCTGCCGAGGCCTACGACGAGCTGCTCTACGACACCTATGACGAGGTCACGCCCTTCGAGGTGCCGCTCGGGGACACCCTCCCCGAGTACTCCGGGCCGGAGGAGCCAGGCGCGATCAGCGTCCTGATCCGCCGCGACTACACGGTCGCCGACCCGCAGCGGCTGGTCCGCCAGGCGGAACGGGTCTCCGGCTCCGCCGCGGCCGAGGGCGGCGACGTCGGCGCGGCGGTCGGTGCCCTCTTCGGGGAGTACGAGCCCGACGAGATCGCCGAGCGCCACAAGGAGTTCGGTCTGGAGGAGGGCGACTCCACACTCTGGGTCACCGCGGCGGGTCCCGCCGAGCCGGGCGAGTGGCTCTCCGCGCCCTTCGACCAGGCGGACCCGCGGCATCTGCTCTGCCGCTTCGACGTCAGTGCGGTCTACGACGAAGAGACCGACGCGGACGCGCTGGACCGCCTGGCCTGATCCGGGGCCGGCGCGGCTTCGCCGCGGGCCGGGGGAGCGGCCCCGCGTCCGCGCCGTGGATCACTCGGCCGCGGCTGCGGCCGCCTGCTCGCGCAGGATGTCACGCAGGCGGGTGGTCCGGTCCCGGGCGGGGACCTCCGCCACGACGCGGGGCAGCGCCTGCTCGACGCCCTGCACCACGGACAGATGGCGCTCCCCGCGGCTGAACGCGGTGTAGACCCAGGCCCGGGTCAGGGCCTGGGCGGCGTCCCCCGGCAGGACCACGACCGCGGCCGGCCAGCGGCGGCCCGCCGCCTGGTGCGCAGTGACGGCCCAGCCGTGCCGCACCTCGGCGGGCACGGCGTCGGGCGCGACCACCACGGGCGTGCCCCCGCAGTCCAGCCGCAGCCCCTGCGCGTCGGCGGAGACGACGGTGCCCGGCACGGCCTTCCCGGCGGCCGGGGCATGCACGATGCGGTCACCCGGGTCGAAGCCGCCGAAGCGGCCGGGCCCGGGGTTGAGACGCTCCTTGAGGGCGGCGTTGAGCGCCCGGGTACCGGCGGCGCCGCCATGGCCCGGGGTGATCACCTGGGTGTCCTCCGGGGGCACACCGATGACCCGGGGCACGGAGTCCGCGACGAGCTGGACCGTACGGTGCACGGCCTCGCCGGCGTCCCGCACCGGGACGATCACGACCTCCTTCCCGGGGGCGTCGACCTCGGCCAGCTCGCCGAAGCCGATCCCGGAGACCAGCTCGCCCACCGGGCCGGGGTCGGGCGTGCGCGAGGCGACCTGCGGGCACACCTTCGCCGCCAGCAGATCTGCGAAGACCCGGCCGGGCCCGGGGGACCACAGCACCGCAGGGTCGCCGGAGAGCACCAGGCGCGCCCCGTCGGGCACGGACTCGACCAGGGTCGCGGCCGTCTCCACGTCGAGCTGGGGCGCGTCCAGCACCGCCAGCAGATCCAGTGCCAGGGCGCCGTCCTCGTCCCGCCCCGGGCCCTCGTGGCCCGAGAGCAGCCCGGCGAGGGTGGCGGTCGCCTCCCCGTCCACGGCACCGGCCAGCCGCCGCCTGCCGTCCTCGGTGGCCGCCACGGCCCAGGCCCGCAGTCCCAGGGAGCGGGCGGCCGCCACCAGCGCCGCCGGCTCCTCCCGGGCCGCCTCCGCGCCGGTGTGGGCGACCAGCCCGCTCCCTGCGGCCGCGCGGATCAGGGCCGCGGCGGAGGGGGACGGGGCCGCGCCGGCCGCGCCCTCCCAGTCCTGCGAGCCGTCCGCCTCGAAGGTGTTGACGAGCCTGCTCAGACCGTCCGCGAGGCTCTCCTCGGCCAGCGCGTAGCGGTCGAGGCCGAGGAGCAGCCGCACCGGGGCCTCCTCGTCATCGTCCTCGTCGCCGGCCGCCGCACGGGCGCCGGCGCTCTCGTCCGGCACATGGAAGACCAGCACCAGGCCGTCCGCGACGGCGGCCTTCAGGGTCTCCTCGGCGTCGGCGACCCCGTTCTGCCCGAGCGCCGCGCCGAGCGTGCCCCACTCGAGCGCGGTGTGGCCCCGCTCGGCCGCCCGCTCCAGCAGCCAGACGACCAGCGCGCGCACACGCCGCTCGTCGCCGGGGCCGCCCTCGCCGCCGAGCAGCGTCTTGGCGAAGCCGTCGGCCTGGTCCACCCGGATTCCGGCCAGCGCCAGGATCTGCCACGGATCCTCGCGCAGCGCCTCCCCGGCCCGCTCGCCCAGCGCCGTCACGGCGGCCTCGGCCAGGCTCTCCGGAGCCCCGCCCGCCGCGAGCACCGTCCGCGCGGCAGCCACGGCGTCCCCGCTGAGCTGCGCGGGCAGCGCCGGCCGCGCCACGGGGGCCGGCGCCGGGGCGGGGGAGGGGGCGGCCGCGGGCCGCGACACCGCGGGACGCGCGGGCCCGCCGCTCCTCGCGGGCGCCGCGGGCCGCTCCCCGCGCTCGATGGCCCGCACCGCCGCGGCCAGGTCCGTGAGTTCGGCGGGGAGCTGCGAACCGACGCCCTCGGTCGACGGCCGGGGCCGCCGGGGAGCCGCGGTCTCCTCGGAGGCGGTCTCCTCCGGCTCGGCGCGGTCCTCGCCGTCGCGGTCTTCGCGGTCCTCGGTCACGGTGGCCTCCGTTGTACGGCGGACTACGGTCGGGGCCCGATCACAGCGTGCTCCAGTCGTGGTCCGGATAGCGGTGCACCGGCGCAGAGACGTCGTCCAGCGCCTGGCAGATCTCATCCGGAAGACTAAGGGTCTCCACTGACAACGCCGCAGCGAGCTGCCGGGCGTTGCGCGCCCCGACGATCGGCGCGGTGACGCCGGGGCGGTCCCGCACCCAGGCGAGCGCCACCTGCAGCGGGCTGGCGGCCAGCCCGTCGGCCGCTATGGCCAGCGCGTCCACGATGAGGCGGGCCGTCTCGTCGAGGTAGGGGGTGACGAAGGGCGCCATGTCCTCGGAGCCGCCGCGGGAGTCCTGGGGGGTCCCGTGCCGGTACTTGCCGGTCAGCACCCCGCGGCCCAGCGGGGAGGAGGGCAGCAGCCCCACCCCCAGGTCCAGCGCGGCGGGCAGCACCTCGCGTTCGATGCCGCGCTGGAGCAGCGAGTACTCCATCTGCGTGCTGGCCAGCGGCGTGCGCGCCGGCACGGCCTGCTGCCAGGTGGCCGCCTTGGCCAGCTGCCAGCCGCAGAAGTTGGACACCCCGACGTAGCGGGCCCGGCCGGAGCTCACGGCGAGGTCGAGGGCCTGCAGCGTCTCGTCCAGCGGGGTGGCCGTGTCGTACGCGTGCACCTGCCACAGGTCGACGTAGTCCGTGCCGAGCCGCTGCAGGGAGGCGTCCAGGGCGGTCAGCAGATGGCCGCGCGAGGCGTCGAAGCGGCGGTAGGGGTCGGGGACGCTGCCGGCCTTGGTGGCGATCACCAGGTCCGAGCGCGGCACCAGGTCCTCCACCAGCCGGCCGAGGAGGTACTCGGCGCCGCCGTCCCCGTACACGTCGGCGGTGTCCACGAGCGTGCCCCCGGCCTCCCAGAAGGCCTTGAGCTGGTCGGCGGCGTCGAGTTCGCCGGTGTCGCGCCCCCAGGTCAGCGTGCCGAGCCCGAGCCTGGACACGCGCAGTCCCGTACGGCCGAGGTGCCTTTGCTCCATGAGGGGTGAGATTACTGTGCGTCCGGGACCTTTGGGCAGGAGTGACGTACCCGACAGGCGCCGGCGCGCGCCCGGAGCGATAAGGTCCGGGGAACAAGGACGTTACTCATCGGTAAGGGGATCGCCATGCGGCTCGGGATCAACCTCGGCTACTGGGGCGCCGGGATGGACGCCGACAACCTCGCCGTGGCGCAGGAGGCCGACCGCCTCGGCTACTCCGTGTGCTGGGCGGCCGAGGCCTACGGCTCGGACGCGCCCACCGTGCTGTCCTGGGTCGCCGCGCAGACCGAGCGCATCGACGTCGGTTCGGCCATCTTCCAGATCCCGGCCCGTACGCCCGCGATGACGGCGATGACCGCCGCCACCCTCGACTCCCTGTCCGGCGGCCGCTTCCGGCTGGGCCTGGGTGTCTCCGGCCCGCAGGTCTCCGAGGGCTGGTACGGCGTGAAGTTCGACAAGCCGCTGGCGCGCACGCGCGAGTACGTCGACATCGTCCGCAAGGCGATGTCGCGGGAGCGGCTGAGCCACGAGGGCGAGCACTGGACGCTGCCGCTGCCCGGCGGCCCCGGCAAGGCGCTGAAGCTGACGGTGCACCCGGTGCGCGAGCGCATCCCGCTGTACATCGCCGCGATCGGCCCGAAGAACCTGGAGCAGACCGGCGAGATCGCCGACGGCGCGCTGCTGATCTTCCCCTCCGCCGCCCACCTGGAGGACACCGCGCTCCGCCACATCCGGGCCGGCCGCGAGAAGGCGGGGAGGACGATGGACGGATTCGACGTCTGCCCGACCGTGCCGCTGGCCGTCGGCGAGGACGTGGACGCGCTCGCCGACCTCTTCCGGCCCTACACCGCCCTGTACGTGGGCGGGATGGGCAGCCGCAAGCAGAACTTCTACAACCGGCTCGCGCAGCGCATGGGGTACGAGAAGGAGGCCGCCGAGATCCAGGACAAGTACCTGGCCGGCGACAAGGACGGCGCCGCCGCCGCGATCCCTCGCGAACTCATCGACTCGACCACCCTGCTGGGCTCCGTGGAGCGGATCGCCGACCGGATGCAGGCCTACGCGGCGGCGGGTGTCACCACGCTCACCCTGGCCCCGGCCGGGTTCACCCTGGACGAGCGGGTCGCCGCGCTGCGCGCGGGCGTCGAGGCGCTGGAGCGCGCCGGACTCGCTCAGTGACCGGACCGCCGCCGCGGCGGCGGGCCTTCGGCGCCGGTCCCGGGTCAGCCCGGGACCAGGCGCCCCATCATCCGCCCGAAGGCGATCAGCCGCGCTATCTGGCCGGCCCCGCCGTCGTCGAGGGACTTGCTGAAGCGGAAGGACTCCGGGCGGAAGCGGGCGGAGGCGACCGTGCCGTCGGCGTCCCCGCGCACCGCGCTCAGTTCGTGCGGCATGGAGGTGGCCAGCACCACGTACACCCCGCGGTCGATCCGCCGGCCCTGCTCGTCGCGGCCCACCAGGGTGCGCATGCCGACGTGGGCGATCGCCTCCAGGGGCAGCACCTGCACGGAGGAGTCCACCACCCGCCCGCCCGGGGCGTCCTCGTCGGCGACCTCCTCGCTGTGCCACAGGACGAGACGCCGGCCGTCGCAGACCGCGGCCTCCTGCCACACCGAGGTGCCGGCCTCCGTCAGGTCGACGACGCGTTCGAGGGTGAAACCGCGGACCCGCCGCCGGCCCAGGACGCCGTCGATCGCCTCGAGGGCCACGTCGGCGTGGAGGAAGTAGGCGCGTGCCGCGTCGTCAAGGCGTGGGTAAGGGGCCCAGTCCGATCCCGCCGGGCCTCCGGGACGTGCCGTCGTCCGGCTGCGCGTCGCCTTGCTGAACATGTCTTGGTCGTAACCCCTCCGAGGGGCTATGAAATCACGGGCACTTCGGCCGGCGGCGGGGCCCCTCGGTTTCCGCGGCCGTGGTGGGGGCTCGGGGGTCTTCCCCGCCACGGCCGTCACCAAACTCAACGCCCGGGAGCCCCAGGGGTTACGTCTCCGCTCCCGTACGGCCCTCATCCGTTCGGCCGAGTTGACGCCCGGGCCTGTTGCCGCATGCTTTGCGGGCGACTTGACTCGTCTTTTGCGTATGCCCGATTCGCGCAGGAGGTAGGTCATGCTCTCCGCCCGGAGTCTGTTCCAGGAGATCCTCGACAACGACGACTCCTTCCGGTTGTTCTGCTCGATCGCCGCCAGCGGTGAGTCGCAGGGCGGCTGGGAGAACGGCAGGATCGCCGCGCTGGTCCCCGAGTCGCAGAGCGAACTGGCCCCCAAGATCGCCCGGCACGGCGCCGACGAGGACAAGCACGGCCGGATCTTCCACGCCCTGTTGCGCAAGCGCGGCCTCGAACCCGTCCCGGTCCCCCCGGACACCGACTACACCATGCGCCTCGAGCGCGGCGGCATCGGCCTCGCCCACGACAAGCTGCGCCGCGACGAGCCCCTGACGGTGCAGGACGTCGTCACCTACCTCGCCCACAGCCGGGTCACCGAACAGCGCGCCTCCGAGCAGATGGCCCTGCTCACGAAGCACTTCGCCGGCCACGCCGACATCGGCAGGGCGGTCCGCATGATCTCCGCCGACGAGGACAACCACCTCGCCTACTGCCACGAGGAACTGCTGAGGTTCGCCGAGGCCGGGCACGGGGCCGTCATCGAGCGCGTCCTGCGCGAGTGCGCCCGCGCCGAGATCCGCGTCTACCGCGACGTCAGCCTCGCCGTCATGGACCACATGGGCCGGATCCTCGGCTGGTCCGGGGCGAAGGCCGCGGTACTGCGGGCCGGCATCCACGGGGTCCACGCTTACGAACGCCTGGGCGGCTGGCGGCGGATGGTCAGTCTCGTCATGCCCCAGCGCCGCGACGCCCTCGGTGGTCCCGAACCCGCGGCGGAACCGGCGGTCTGAGCGGCCGCCCCGTCCCCGCCCGCCCGCGTCGGGGCAGGGCGGGCGTTCAGAGCCAGCCGTGCCGTTTGAACATCCGGTACAGCAGGATCTCCGACACGGCGATGACCGCCAGGACCGCGGGATACCCCCACACCTGGTGGAGTTCTGGCATGTAGCGGAAGTTCATGCCGTAGATGCCCGCGATCATGGTGGGCACCGCCGCCATGGCGGCCCACGACGAGATCTTGCGCATGTCGTCGTTCTGCCGTACCCCCACCTGGGTCAGATGGGAGCTCAGCACATCGCTGAGCAGCCGGTCGAGGCTGTCCACCTGCTCGTTGGCCCGGGTCAGGTGGTCGGCCACGTCGCGGAAGAAGGGCTGTGTGCTCGCCGCAACGTGCGGCACCGTGCCCGCCGACAGCCTGATCATCGGCTGCATCAGCGGCGCGGTCGCCCGCCGGAACTCCAGCAGTTGGCGCTTGAACCCGTAGATCCGGCTCGCCGTGCTCTCGGCGCCCCGGCGCGCGACGGACCTTCGGCCCTCCGGGGCGAAGACCTCCGTCTCCAGGTCCTCCAGGTCGGCCTGGAGATCGGCCGCGACCACCATGTAGTCGTCCACCACGGTGTCGCTGATGGCGTACATCACCGCGGTCGGCCCGTGCTTGAGGACCTCGTGCTCCGCCTCCAGGCGGTGGCGGATCTCACCCGGGGCGATGGCCTCGCCGTGGCGCACGGTGACGACGAAGCCCTCCCCGACGAAGATCATCAGCTCGCCCGCGGTGACCTTGTCGTGCTCGTCGTCGTACGAGACCGGCTTGAGCACCAGGAACAGCGAGCCCTCGTACACCTCCAGCTTGGGCCGCTGATGGGCGCAGAGCGCGTCCTCGACGGCAAGCGGGTGCAGGCCGAACTCGCGGCTGACGAGGTCGAACTCCTTCTCCGTCGGCTCGTACAGGCCGATCCACACGAAACCCCCCTCCGTCGACCGCGCCGCGTCGAGCGCGTCGGAGAGGTCGTCGGGAGCGGCAGTGCGCTCCCCGTCGCGGTAAATGGCGCAGTCGACGATCACACCTGTCTTCTTCCGCGTTACGTCGGCGCCACACCGGACAACCGGTGGTCGTATGGTTGCGGTCATGCCCACCGTGATCCTGGTCCGGCACGGCCGGTCCACCGCCAACGCGGAGAAAGTGCTGGCCGGACGGCTCCCCGGAGTCGCCCTCGACGAGACCGGACGTGACCAGGCCGCGGCGCTCGCGGCCCGGTTGGCGGGGCTGCCGCCGGCGGCCGTCGTCACCAGTCCCCTGCAGAGGTGCCGGGAGACCGTGCAGCCGCTGCTGGACGCCCTGCCCGACGTGCCGCTCCACGTCGAGGAGCGGATCTCGGAGTGCGCCTACGGCGACTGGAGCGGCCGCAAGATCGCCGAGCTGGCCGACGAGCCGCTGTGGGGCGTCGTCCAGCGCTACCCCTCGGCCGCCGTCTTCCCCGGCGAGGGGGGCGAGTCGGTGCGCGCCATGCAGGCCCGCGCCGTCGACGCGGTGCGCGAGTGGAACGCCCGCATCGAGGAGAGCCACGGGCCCGACGCCCTCTACGTGGTCTGCTCCCACGGCGACATCATCAAGTCCATCGTCGCCGACGCCCTCGGCATGCACCTCGATCTCTTCCAGCGCATCGCCGTCGACCCCTGCTCGGTCACCGCGATCCGCTACACCGCTGAGCGGCCCTTCCTGCTCCGGCTCGGCGACACCGGCAGCCTGGAAGGCCTGCGTCCGAGGGAGCGGCCCACCGCGGCCCCGGGCGACGCGGAGGTCGGGGGCGGTGCGGGCGCACCGTGATCAGCTTCCGCAGTAGGGTGGACCGAACCCCGAAGACACCGAACTAACGGAGCAGGACGTGCCTCGTCAGGTGTTCCTCTACGACAAGCCCGAACGCTTCGTCGCCGGCACCGTGGGCCAACCGGGCCAACGCACCTTCTTCCTGCAGGCGAGCGCCGCCGGCCGGACGACCAGTGTCGCGCTGGAGAAGACCCAGGTCGAGGCACTTGCCGAGCGCATCGACGAGCTGCTGGACGAGGTCGTGCGCCGCACGGGCGGCGCCGCCCCCGTGCCCGCCGTGGCCCCCACGGAGCTGCTCGACAACAAGCCGCTCGAGGTCCCCGTCGACGAGGAGTTCCGGGTCGGCACCATGGCCCTGGCCTGGGACGGCGCCGAGGAACGGATGATCCTGGAGGCCCAGGCGCTGGTCGAGATCGAGGCGGAGGACGAGGAGGACCTCGAAGCGGCCGAGGAGATGCTCCTGCAGGACGACGAGAACGGGCCCCCGCTGCTGCGGGTGCGCCTGACCGGCGCCCAGGCCCGCTCCTTCGCCAAGCGCGCCCTCGACGTCGTCGCGGCCGGCCGCCCGCCCTGCCCGCTGTGCAGCCTGCCCCTGGATCCGGAAGGACACGTATGCCCGCGTCAGAACGGGTACCGGCGGTCGGCGACGGCCTGAACGGGGACATAGCCGCCGAGCTGCTCGCGCACGGTGAACTGACCGTGCGCGGGCGGCTGCGGGACGCCTCCAACGCGGTCCTCTACTGCGCGGTCGAGCATGACGGCGCGCGCGCCCACTGCGTGTACAAGCCGGTGGCCGGTGAGCGGCCGCTGTGGGACTTCCCCGACGGGACGCTCGCCCAGCGCGAGGTCGCCGCCTACCTGGTCTCCGAGGCCACCGGCTGGGGCCTGGTGCCGCCGACCGTGCTGCGCGACGGGCCGTACGGCGAGGGCATGGTGCAGTTGTGGATCGAGACCCCGGAGGAGGGCGGCGAAGGCCTCCTCGCCCTCGTCGAGGGGGAGGAACCCGGTGAGGGCTGGAAGGCCGTCGGCTTCGCCGAGGTCGGCGAGGGCCGCACCGCGCTGCTGGTGCACGCCGACGACGCCCGGCTGCGCCGGCTCGCCGTCCTGGACGCCGTGATCAACAACGCCGACCGCAAGGGCGGCCACCTGCTGCCGGCCGCCGACGGGCAGCTGTACGCGATCGACCACGGCGTGACCTTCAACACGGAGAACAAGCTGCGCACCCTCCTGTGGGGCTGGGCCGGCGAACCGCTCACCGACGAGATCGCCGAGGTCCTCGGCAAGCTCTCCGCGGAGCTCGCCGACGGCGGCCTCGGGGCCCGGCTGGCGGAACTCATCACGCCCGCCGAGCTGGACGCGCTCCGGAACCGCGTCGCCGGGCTGCTCGCCTCCGGACGTCACCCGGAGCCCTCGGGGGAGTGGCCCGCCATCCCCTGGCCCCCCATCTGAGGGTCCGGGTCCGCCGTCGCGAGCGCCCACCGGTCGTTTGTGGATCACGCGGGCGGTTAATCTCATGACATGCATGCCTGGCCCGCTTCCGACGTCCCTGCCCTCCCGGGCACCGGGCGCGACCTCCGCCTCCACGACACCGCGACCGGTGGCCCGGTAACCCTGAGCCCCGGTCCGGTCGCCCGCATCTACGTGTGCGGGATCACCCCCTACGACGCCACCCACATGGGTCACGCGGCCACCTACAACGCGTTCGACCTCGTGCAGCGGGTGTGGCTCGACACGAAGCGCCAGGTCCAGTACGTCCAGAACGTCACCGACGTCGACGACCCGCTGCTGGAGCGCGCCGACAAGACCGGCGAGGACTGGACGGCCCTCGCCGAGCGCGAGACGACCCTCTTCCGCGAGGACATGACCGCCCTGCGGATGCTGCCGCCCGCCCACTACATCGGCGCGGTCGAGGCCATCCCGGGGATCGTCCCGCTGGTCGAGCGGCTGCGCCAGGCCGGCGCCGCGTACGAACTGGACGGCGACATCTACTTCCACGTCGGCTCCGACCCGCACTTCGGCGGCGTGTCCCACCTGGACGCGGCCGCGATGCGCGCGCTGTCGGCCGAGCGGGGCGGCGACCCGGACCGCCCGGGCAAGAAGAACCCCGTCGACCCGATCCTGTGGCTCGCCGCCCGCGAGGGGGAGCCCAGCTGGGACGGCGGAAGCCTGGGCCGGGGCCGCCCCGGCTGGCACATCGAGTGCGTCGCCATCGCCCTGGACCACCTCGGCATGGGCTTCGACGTGCAGGGCGGCGGCTCCGACCTCGCCTTCCCGCACCACGAGATGGGCGCCTCGCACGCCCAGGTGCTCACCGGCGAGTTCCCCATGGCGAAGGCCTATGTGCACGCCGGCATGGTCGCGCTGCACGGCGAGAAGATGTCCAAGTCCAAGGGCAACCTCGTCTTCGTCTCCCAGCTGCGCCGCGACGGGGTGGACGCGGCGGCCATACGGCTCAGCCTGCTCGCCCACCACTACCGCGAGGACTGGGAGTGGACCGACGCGGTGCTCTCCGACGCGGTGGAGCGCCTGGCCCGCTGGCGCGCCGCCGTCTCGCGGCCC
The DNA here is from genome assembly GCF_000373665.1 of Streptomyces sp. BoleA5. Taxonomy (NCBI): domain Bacteria; kingdom Bacillati; phylum Actinomycetota; class Actinomycetes; order Kitasatosporales; family Streptomycetaceae; genus Streptomyces; species Streptomyces sp. BoleA5. The sequence continues at coordinate 150,813 of NZ_KB892097.1, forward strand.
GACGGCCCGCCGGCCGACGCGCTGGTGGAGGAGATCCGCGAGGCGCTCGCCGACGACCTGGACGCCCCCGCCGCGCTTGCCGCCGTGGACCGGTGGGCCGCCCGGCAGGAGACCGAGGGCGGCACGGACACCGGCGCCCCCGGCCTGGTCTCCCGCGCCGTGGACGCGCTGCTCGGCGTCGCGCTCTGACACTCGCGCGGAAACGGCCCGGCCGCCGCCCCCTGTGCGGGGCGGCGGCCGGGCCGCTTCCATGACTGCCCGGGTTTCCCCGGGGCGGCGCCGCGCGGGTCACTCCCCGTCGGCGCCGTCCTCCTTCTCGTCCCGGTCGTCCTTGGGCTTCTGCGACATGTCCCGCAGGTAGGGGCCCGCGTCGGACTCGCCCGCCTGCGGGTCGCGGCGCCGCAGATAGCGCTCGAACTCGCGGGCGATGGCCTCGCCCGAGGCCTCCGGAAGCTCCGCCGTGTCGCGGGCCTCCTCCAGCGTCTGGACGTACTCGGCGACCTCGCTGTCCTCGGCCGCCAGCTGGTCCACGCCGACCTGCCAGGCGCGCGCGTCCTCCGGCAGCTCGCCGAGCGGGATGCGCAGGTCCAGCAGGTCCTCCAGACGGTTGAGCAGCGCCAGGGTCGCCTTCGGGTTCGGCGGCTGCGACACGTAGTGCGGCACGGCCGCCCACAGGCTGACCGCCGGGATGCCGGCGTGGGTGCAGGCCTCCTGGAGGATGCCGACGATGCCGGTGGGGCCCTCGTAGCGGGACTCCTCCAGGCTGAGCGCGGTCGCCAGGTCCGGGTCGGAGGTGACGGCCGTGACCGGCACCGGACGGGTGTGCGGGGTGTCGCCCAGGAGGGCGCCCATCACGACCACCATCTCGATGCCGAGCTCATGGGCGAAGCCCAGGATCTCGTTGCAGAAAGAGCGCCAGCGCATGCTGGGCTCGATGCCCCGTACGAGGACGAGGTCACGTGGCTTGGGGGTCTCGATGCGGATGACGGACAGCCGCGTGGTGGGCCAGGTGATCCGCCGTGCTCCGCCGTCCATCCACACCGTGGGGCGGTTGACCTGGAAGTCGTAGTAGTCCTCGGCGTCCAGCGCGGCGAACACCTCGCCCTTGAACTCCCGGTCCAGATGCCCGACCGCGGCGGAGGCGGCGTCCCCGGCGTCGTTCCAGCCCTCGAACGCGGCCACCATGACCGGGTCGATCAGCTCGGGAACCCCCTCGAGCTCGATCACCCAGCGCCTCCTTCCGGCCGGAAGGGGGATGGTGCCACCCCCGCCGGCTGCCGTTCCTTCGCGTGCTGCACCAGCCTACGGCTTCGCGGGACAGGTGCCGCCGCCTTCGTAGGGGGATGATCCCCAGAGTCATCGGAGGTACGCGTCCGGTCAGCCACCGCTCCACGCGGAGCGGTACGCGGCCCAGTCGGCCGGGGTCGCGGCGAAGTCGACGTACAGCGCGAGACCGAAGCGCTCACGGGAGGGCGCCTCACGGGCGAGGCCGAGCCGGGCGCCGCGCACGGCGGCCGTGACGGTCTCGGCCCAGGCATGGCGGCCCAGGTTGTTCGTGTGGTACCCGGGCAGGCCGACGAGCAGGTCGGTCCCCTGCGGCGTCACCTCCAGGGCGAGCGCGGTCTGCTGGGCCACGTAGCCGCCGTACAGGCCCTCCAGCGGCAGGGCGGTGTCGTAGGTCATCATCGCGACCTGGTCCACGCGCCGGGCCACCTCCCCGAAGTAGTGCTGGGACCACCACTTGGGGTGATTGAACAGCGGGCCGCTGACCGAGTGCAGGGAGGGGAGCGGGTCGATCTGGTGGGTCGCGACCGACAGCGGCACGCCGCGGGCGGCGGTGAGCCGGTGCACCGAGTCCAGCAGCGCGAGGAACCCGCGGTCGTCGGAGTACATCGGCTCCAGGTCCAGGTGCACCCCGTCGAACCCGGCCGCCAGGACCTGGGCGGCGCTGTCCCGTATCCGGGCTCGGGCCGCCGGGTCGTCCAGGTGCAGGCCCTCGGAACCGTCGTGCGACAGGACCTGGCCGAGCCACGCCTGGACGCGGACCCCCGGCAGCACCGTGTGCATCCGGTCGATCATGTCCCGCGCGCCCGGGTACAGCCCTGCGTCGAGGCTGCCGTCGAACTCCAGGGGCCCGGTGTGCACGTACAGGTCCCGGGTGCCGCTGCCGCGCAACTTCCGGGCCAGCGCATCGAGGTCGGCCCCGTCCCGCTCCCCGTCGATCCAGGCGTGGCCCAGCCACACCGCGTTCCGGTCGCGGTTGCCGCCGGCACCGGAAGCGTCGCCGGTGTACTCCAGGCGCAGGGCGACCCCGGCGGCGAGCACCGGGAGGAGGACGGCGAGCACGACCAGCAGCGCGCCGCGGCGCAGCGTACGGGCCGAGGGGCGGCGCAAGCGCAGCCTGAAGCGTGGATTCATCCGATCCCTCTTCTCGATCACTCTTACGAAGGACCGGACGCACCCCGGCACGGCGCGGTTCGCCCGCCGGCGGGATCCGCCGGGGACCCGCCGGGTCTCAGAGCGTGGAGCGCAGCCACTGCTCCACGCTGGCGACGTGCACGGTCGCCCAGGACCGCGCGGCCTCCGCGTCCCGGTCGCGCAGGGCCGCCAGGATGGCCCGGTGCTCGTGCAGGGTGCGGCTGACCGCGTCCTCCTGCGTCAGCCCGCGCCAGATCCGGGCCCGTGTGGTCGGCCCGGACAGCCCGTCCAGCAGCGAGCACAGCACCGAGTTGCCCGAGGCCTGCACGATGCCCCGGTGGAACTCCAGGTCGCACGCGACCAGTTCCTCGACCGACGGCGCCGTCCCCAGCGCCTCCAACTGGTCGGTCAGGGCCTCCAGCTGGGAATCGGCGATGCGCGTGGCCGCCATCGCCGTGGCCGCGGGCTCCAGGATGCGGCGCACCGCGAGGAACTCCAGGACGGTGTCGTCGCGGTGGAAGTCCACCACGAAGCTCAGCGCCTCCAGCAGCAACTGCGGGTCCAGGCTGGTGACATAGGTGCCGTCGCCCTGGCGTACGTCCAGGATCCTGATCAGGGACAGCGCGCGGACCGCCTCGCGCAGGGAATTGCGCGACAGCCCGAGATCCGCGGCGAGTTCGCTCTCCTTGGGGAGCCGGTCGCCGGGGCGCAGCGCGCCGGAGACGATCATCTCCTTGATCTTCTCGATCGCCTCGTCGGTGACCGCCATGAGCCCCTCGCCTCCCCGGACATCCGATGTATCGGGCCATTATGCCCGCACCACCCGAGGCCGGTGGCCTTCCGCGGGAAAGGGATCCCGCCGAGGGGCCGCCGAGCACGCGAAGGCCGTGTCCGCTGCTGCGAACACGGCCTGTGACCTGCGACATCACCGTCGGGACGACAGGATTTGAACCTGCGACCCCTTGACCCCCAGTCAAGTGCGCTACCAAGCTGCGCCACGTCCCGGTGAGCTCTCCCGGAGCGCTGCCCCGGAAGATCACGTAAAGAGGAGAATACCCGAACCTCGCTGATCAGCCGAATCGCTCGATCCGGATCCGGTCCAGCGGCTGCCCGCCGGCCGCCAGCAGGCGCGAGGCGTGCTCGGCGAAACCGTTGCCGCCGCACACGTACGCCTCCCAGCCGCCCGGCGGCGGATCGGCCAGCAGCGGGGCCAGGTGGGCGGCGGTGAGGCGGCCCTCGGCGCGGGTGAGCAGCACCTGCGTCTCCGGGCCGTACTCGGCGCCGTAGATCAGGTCCTCGCGGGTGCGGGCCGAGACGATCAGCCGCAGCGGCACGTCAAGACCGCGCAGCCGGTGGTGGCGCACCATCGACATCAGCGGGACGACACCCGATCCGGCGCCCAGCAGCAGCGCCGGGTGGTCCCCGGTCCAGGCGAAGAAGCCGCTGTGCGGGCCGCGGACCTCGACGGCGTCACCCGGCCGGGCCACGGTGTGCAGGTGCCCGGAGACCTCGCCGCCGGCCACGTGGTCGAGCGTCAGCTCGATGTGGCCGGAGGCGTCGGGGGCGGAGGCGACCGAGTAGTTGCGCTGCGCCGTGTAGCCGTCGGGGGCCGTGAGGCGCAGCGTCAGGTACTGGCCGGGCAGATGGCCCGCCCAGCCGGGCACCGCGAGCCGGAAGGTGGCGGCGCGCGGGGTCTCCCGGCGGATCTGAGTGATCACCGCACGTCGCCAGACCGACGACGCGGCCTCGGGCACGGCGATCCGGCCGGGGACCGCGAACCGGGCGGGCGGGACGAACGCCGGGGCGGGCGCGGGGGCGACGAGGTCAGTCATGGGCGTAGCGCTGCTCCTGCCAGGGATTGCCCCGGTGGTGGTAGCCGTTCTGCTCCCAGAAGCCGGACTCGTCGTGGTCGAGCAGGCGCAGCCCCGCGATCCACTTCGTGCTCTTCCAGAAGTACAGGTGCGGGACGACCAGCCGTGCCGGGCCGCCGTGCTCGGGGGCGAGCGGCGCGCCGTCGTACTCCCAGACGATCCAGGCGCGGCCGCCGGTGACGTCCGCGAGCGGCAGGTTGGCGGCGTAGCCGGTGTGGGACCAGGCGACGACATGGGTGGCGGCGGGGGAGGGGCGCGCCGCCTCGAGGAAGGCGTCGACCGACACCCCGCCGAAGCGCACGCCGAACTTGGACCAGCCGGTCACGCAGTGGATGTCGCCCCGGTACTCGGAGCCGGGCAGCGCGTGCGCCGCGTCCCAGTCCCAGGTGCGCGGGCCGTCCACCAGGCCGTCCACCCGGAACGTCCAGTCCCCGGTGGCGATCGTGGGCGTGACCTCGGCGGACAGGACCGGCCAGGTGTCGCGGGCGTCGTACTGGCCGGGAGGCAGCCGCGGATCGCGGCCGGCGGCACGGCTGCGCCCGGTGAAGCCGCGCGTGGGTTCGACGGCGGAGGTCATGCGGGGTGCTCCCGCTCCAGCGCCTCCAGCTCGCGCAGGGCGGCCGGTTCGTCGAGGGTCAGCAGCACCCGGTCGCGCATCAGGACCCGGCCGTCGACGACGGTGTCCCGTACGTCCGCGGCCGCGGCCGCGTACGCCAGCATCGACCAGGGGTCGTGGCGCGGCGCGAGGTGCGGCCCGCCGAGGTCGAGGACGGCCAGGTCGGCGCGCTTGCCCGGCTCCAAGGACCCGAGGTGGTCGGCGAGGCCCAGCGCGCGGGCGGCCTCGATCGTCGCCATCCGTACCGCCTGCTGCGCGCCGACGGCGGTCGGGTCGCCGCCTGCCTTGTGCACCAGCGCCGCGGCCCGCACCGCGCCCAGCACGTCGAGGGTGTTGGAGCTCACCACGCCGTCCGTGCCGAGGCCGACGGTGACCCCGGCGGCCAGCAGTTCGGGGACGCGCGCGATGCCGCAGCCCAGCTTCAGGTTGGATACCGGGCAGTGCGCGACGGACGTGCCGGACCTGGCCAGGGCGGCTATCTCGCCGTCGGTCAGGTCCACGGCGTGCGCCAGCAGCACGTCGGGCCCGAGGACACCGAGCGAGTCCAGCAGCTCGACCGGCCGCTTGCCGTGCGCCTCGACCACCATCGCGACCTCGGCGGCGTTCTCCGCGGCGTGGATGTGCAGCAGCGCGCCGTGCTCGCGGGCGAGCGAGGCGATCGCGACGAGCTGCTCGGGGCCGAGGGTGTAGGCGCTGTGCGCGAAGACCACCGGCCGGGTGCCCGGCACGGGGGCGGTGCGCGCGGCCAGGTCGGCCGCGGCCCAGGCCATGCGGTCGCCGTACGGGCGGCCGTCCGGCGGCCCGGGCACGTCCATGAAGGTCGGTCCGGCCAGCAGCCGCCAGCCCGCCGCCCGCGCGGCCTCCTCGGCGGCCTCGTGGAACCAGTACATGTCCAGGCCCGTGGTGACGCCGGCCCGTACGCTCTCCGCCACGGCGACCCGCACGCCCGCGGCCACCGCCCGCGGCGAGAGCAGCTCGGCCTCGCGGGGGATCACCCGGGCCAGGAACTCCTGCAGGTCGACGTCGTCGGCGCAGCCCCGCAGCAGGGTCATCGCCAGATGGGTGTGGGTGTTGACCAGCCCAGGGAGCACCAGGCACCCCGTCGCGTCGATCTCCTCGGCGGCGCGGTGGGCCGCGCGCACCTCCTCCGCCGGGCCGACGGCGACGATCTCGCCGTCCCGTACGGCGACCGCGCCGTCGGTGACGACGGTGCCCGCCGCGTCGACGGTCAGCACATCGCCGCCGTGCACCAGCAGATCGGCGTCCTGAGCGCTCACTTCTCGTCGCTTCCGTACTCGGTGGCCAGCAGATGCAAGGCGTCCAACGTTACCCGGCTGCCGCGGGCGACCCCCTCGGCGACCACCGCCCGGTGCGGGTCGTAGCCGCCGGTGGCCTCCAGGTCGACCAGGTCGTCGGCGTTGGCGCCGTCGACGACCAGCGCCCCGCCGGCCACCAGTCCGCGCGTCGAGGCCAGTACCAGCAGCGCCGACAGCTCCATCTCGATCGCGGCGATGCCGGCCGCCGCGTACGCCGCGCCGGGCAGCGGCAGGAATCCCGGCTGGAAGGCCGCACGTGTCCACACCACGCCCCGGTGGTGCGGCGCCCCCGTCGCCCGCGCCGCCCGCTGCAGCGCCAGCACCGCCTCCGGCGCGGCGAACGCCGGGTACTCCGGCGGCAGCAGCTGCTGCGTCACGCCGTCGTCCCGCACCGCGGCCTCGGCGATCACCAGGTCGCCGTCGCCTATGCCGGTGCGGATGGCGCCGGCCGTGCCGAGGCGCAGGATCGTGCCGACGCCGGCCTCCGCCAGCTCCTGGAACAGGCACATGGCGCCCGGCCCGCCGACCCCGTGCGAGGACACCACGACAGGAGTGCCCTTCCAGGTACCCGTGAAGGTGCGGTACTCGCGATGGTGCGACACCTCACGCGGGTCCGTGAGCAGGGCGGCGACCTCCGCCGAGCGCGCCGGATCGCCCACGACGACCGCGTGCGCGGGCAGGCCGCGTCGCGGGATGCGGGAGATGGGCAGCTGATCCGTGGTCATCGGGCCTCCGGGCCGGGCGGGACGATGCTGTGCGGATCACCCTATGGCCCCGGCTCAGGCCGTCCGGCGGCGGAGCAGCGCGAAGGCGGCCCAGCAGGCGAGGGCGGCGAGGGCCAGCACGATGCCGGTCTCGACGAGCTGCAGCGGCCAGTAGTGCGAGGCGGGGTGGACCAACACCTCGGCATCGCCGAACCCCACACCGTCCGCGGGCTTGGCCACTCGGTCCATTGACCAGTCCGAGGCACCGACGTGGGCGAGCCCGGTCCTGACCCGCGGCCACAGCGCGGAGCGGTAGAGCCCCGCCGTGACGAGCACGAGGGAGGTGCCGAAGAAGGCCAGGCCCAGTCCGCTGAGTGTGCGCCGCCTCAGCATCCCGGCCAGGGCGCCCAGCACCAGGGCGAGCAGCACGTGCGCGACCAGGGCCGGGCCGGTGGAGAGGAAGATGTCGTTCTCGTACCAGCTGGGGCGGTCCTCGGGGTGGCCCGTGCTCCACACCCACCGGAAGAGCAGCGTCAGGCCGGTCGTGCCGCTGGTCAGCAGCAGGGCCGGTACGGCGAGCTTGGCGGCGAGCCAGCGCGTGGGGGTGACCGACTGGACCCACGCGAGGGCGGCGGTCCCCCGCTCCAGTTCCCGGCCGACGAGGGCCCCACCGGCGAACAGCGCGACCGCGAGGGGAAGGAGCGCCATCACGCGGCCCTGCAGCTGGAGGGGTATGTAGGCGTCGAAGGGTTCCGGGTCGATGCAGCGCGGAGTGCAGGCGGGGTCGTACCGTTCGTCCCCGGCGGTCAGCCACAGGGCGCGAAGGAGCCAGCCGGTCCCGGCCGCCAAGAACCCGATCCACAGCCACAGCGCTGTGCGGTGCAGCCGTACCACCGACCAGGGCAGACCGCGCAGGAGCGGCGGGCGGGGGGCGGGGGCGACGGCGGTCATACGGCGATCTCCTGGCGGCGTGCGGGCGTGGCGTCGGCGGTGAGCAGGGCGGGCGCCCCGGGGTTGCGCAGATGGGCGAGGACCAGTTCCTCCAGGGTGGGCTCCTCCACCAGCCAGTCACCGTCCTCCAGCGCTCCGCCGGCGCGGACCAGCGCGGTGCGCCCGCGCCCGTTGGGGCGCTCCTCGACGACGGTGTGCGGCCGGAAGTCCGCGCCGGTGCCGGTGAGCAGGCGGTGTGCGGCGAGCAGGTCGTCGGTGTCGCCCGCCAGCCGGACGCGGCCCTCGCCGAGCAGCAGCAGGTGGTCGCAGACGCCGTCCAGTTCGGCGACGACGTGCGAGGAGATCACGACGGTGGTGCCGTGCTCCGCCGCCGCGGCCATGAGGGCACCGGTCAGCTCATGGCGGGAGAGCGGGTCGAGATCGGCCGTCGGCTCGTCCAGGAGCAGTACTTCGGCCCGCTTGCCCAGCGCCAGGGCGAGCGCCACGCGGGTGCGCTGCCCGCCGGAGAGGGCGCGGACGCGCGCGCCGGGAGTCAGGCCGCTGCCGTACGCGACGCGTTCGGCGGCCTCCCGGTCCCAGGTGCCGCGGTTGAGCTCGGCGCCGAGCCGCAGCGTCGCCGCCACGGTGAGCTGCGGATGGAGCGGCTTGTCCTGGGCGACGTAGGCGAGCCGTGCGCGGGCGGCGCCGGGGCTCGTGCCGCACACGCGAAGCTCCCCCTCGGTGGGGCGCAGCAGCCCGGCGGCGAGCGCGAGCAGTGTCGACTTGCCCGCCCCGTTGGGGCCGACGAGCGCGCAGATCCGGCCGGCGGGCAGCCGGAAGGTGCAGTCGCGCAGTACGTGGTCCCGGCCCCACGCGTAGCGCATGCCGAGCCCGGCCGCCTCGACGGCGGCCGCTTCCTGATTCATCTCTCCCCCTCGGAGAACTCACGGTCCAATACGGACTGGAACAACGCCGCCGCGTCCTCGCGGTCGAGGCCCGCGGTGCGCGCACGGCGCATCCAGTCGGCCAGTTCGCCCGCGAGCGGCGAGTCGGCCGGGCCGGCGCCCAGCGACTTCTGGACGAAGGTGCCCAGGCCGCGGCGCGCCTCCACCAGGCCCTCGCGCTCCAGCTCGCGGTACGCCTTGAGCACGGTGTTGGGGTTGACGGCGGTCGCCTCGACGACCTCGCGGGCCGTCGGCAGCCGGTCGCCGGGCTCCAGGAGCCCCAGCCGCAGGGCCTGTTTGGTCTGCTGGACGATCTGGAGGTACGTGGCGACCCCGCTGCGGCGGTCGATGCGGAACTCGACCATGCGCGAAACACCCTTTCACTAAGCAAGTGGTGAAAGGGTGGGGCCTGGGCTGACGTCCTGTCAAGCCGCGGACGGCGGAGGGCACCCACGACACTTCGGCGTGCGCCGAAACGTCCGGGGCGCATCCTGGGGACATGGTGCGAGACGACCACGCCGGAAGTGCCCTCGCCGCCCTCGCGGCGCTGCTCGCGGACGAGACGCGGGCCGTGATGTGCCTGGCGCTGCTCGACGGCCGGGCCTGGACCGCGGGGGAGCTGGCCCAATACGCGGGAGTGGCGCCCTCGACCGCCAGCGAGCACCTCGGGCGGCTCGTCACCGGCGGGCTGCTCGCCGAGGAGCGCCAGGGCCGGCACCGCTACGTACGCCTCGCCGACGCCCGTACCGCGCAACTCGTCGAGGACCTCGCCGCGCACGCCGGGCCACCGGCCACCGCGCCCCGCACCCTCGCCCAGGCGGGCGCCCGGAGCGCCATGGCCCGCGCCCGGACCTGCTACGACCACCTCGCCGGACGCCTGGGCATCCTCGTCACCGACGCCCTGACCCGGCGCGGACTGCTCGACCAGAGCACCGGCTTCGCCCTCACCGACGAGGGCGTGCGGTGGTTCACCGGACTCGGAGTCGACCTGGCCGCCGCACGCACCGGCCGCCGTCCGCTCGCCCGGCCCTGCCTGGACTGGACGGAGCGCCGCCCGCACCTCGCGGGCGTCGCAGGGGCCGCGCTGTGCGGACACGCCCTCGCCTCGGGCTGGTGCGTACGCATCGGCAGCGGCCGGGCGCTGCGGCTCACCGCGCGGGGCCGCACGGCCCTCCACACCCATCTGGGCATCGCGCCCGACGCCTTGGAGGCACCCGCCGCATGAACCGCTTCGAGGCCTTCCGCGCCCTCCACCGGCCCGGCCGCCCGCTCTTCCTGCCCAATGCCTGGGACCGCGCCTCCGCCGCCGCCCTCGCCGCCCGCGGCTTTCCCGCGATCGGCACCACCAGCCTGGGCGTGGCCGCCGCCGCGGGCCTGCCGGACGCGGCCGGCGCCACCCGGGAGACGACCCTGTGGCTCGCCCGCGACCTCGTCCGGCTGCCCGTGCTGGTCAGCGTCGACATCGAGGGCGGCTTCGGCCCCACGCCCGAGGACGTCGCCGAACTCGCCGCCGACCTCGAACGGCTGGGCGTCGCCGGCGTCAACATCGAGGACGGCCTTCCCGGGGGAGCGGGCCTGAACGACCCCGCGCTGCAGTGCGAGCTGATCACGGCGATCAAGCGCACCGCTCCCGGGCTCTTCGTCAACGCCCGCACCGACACCCACTGGCTCGGCACACCCGAGGACCCGCGGGACGAGACCCGCCGCCGCGCCGCCGCCTACCTCGCGGCCGGCGCCGACGGGATCTTCGTGCCCGGCCTGGCCCACGAGGGCCCCATCGCCGCGCTCGCCGACGGACTCGGTGCCCCGCTCAACGTCCTGCTCCCGCAGGGCGGCCCGGGGCTCTCCCGCCTCGCCGCCCTCGGGGTGAGCCGCGTCAGCACCGGCTCACTGCTCTTCCGCGCCGCGCTCCACGCCGCCGTGGACACCGCCGGCCGCGCCCTGGAGGGCGCGCCGCTCCCGGTGGGCCTGCCCTCGTACGCCGACGCCCAGGACCTGGCGGCCGCCTACGTCCCGCCGGAGACGCGGCGGCGCGGGCGTCCGGGGTGAGCGGGGAGGTCTTCCGCTCACCCCGGGGCGCCCGGGCCCACGGGTCGGGGGGTGTCAGTCGCGCCGGCCGGCCAGCAGCGACTCGACGCGCTCCCGGACGTCCGCGGTGTCCAGGCCGCGCACCGTCAGGGTGGTGCGGCGACGCAGCACGTCGTCCGCCGTCTGCGCCCACTCGTGGTCGCGGGCGTACACGACCTGGGCCCAGATCTCCGGGCCGTCCGGGTGTATCCGCTCGCCGAGCGCGGGGTCCTCGTTGGCGAGCCGGGCGATGTCGAAGGACAGCGCGCCGTAGTGGGTGGCCAGGTGACGGGCCGTGAGCGGGTCGAGGCGCTGACCCGGCTCCCGGTCCACCAGCAGCCGGTGGGCGACCGCGTTGGGGTTGGCGACGCCCGGCAGCGGGACCCGCCGGGGCAGGCGGTCCAGCGGCTCCATGTCCTCGTTCAGCGGGCCGCCGGGCAGCTTGGCGAGCTTGGCCATGACCGTGCGCCCGATGTGCCGGTACGTGGTCCACTTGCCGCCCGCGACCGACAGCATGCCGCCGCTGCCCTCGGTCACGACCGTCTCGCGCCTGGCCTTCTCCACGCCCCCCGGGCCGCCGGGCAGCACCCGCAGGCCGGCGAAGGCGTAGGTGATCAGGTCGCGGGACAGGTGCTCGTCCCGCACCGAGTGGGCGGCCTCGTCCAGGATCTGGCTGATGTCGGCCTCGGTGGCCCGCACGTCGGCCGGGTCGCCGGTGTACTCCTCGTCGGTGGTGCCCAGCAGGAGCTGGTCCTCCCAGGGCAGGGCGAAGGTGATGCGGTACTTGTCGATCGGGGTCGCCATGGCGGCCCGCCACGGGGCCTTGCGCTTCAGGACGATGTGGGCGCCCTTGGACAGCCGGATGCTGGGAGCGGCGCCCTTGTCCTCCATCCGCCGCAGGTGGTCGACCCACGGGCCGGTCGCGTTGAGCACCAGCCGCGCGTCGACGCCGAACTCGGTGCCGTCCAGGCGGTCCTTCAGTTCGGCGCCGGTGACCCGGCCGTGCGTGAAGCGAAGACCGGTGACCTCGGCGTGGTTGAGGACGACGGCACCCGCCTCGACGGCGGCGCGCACCGTCATGACCGCCATCCGCGAGTCGTTCATCTGGTGGTCGTAGTAGACGGCGACGGCCTTGAGGTTCTCCGTGCGCAGGGCGGGGTTGGCGGCCGCGGCCCTGGCCGGGGAGATGACCCGGCCCACCCCGTCGCCGAAGGCGGACAGCGCCGAGTAGGCGAAGACGCCCGCCCCGAGCTTGGCGGCCCCGACCGGGCCGCCCCGGTAGACCGGCAGATGGAAGGTGAGCGGGTTGACCAGGTGCGGAGCCACGTCCCTGGCCAGGACCCGCCGTTCCATGTGGTTCTCCGCCACCAGCTTGACCGCGCCGGTCTGCAGGTAGCGCAGGCCGCCGTGCACGAGCTTGGAGGAGGCGGAGCTGGTGGCGCCGGCGAAGTCGCCGGCGTCCACCATCGCGACCCGCAGCCCCGACTGCGCGGCGTGCCATGCCACGGAGGTGCCCAGGATGCCGCCGCCGACGACCAGCAGGTCGTAGGTGGCGCGGCTCAGCAGTTCCCGGGTCTCGGCGCGGCCCGGGTTGCGGCCGGCGGTCGGATGCGTCCCGAGAGCCGGGACGCGCTGCAGGGTGGTCATGATCGGTTCACTTCTCCTCTTCGATCCAGCCCATGGTGCGCTCGACGGCCTTGAGCCAGTTCTTGTACTCGCGGTCGCGGGTGCCCTCGTCCATACGGGGGGTCCATTCGGCGGCCCGGCGCCAGTTGGCGCGCAGTTCGTCGGTGTCGGACCAGAAGCCGACGGCCAGGCCGGCGGCGTAGGCCGCGCCCAGGCACGTGGTCTCGGCGACCAGCGGGCGCACGACGGGTGCGTCCAGGAAGTCGGCGAGGGTCTGCATCAGCAGGTTGTTCGCCGTCATGCCGCCGTCGACCTTGAGCGCGGTGAGCTCCACGCCCGAGTCCTTGGTCATCGCGTCGACGATCTCGCGGGTCTGCCAGGCGGTCGCCTCCAGCACCGCGCGGGCGATGTGCGCCTTGGTGACGTAGCGGGTGAGGCCGGTCATCACACCGCGGGCGTCGGAACGCCAGTACGGGGCGAACAGACCGGAGAAGGCCGGCACGAAGTAGGCGCCGCCGTTGTCCTCGACCGACAGTGCCAGGGTCTCGATCTCGGCCGCGGTCTTGATCAGGCCCATCTGGTCGCGCATCCACTGCACCAGCGAACCGGTGACCGCGATCGAGCCCTCCAGGGCGTACACCGGCTTCTGGTCGCCGATGCGGTAGCCGACGGTGGTGATCAGGCCGTTGTAGCTGTTGATCGGCTTCTCGCCGGTGTTCATCAGCAGGAAGGTGCCGGTGCCGTAGGTGGACTTGGCCTCGCCCTCGGAGAAGCAGGTCTGGCCGAACAGGGCCGCCTGCTGGTCGCCGAGCGCGGAGGCCACCGGCACGCCGGCCAGGGCTCCGGAGGCGGCGGAGCCGTACACCTCGGCGGAGGAGCGGATCTCCGGCAGCACCGCGGCGGGGACGCCGATCGACTCCAGGATCTTCTGGTCCCAGTCGAGGGTGTGCAGGTTCATCAGCAGCGTGCGGGAGGCGTTGGTCACGTCGGTGACGTGGTGCCCGCCGTCGACACCGCCGGTGAGGTTCCAGATCACCCAGCTGTCCATGGTGCCGAAGAGGATCTCGCCGGCCTCGGCGCGCTCGCGCAGGCCCTCGACGTTGTCGAGCAGCCAGCGGATCTTCGGACCGGCGAAGTAGGAGGCCAGCGGCAGGCCGGTCTCGCGGCGGAAGCGGTCCTGCCCGACGTTGCGGCCGAGCTCCTTGCACAGGGCGTCCGTACGGGTGTCCTGCCAGACCAGGGCGTTGTGCACCGGCTCGCCGGTGTTCTTGTCCCACAGGACGGTGGTCTCGCGCTGGTTGGTGATGCCGATCGCCTTGACGTCGGCGGAGGTGATACCGGCCTTGCTGACCGCCTCCTCGACGACCTCCTGCACGTTGGTCCAGATCTCGGCCGCGTCGTGCTCGACCCACCCCGGCTTGGGGAAGATCTGCTCGTGCTCCTTCTGGCCGACGGAAACGATCCGGCCGTCCTTGTCGAAGATGATGCAGCGCGAGGACGTGGTGCCCTGGTCGATGGCCGCGATGAACGGGCCTGTGGTGTGGGCGTCGGTCACGGTGTGCTCCTCAGGTCCTTGGGATGTCGGGGGCTGCTTCTCAGAATGCGATCTTGTAGAGGCCGGCGGCGAGGGCCGAACCCACGATCGGGCCGACGACGGGTATCCAGGCGTAGCGCCAGTCGGAGCCGCCCTTGTTGGGCAGCGGCAGCAGGGCGTGCACGATGCGCGGACCGAGGTCGCGTGCGGGGTTGATGGCGTATCCGGTCGGCCCGCCCAGCGAGAGGCCGATGCCGACGACGACCAGTGCGACCATCAGGGTGCCGGTACCGGAGACCGCGAGGCCCTTGGTGAGGCCGAGGGTCAGGATGAAGAGCACCAGGACGAAGGTGCCGATGATCTCCGTGGCGAGGTTCTGCGCGACGTTGCGGATCTCGGGGCCGGTGGAGAATATGCCCAGCACCGGGCCGGGGCCCGTGGTCTGCTTCTCGGCCGCCGCGGTGGCCTGCGCCCCCGGACCGCCGGTGATCTCGGCGTCGGTCAGATGGGCCTGGAACTGGCCGTAGTAGGTGATCCACACCAGGGTCGCGCCGATCATCGCGCCGAGCATCTGGCCGGCCAGGTAGACCGGGACCTTGCTCCACTCGCCGCTGTCGATCGCGAGACCGATCGTGACCGCGGGGTTCAGATGGGCGCCGGAGAGGGAACCCGAGATGTAGGCGCCGGCCAGGACCGCGAAGCCCCAACCGAAGGTGATGGCCACCCAGCCGGCGTTACGGGCCTTGGAACTCTTGAGGGTGACAGCCGCGCAGACGCCGCCGCCGAGGAGGATCAGAACAGCGGTACCGATGGTCTCGCCGATGAAGATGTGGTCGCTGGACACTCGCGACTCCTTTGTCCTTCGTCCAGGGGAAGGCGGACCCCGGTCCCGTTCCGGAGTCCGTGGGCCTGTCACCAGGCCCTCGGCGGTCCCACGGTTACGTACACCTTACCGACTCCGTCGGCTGGTGTTCGACAATGTCGACCGTCGAACGAGAGTGTTCTCCTGCGTGACCGGACCCGTCAAGGGTTCGTCAGGTTGCGGAAAGGTCTCCGAGTCGGCGCGTCCGGCCGGCCGTCAGAAGCGGCCGGCACCCAGGTCGCGGGAGACCGCCCTGGCGCAGTCCCGTACCGCAGCGACCAGTTGGGGCCTGATCTCGCCGTCCGCGCAGACCCGTTCGACCGCGCCGGTGACGGCCACCGCCCCCACGGTCATGCGGTGCCGGTCGTGGATGGGGGCGGCGATGGACGCCACACCGTCCCAGGTCTCCTCCAGGTCGGCGCTCCAGCCACGGGCGCGGGTGAGATCGAGCACACCCTCGAACGCCGCGTCGTCGGTGACGGTGCGCGCGGTCAGCGGCTCCCGCTTCAGCTCGGCCGCCTCGCTGTGCGCGACCGGGTCGTAGGCCGACAGCACCTTGCCGAGCGCGCTGCTGTGCAGCGGGTGCATCGCCCCGACCTCCAGCACCTGCCGGCTGTCGTCGGGACGGAAGACGTGGTGGACGATGAGCACCCCCTGCTGGTGCAGCACGCCCAGGTAGACGGCCTCGCCGCTGGAGCGCGCCAGGTCGTCGGTCCACACCAGGGCGCGGGCCCGCAGCTCGTGCACGTCCAGGTAGCTGTTGCCCAGCCGCAGCAGCTCCGCCCCCAGCTGGTAGCGGCCGGAGAGCGGGTCCTGCTCGACGAAGCCCTCCTGCTGCAGCGTGCGCAGGATGCCGTGCGCGGTGCCCTTCGCCAGACCCAGGGAGGAGGCCACGTCCGACAGGCCGAGCCTGCGCTCTCCGCCGGCCAGCAGGCGCAGGATCGCGGCCGCCCTGGCGAGCGACTGGATGGGACCTGGCATGAACAACCCCTCCGTAAGAACGACCACGCGCCGGTTTGCATGATTCGACAATGCTGAACGATGGCAGACGATGCCGACCGTCATCATCCCAGAGAAGAGTGTCGCACCGCCGTCCGCCCCTCGGAATGCCCTGCGGCGGAATCCGGGGTCTTGGCTACGCTGGCCTGGTGTGTACCAGTAGGACCGGCGCACACCAAGCCGACAGCCGTCGCACTCCAGGGAGCACACCCATGGCCCAGCCGTCCCTTCCGTCCACGAGCGGTGCCCGAGGCGCAGCACTGCGAGAGGCCCTGGCGACCCGGGTGGTCGTCGCCGACGGGGCGATGGGCACGATGCTCCAGGCGCAGAATCCCACCCTTGACGACTTCGAGGGACACGAGGGCTGCAACGAGGTCCTCAACGTCTCCCGCCCCGACATCGTCGCCTCCGTCCACCGCGAGTACTTCGCCGTCGGCGTGGACTGCGTGGAGACCAACACCTTCGGCGCGAACTTCTCCGCCCTCGGCGAGTACGACATCGCCGACCGCATCGTCGAGCTGTCCGAGGCCGGCGCCCGCATCGCCCGCGAGGCCGCCGACGAGTTCACCGCCCGGGACGGCCGCCAGCGCTGGGTCATCGGCTCCATCGGGCCCGGCACCAAGCTGCCGACGCTCGGCCACGTCGACTACGCCGTCCTGAAGGAGGGCTTCCGGCAGAACGCCGCCGGTCTGGTCGCGGGCGGCGCCGACGCCCTGCTCGTCGAGACCTGCCAGGACCTGCTGCAGATCAAGGCCGCAGTGCTCGGCACCAAGGAGGCCCTCGCCGAGGCCGGACTCGACCTGCCGCTCTTCGTCCAGGTCGCCGTCGAGACCACCGGCACCATGCTGCTGGGCTCCGAGATCGGCGCCGCGCTGACCGCGCTCGAACCGCTCGGCATCGACACCATCGGCCTGAACTGCTCCACCGGCCCCGCCGAGATGAGCGAGCACCTGCGCTACCTCGCCCGCCACGCCCGCGTCGGGATCTCCTGCATGCCCAACGCGGGACTGCCCATCCTCGGCAAGGACGGCGCACACTTCCCGCTCGGCCCCGAGGGCCTCGCCGACGCCCAGGAGGCCTTCGTCCGCGAGTACGGGCTCTCCCTGGTCGGCGGCTGCTGCGGCACCACCCCCGAGCACCTGCGCCAGGTCGTCGAACGCGTCCGCGGCCACGAGGTCACCCCCCGGACGCCGCGCCCCGAGCCGGGCGCCTCCTCGCTCTACCAGACCGTGTCCTTCCGCCAGGACACCTCCTACCTGGCCATCGGCGAGCGGACCAACGCCAACGGCTCCAAGAAGTTCCGCGAGGCCATGCTCGACGGCCGCTGGGACGACTGCGTGGAGATGGCGCGGGACCAGATCCGCGAGGGCGCCCACCTGCTCGACCTGTGCGTCGACTACGTCGGCCGGGACGGCGTCGCCGACATGAACGAGATCGCCGGACGGCTGGCCACCGCCTCCACCCTGCCGATCGTGCTGGACTCCACCGAGCCCGAGGTGCTCCGCGCCGGCCTGGAGAAGCTCGGCGGCCGCGCCGTGATCAACTCCGTCAACTACGAGGACGGCGACGGCCCCGACTCCCGCTTCGCCCGCACCACCCGCCTCGCTGCCGAGCACGGCGCCGCGCTGATCGCCCTCACCATCGACGAGGAGGGCCAGGCCCGCACCCCGCAGGCCAAGGTGGCCGTGGCCGAGCGGCTCATCGCGGACCTGACCGGCAACTGGGGCATCGCAGAGAGCGACATCATCGTCGACTGCCTGACCTTCACCATCGCCACCGGGCAGGAGGAGTCCCGCAAGGACGGCATCGCCACCATCGAGGCGATCCGCGAGCTCAAGCGCCGCCACCCGGACGTGCAGACCACGCTCGGCCTGTCCAACATCTCCTTCGGCCTCAACCCGGCCGCCCGCATGGTGCTGAACTCGGTCTTCCTCCACGAGTGCGTCGAGGCCGGCCTTGACTCGGCGATCGTGCACGCCTCCAAGATCCTGCCGATCGCCCGCATCCCCGAGGAGCAGCGCGAGGTCGCCCTGGACCTGGTGCACGACCGGCGCCGCGAGGGCTACGACCCGCTGCAGCGCTTCCTGGAGCTCTTCGAGGGGGTCGACACCAAGTCCGTCCGGGCGAGCCGCGCCGAGGAACTGGCCGCGCTGCCGCTGGAGGAGCGCCTGCAGCGGCGCATCGTCGACGGCGAGAAGAACGGCCTGGAGGAGGACCTCGACGAGGCCCTGACGACGCGGCCCGCCCTCGAGATCGTCAACGACACCCTCCTGGAGGGCATGAAGGTCGTCGGCGAGCTCTTCGGCTCCGGCCAGATGCAGCTGCCGTTCGTCCTGCAGTCGGCCGAGGTGATGAAGACGGCCGTCGCCCACCTCGAACCGCACATGGAGAAGTCCGACGCCTCCGGCAAGGGCACCATCGTGCTGGCCACCGTCCGCGGCGACGTCCACGACATCGGCAAGAACCTCGTGGACATCATCCTGTCCAACAACGGCTACAACGTCGTCAACCTCGGCATCAAGCAGCCCGTCTCGGCGATCCTCGACGCCGCCGACGAGCACTCGGCCGACGTCATCGGCATGTCCGGCCTGCTGGTCAAGTCCACGGTGATCATGAAGGAGAACCTGGAGGAGCTGAACCAGCGCGGCCTCGCCGCCCGCTACCCCGTCATCCTCGGCGGCGCGGCGCTCACCCGGGCCTACGTCGAGCAGGACCTCCACGAGCTGTACGCGGGCGAGGTCCGCTACGCCCGCGACGCCTTCGAGGGACTGCGCCTGATGGACGCCCTCATCGCCGTCAAGCGCGGGGTACCCGGCGCCACCCTCCCCGAACTCAAGCAGCGCCGCGTGGCGGCACGTGAGAGCGTCGTGCCCGAGCCCGAGGAGAACCGGGGCCAGATCCGTTCCGACGTCGCCGTCGACAACCCGGTGCCCGCCCCGCCGTTCTGGGGCTCCCGCGTCGTCAAGGGCATCCCGCTCAAGGACTACGCGTCCTGGCTGGACGAGGGCGCCCTGTTCAAGGGCCAGTGGGGGCTCAAGCAGTCCCGGGCCGGCGGCCCCATGTACGAGGAACTGGTGGAGACCGAGGGCCGCCCGCGGCTGCGCGGGCTGCTGGACCGGCTGCAGAGCGAGGGGCTGCTCGAGGCGGCCGTCGTCCACGGCTACTTCCCCTGCGTCTCCAAGGGCGACGACCTGATCATCCTCCACGAGGACGGCACCGAGCGGAC
Source organism: Streptomyces sp. BoleA5 (assembly GCF_000373665.1). Classification (NCBI taxonomy): domain Bacteria; kingdom Bacillati; phylum Actinomycetota; class Actinomycetes; order Kitasatosporales; family Streptomycetaceae; genus Streptomyces; species Streptomyces sp. BoleA5. Next base: position 169,926 of record NZ_KB892097.1, read on the forward strand.
CCGCTTCACCTTCCCGCGCCAGCGCCGCGGCCGCCGGCTGTGCCTGGCCGACTTCTTCCGGCCCGAGGAGTCCGGCGAGACCGACGTCGTCGGCCTGCAGGTCGTCACCGTCGGCAACCGGATCTCCGAGGCGGCCAACGAGCTCTTCGCCGCCGACGCCTACCGCGACTACCTCGAACTGCACGGGCTGTCCGTCCAGCTCGCCGAGGCCCTGGCCGAGTACTGGCACGCCCGGGTCCGCGCGGAACTCGGCTTCGCGGGGGAGGACCCGGGCGCGATGGAGGACATGTTCGCCCTGAAGTACCGGGGCGCTCGCTTCTCGCTCGGCTACGGCGCCTGTCCCGACCTGGAGGACCGCGCCAAGATCGCGGAGCTGCTGGAGCCCGAGCGGATCGGGGTCCGCCTCTCGGAGGAGTTCCAGCTCCATCCGGAGCAGTCCACCGACGCGATCGTCATCCATCACCCGGAGGCCAAGTACTTCAACGCGCGGTAGTCCGACGTACGTCGTACACTTGACGGTCCGATACGGCACCTGGCCGGTCGCACGCCCCCACCACCCGGGCGCGAGGCGACCGGCCTTTGTGCCCCCTGGCAGCAGAGGAGTGGGGCGCATGACGAGCGGTATTCCCGCCACCGAGATCCGGCCGGCCCGCGAGGCGGGCCTGCAGGCCGTGCTCCTGGACATGGACGGCACGCTGGTCGACACCGAGGGCTTCTGGTGGAACGCGGAGGTCGAGGTCTTCGCGGAACTCGGCCACGTCCTGGACGACACCCACCGCGAGGTCGTCGTCGGCGGCCCCATGGCCCGCAGTCTGGGACACCTCATCTCGGTCACCGGGGCGGACGCCACGCTCGCCGAGCTGTCCACCCTGATCAACCTGCGCTTCGTCGAGCTCATCGGCCGCGGCGTGCCGCTGATGCCGGGCGCCCGGCGCCTGCTCACCGACCTGGCCGCCCACGGCGTGCCCGCCGCCCTGGTCTCCGCCTCCCACCGGCGTATCATCGACGCCGTCATGCTCTCCCTCGGCTCCCAGCACTTCGCCTTCTCCCTCGCCGGGGACGAGATCGAGCGGACCAAGCCGCACCCCGACCCCTACCTGCTCGCCGCCGCGCGGCTCGGCGCGGACCCCGCACGGTGCGTGGTCGTCGAGGACACCCCCACCGGTGTCGCGGCCGCCGAGGCGGCCGGCTGCCACGTCGTCGCGGTGCCGTCCATCGCCGCCATCGCCCCGGCCTCCGGGCGGACCGTGGTGACCTCCCTGGAACGCGTCGACGTACCCTTTCTGCGCTCTCTGATTACAACCGTTCACTGAGCGTCGCCGTGAATTGAACGGAAACTCTGGGCGGTTGCCCGGCTATTTTCCGTGACGATTCGGAGCGCCGAATTGTTTACCGGCCGGTACGGCGGAGCGTGATACTTTTCACATCTGCGGGTGTCGACAGCGCGCGCGGAGCGTGCTTCGGACCGTCAAAATGCGGTGAAGTCGGTGGGGTTGTGTCCGGATTGAGGAGCCGCGCGCTGTTCGTTCCGCTGTCCGGATTTCGGTGCGCCGCGCCCTGTTATCCGCCCGTGACGTGGGCTCAACTTCTTCGTGTTCGGGGGCGGTCCGCCGGAATGCCGGTGCCCGGCAATTGCGGGTATCGTCGCCCCGCTCAACACTGCACGGCCAAGGGCCGGAAGAGGGAGAACAACGAGGATGAATCGCAAGCTACTGGTGCTGCCGGCGCTGCTGGGCCTCGCCGCGCCCGTACTCGCCGGATGCGGCGACTCGACCGGTGGTGGCGGTGGCGGTGACGCGATCGTCATCGGCTCCACGGACCCCCTCGAGATGTCCGCGGACCAGCCTTCCCCCCTCGACCCGGCCACGGCGTACGACGGCGGCACGTACAGCTTCCTGAACAACACCTTCCAGATGCTGCTCGGTTACACCCGCAGCTCCAGCACCCCCGAGCCCGACGCCGCCAAGTCGTGCACCTTCTCCGACACCAAGTCGGAGACGTACCGCTGCACGCTGCGGGACGGCCTGAAGTTCGCCAACGGCCACGCGCTCACCTCGGAGGACGTCAAGTTCTCGGTCGACCGCGTGCTGAAGATCAACAGCGACATCGGCCCGGCGAGCCTCCTGGTGAACATCGACAGCGTCGAGGCCCCTGACCCGAAGACCGTCGTCTTCCACCTCAAGTCCTCCGACGCCACCTTCCCCTACAAGCTGGCGACCCCGGCCGCGGCCATCGTCGACAGCGAGGTCTACAGCGCCACCGAGCCGCTCAAGGGCCTGAAGATGGAGGGCTCCGGCCCGTACAAGCTGGACTCGTGGAAGGACGGCAAGGCCGTCCTCAGCGCGAACCCGAACTACACGGGCCTGATCGGCAAGCGCAACAACGAGAAGGTCGAGGTCCACTTCTTCTCCTCGGCCACCGAGATGATGAAGGCTCTCGCCGCCGGTGACGTCGACCTGGTGAACCGCACCCTCGAGTCGGACCAGATCAACGAGATCGCGCAGGACACCGTCGAGAACGTCAAGCTGACCGAGACCCCGGGTCTCGCGGCCCGCTACATGTTCTTCAACGTCGAGGACCCCTCGGTGAAGGACGAGGCCGTCCGTGAGGCCATCGCCCGCCTCCTCGACCGCGACAGCCTCACGCGCGACGTGACCGGCCGCACCGCGACCCCGCTGTTCGGCGCCGTCCCGACCGGCATCACCGGCCACACCAACTCGTACTTCAACGCGTACGGCGAGCCCGACCGCGACAAGGCCGCCCAGGTGCTGTCCGCCGCGGGCATCAGCACCCCGGTCAAGTTCACCTGGACCTACCCGACGGAGCACCCGTCCACGCCGGACAAGGAGGAGGCCGAGAACCTGAAGAAGCAGCTCGAGTCCACCGGGCTGTTCGACGTGAGCCTCCAGCCGATCACCTGGAAGAAGTTCCTGAAGGGTGCCGCCACCGGGCAGTTCGCCGCCTACTCGCTCAGCTGGCTCCCCGACTTCCCGGACGCCGAGACCTACATCGCGCCCTTCTTCGCGGACGACGGATTCCTCGACCTCAACTACAAGAGCGAGACCATCAAGAACCAGCTCCTGCCGGCCACCCGCCGGTCCGCGGACCGCGGCAAGACGGACAAGGACTTCGCGAAGATGCAGGAAGTCCTCGCGCAGGACCTCCCGATGATCCCGCTGTACCAGGACAAGCAGTTCGTCGCCAGCCGCGAAGGCATCACGGGAGCCGAATGGTTCCTCAACTCCTCTTCCAGCGCCCAGTTCTGGGAGATTGGTCGCGGTGTGACAGGATGAGCCACCGGTCGGCCGGACCCGGGAATTTCCCGCGGTCCGGCCGGCACGGGCCTGCCCCGTACCGCGAAGCAGTGAGGGAAGTCTCGTGAGGAATCGAGTCCAACGACTGGCGCTCCCGCTCTCCGCGACCATGACGGCAGTCGTGGTCGCCGGCTGTGGTACGGGAGGGTCGGACGGCGAGGCCACCGGGAAGTCCGTCACGATGGGCATCACGGACAAGGTGACCGCGGTCGATCCGGCCGCCGGTTACGATGTCGGCTCCTGGATCGTGTTCAACAACGTCTTCCAGTCGCTGCTCAGTTTCCCCAAGGGCGCCACCAAGCCCGAGCCCGAGGCCGCGGAGAGCTGCAAGTTCACCGACGAGGCCAGCAAGACCTTCGACTGCACGCTGCGCGGGGGCCTGAAGTTCAGCAACGGTGAGGCGCTCACCTCGGAGGACGTGAAGTTCTCCTTCGAGCGCACCATCAAGATCAACGACGAGAACGGTCCGGCGGTCCT
>NZ_KB892098.1:0-172715 GCF_000373665.1 Streptomyces sp. BoleA5
GAGCCGGGCGCTGTACGGGGTGATGTCCTCCATCCACGTGTCGGGGGAGGAGCGCGGCCAGCCCTTCGCGGTGAGGTGGTCGAGCAGGCCGGCGCGCTGGTAGAGCATCCACGCCACGGCGAGGGCGGTCAGGGCCAGCATGGTCCAGAAGGCGGCGCGGTGCTGGCGCCAGATGAGCCAGGTCATGCCGCNCANCCGNGGGCGGCGGCTGCCACCCCCGGTGACCGGGAGCGCGGGCGGTGCGGACGGGGTCGTGGTCGCGTTGCTCATGCCGCCGCCCCCCGCGGGCCGGACGAGCGGCCCGGTATCCGCGCCACGGGACTGATCAGCGGCGGCGCCTCGGGCGAGCGCAGGTAGGCGAGCAACAGTTCCTCCAACTGCGGGGTCTGGGACTGCCACTGGCCGCTCACCGGACCGTCCGGCCGGATCAGGGCGGTGGCCTGGCGCCCACTGGTGCGGTACTCCACGACGGTGTGCCGGGCCAGCTCCGCGGGCACCCCCACGCCCTCACCGCCGCTCACGCCCTGCAGCAGCACATGGGCACTGCGGATCTCGTCCACGTCCCCGGCCATACGCAGGCCACCGGTGGAGATGACCAGCAGGAAGTCGCACACGCTCTCCAACTCGCTGAGCATGTGCGAGGACATCAGCACCGTGGTGCCGTGCTCGGCGGCCTCCGCCATCAAGGTGCTCATCATCTCGTGGCGCACCAGCGGGTCCAGGTCGGACATCGGCTCGTCGAGCAGCAACAGGTCGGGCCGCTTGCCGAACGCCAGCGCGAAGGCCACCCGGGTGCGCTGGCCGCCCGAAAGGGTGCCGACCTTCGCGTGCAGAGGCACATTGCCCGCGCGGACGATCTGCTCGGCGGCCCGCTGGTCCCAGCCCGGGTTCAGCTCACGCCCCAGCCGCAGCGTCTCGGCCACCGTGAAACGCTTGAACAACGGCTTCTCCTGCGCCAGGAACGCCGTACGGCGCCCCGCCTCCGCCGACCGCGGCTCCGCCCCGAACACCGTCAAGGTGCCCTCCGTCGGCTCCAGCAGATTCGCCGCGATCGACATCAGCGTCGTCTTGCCCGCACCGTTGGGACCCACCAGCCCGCAGATCCGCCCCGCCGGCAACCGGAACGAACAGTCCCGCAGCGCCCAGCCCCGACGGTACCTCCGCCCCACCCCATGAGCCTCGATCGCCGACTCCTCCAAAGGACCCCCCATGTCCATGGGGTCCGTGGTCTCACGCACTGGTCATCCTCTTCTCCCGACCTTCCGGTGTTCCGCCTGCCGCCGGGATACCGGCGTACCGCTCCTCCAGGACCGCCGCGACCAGCGCGGCCACGTCCTCCCGTTCCAGGCCCGCCTCCTGGGCCCGGGCCATCCACGCCTCCAGTTCCCCCCGCAGCGGGGAGTCGGCGCCCGCCTGGGGGCGGGCCAGTGAGCGGCGGATGAAGGTGCCGAGGCCGGGCCTCGGCTCGACCAGACCCTCGCGTTCCAGTTCGCGGTACGCCTTGAGCGTGGTGTTCGGATTGACGGCGCTGCTCTCGGCGACCTCCTTGGCGGTGGGCAGCCGGTCCCCCGGCATCAGGACGCCCAGCCGGAGAGCCTGTTTGGTCTGCTGCACGATCTGCTGGTACGCGGCGATCCCGCTGCGCCGGTCGATGCGAAACTCCACGAGGTTCAACACCCTTTAGCTACTCGATTAGTGGAATGATGATGGGAGGGCGGCGCGAGCCGTGTCAAACAGAGCGGCCACCTCGGTGTCCCTCGGGACAGAACCGTGACAATCGTGATGCGGGGGAAGCGCGTGGTCCCGGACAGCACAAAGGCCCCGGGCGGGCGGCCCGGAGCCTTCGTGCGGACGGGGGGAGTTCAGCGGTTCACGGGGCCGGCGCGGCCTTCCAGGCGCTGACGCCGAGCTTCCCCGTGGTGCCGAGGTCGAACTCCGGGGTCAGCGTCACCGGAGCGGAGCCGGGTGTCGCCCGCACCCTCGCGTAGGGCGCGTCGACGGGCGTGCCGTCGGTGACGGTGTTGCGCCACATCAGGCCGGCCGTCGCACTCTCGCCCGGTGCCAGGGTGACCGGGCGGGGCGGGTCGTCGAAGCCGGTCACGAGGGCGACGCCGCCGCTGCCGCGGAACACCTCGACGTCCGTGACGGGCTTCCGCTCCTCGTCGAGGAGCCGGACCAGCGGATAGCCCTCGACGCGCCGCACACCGGACGAGCAGTTCTCCAGGCGGAGTCCCACCACGCGCAGCCCCATGGCGGCGTCCCCGTCGTCGGCGGTCAGGCGCAGCCCGGAGGCCGGGCAGGGGCCTCCCGGGGCCGGCGCCTCGTCCGCCGGGACGCTCCTGACCTTGACGACGCGCACCCGTTCGCCGCCGGACCGCGGCGCGAGCGGTGCGCCGAGGTCGGCCTCGCCCCGCACGGTCCGGCCGGGCGGGACAGCGGGCACGGTGTGCGGCACGTTCGCCAGAGCCTCTCCCGCACCGGTCGTCAGCCCGAAGGTGACGGTGTACGTGAGGGGTTCGCCGGAGTGATTGGTGACACGGAACGCGACGTGGAACGGGGCGGGGCCGGTGCAGTGGGCGGGCCGGGTGCCCACCGCGGTGATCTCGACGTCGCCGTCCCCCTCGGCGGCCCCGGACGCCGGGGCGACCGGGACCACCGAGGAGGCGCACGAGGGGCGGCCGTCCCCGTGCGGTACGTCGCAGGCCGTCGCCAGGAACAGGGGACCGGCGAGCACGGCCGGGAGGAGGAGGGCGGGGGAGCGCATCCGGCGACCCCATCAGGGCCCTCCCGTCCCGGCCGTGGCGGAGGCCACAATTCCCGTCACACGACGGTCACAAAGTGCGGCGCGCGGGACGGCGGTCAGCGGGAGGCGGCGCTGTCGATCCACGCGACGACGGCGCCGACCGTGGCGTCGTCGAGCTGCCGGGCGATGGTGTGCACGGCGTCGCTGTCCCCCGGGAGCGGGGGCACCCCGGCCGCGATGAGCGCGGCGTGGAGTTCGATCCAGCGCGCGTCGACGGCGTCCAGATGGGCCCCCAGCGGGACACCACCCGGTGACTGATGCGGAGTATCGAGAAGGTTCATGGTGTTTCCTCTCGGATCTCGGACGGTGTCGACCGGACTCGCCGTGCAGGACTGCCGCGCCGCGCCCGCCGGTTGCGCCGCGACCCCGACTTCACCCGTCCGGCCCTCACCGTGTCCCCCGGGGCCTGTGCCATGGGGATGACATTCGGCGCTCCGGCGACGCGGGCTGTGCCGCACGGGGCATGGCCTATCCCAGTGCCCGCGCCCGCATCCCACGGAAGGCCTCGGATGATCGACAGGCGGACCTTCGGCACGATCGTCGGCACGGGAGCGGTCGCGGCCACAGTGGCCGGGCTCGCGACGGGGTGCGCGACGACCGGACCGGACGAGAACAAACCGGCGCCGCCCATGGCGCCCGGCAAGGAACGGCCCGGCGACGCGGCGGCGTTCGGCCCGCTGAAGCAGGTGGAGGCCGGGGTCCTGGACGTCGGCTACGCGGAGGCCGGACCGGCCGACGGCCCCGCGGTGATCCTGCTCCACGGCTGGCCGTACGACATCCACAGCTATGTCGCCGTCGCCCCGCTGCTGGCGGCGAAGGGCTACCGGGTCGTCGTCCCCTACCTGCGGGGCCACGGGACGACGCGCTTCCTGTCCCGCTCGACACCGCGCGACCCCCAGCAGGCGGCGTTCGCGCTGGACATCGTCGCGCTCATGGACGCCCTGGGGATCAAGAAGGCGGTCCTCGCCGGCTTCGACTGGGGGTCGCGGACCGCGGACATCATCGCGGCGCTGTGGCCGGAGCGGGTCAAGGGACTCGTCTCGGTGACCGGCTACCTGATCACCAACCGCGAGGCGAACAAGCAGCCGCTCCCGCCGAAGTCGGAATGGGCCTGGTGGTACCAGTACTACTTCTCAACGGAGCGAGGCCGTAAGGGGCTGGAGCGCTACCGGGACGATCTGGCCCGGCTCGTGTGGAAGTTCAACTCCCCGACCTGGGGGTTCGACGACGCCACGTTCGAGCGCACCGCGACCGCCTTCGACAACCCGGACTACGTCCCCATCGTCATCGGCAACTACCGCTGGCGCCTGGGGCTGACGGAGGGCGACCCGCGTCACGCGGACATCGAGGCGCGGCTCGCCCGCGGGCCCGTCATCACCGTGCCCACGATCACCCTCGACGGGGCGGCCGATCCGTTCACCCCGCCGGGCGACGGCTCGGCCTACCGGGCCAAGTTCACCGGGAAGTACGCGCACCGCACGCTGCAGGGCATCGGGCACAACGTGCCGCAGGAGGCGCCCGCGGCGTTCGCGCAGGCCGTGGTGGACGTCGGGCGGCTCTGACCGTTCGCCGGCCGTCCGGGGCCGCCGCCAGGGTCGTCCGCAAAGCGGCCGGCCCCCGTGACCCGGCCCGTCGGCGCGGCCCCGGCGGGCGGGGCGCTGTTCGAACTCCGCCTGCCGCCGGCGGCCCGGGACCGAGACGCGTCGGTCAGGGGGTGAGGCCGAGCTGGCGCAGCATGCCGAGCTGGTCGCTGCTCCCCCAGCGCTCGACCATCTTCCCGTCGGCGAACCGGCTGATCTGCATGCCCCGGTAGCTGACGGTGCGCCCTGTCGGGGCGTGGCCCATCAGTTCACCGAGGTGCGTGCCGGTGATGGTGTACGCGAAGGCGATCTCGTCGTCGGTGGCCATGACGTGCTCGACCTCGACGTGCAGATCGGGGAACGCCCGCCGCATCTCGCCGAACATCTCCTCGTAGCCCTCCGGCCCGGGCCCCTGGCCCGGGGCGGGGTCGTGGTCCACCGATCCGGCCGCGACGAATGCGCCGAGTTCGTCGAGATGGCCGCCGTTCACCGCTGTTCCGAAGCCCTCCAGGACGGAGATGTTGTCGCTGCGGGACATGCCGCGCTCCTTGCGGTCGCGATCTCGGGCGCGCGGGGCGCCCCTTCCTCCATTCCACCGTAGGCGCGGCGCGGCGAAGCGGCCTGCCGGGACTCAGCCGACGCATTCCTCCTTGTCGGCGCGCGACTGCGGGATGTCGTCCGGCAGGCGGTCCGGGTCGGCGAGCGGGGTCCCTGCGCCCCGGTAGTCGCCGCCGAGGGTGAGAGTCATGTCCGCGCCGGGTTCGGCGTCGGCCGCACCGGGGTGGAGGGCGGTGGCGGGCAGTCCCATCATCGCGGCCAGGGCCCTGGCCTGGTCGGCCTGGTCGGGCGCGTACTCCAGGGTCGTGCGGTCCTGCTTCCCACCGGGGGCGTTGCCGCCGTTGGTCGAATGAGCGACGCCCTTGGTGTTCTGCAGCCACTCCAGGGTGTCCTGCGCCGCGCCCCGCGTGCCGCCGCCGTTGTGGATGAGGACCCGGACCTGCGACGGATCCGCCTTGGGACCGCGGAGCTTGGTGTCGGTGGCGGCGGGCTTCTTCTTCGCCTTGGTCAGCGAGACGTCGTTCTTTATGGCCTTGAAGAGCGCGGGCGCCCTCGTGTCGTCGACGACGACCGTCGCGTGCTTCGTCCCCTCGGCCGGGTTGTCCTTGACCGGGAGCGTCGTGAAGGTGATGTGCTCGGGATCGACCCGGCTCAGGTCCTTGGCGAGATCGGTGAGCTTGGCGACGCCGCCGATGCCGGTGTCGACCGTGAGCGACTTGGTGGCCGCGTTCGCCAGCTTGAAGAGCTTCGTGGGGTCGGTGAGGGTGTCACCGGACTTCATCTGCCGGATCATCGAGCCGAGGAACTGCTTCTGCAGGTCGATCCGGTCCAGGTCGCTGCCGTTCTTCAGGGAGTGGCGGGTCCTGACGAAGGCCAGGGCCTGCTCGCCCTGGACCTTGTTCGGTCCGCTGGGCAGGTCCAGATGGGAGCCCTCGCCCTCGGGGGTCGTGTCCTTGATGGGGTGGGTGAGGCAGATCGGCACCCCGCCGACCGCCGTGGACAGCGTCTTCACGGCCTCGAAGTTGACCAGGACGAAGTGGTCGACGGGGATTCCCGTGATCTTCGTGACGGTCCGCATGGTGCAGCCCGGGTCGCGGCCCTCCTGGCCGAGGCTCTCGTTGAAGCGCGGGCTGAACCGCCCCTGCGGTGTGGCGGGGATCGTCTTGGTGGAGCCGTCCTTCTGCTTGGTCGGGCAGTCCGGTATGCCGGTGACCATGTCGCGCGGGATGCTCATGGCGGTCGCGTTCGACCGGTCCTTGGCCACGTGGAAGAGGATCGTGGTGTCGGCGTGGCCGACACTGCCGGCGTCCCCGTACTTCACGCCCAGGCCCTTGCGGCTGTCGGTGCCGATGACCAGGATGTTCACCGCGTCCTTGCTGGTCACCTGCCTGCTGCCCGCCGTGCCGACGTCGACGGTGGCGATGTTGCCGTCGAGATGCCGGTACAGGAGCCAGGCACCGGTGCTGCCCGCGAGCAGCACGAACCCGAGCGTGCCCGCGGTCCACATCAGGACCTTCCGCTTCATGGAACGCTTCGCCTTGCGGGACGCGGGGGCCCCGGCGCGGCGGCGGCCCTGTTCCGGGACGGGCCGCCGCTCCTCGCGGCGCGCACGCCGGCCGCCCTGCCGGGGCACCGTGGGGGCCGGAGGGGCGTCGGAGTCCAGCCGCAGCCGGTAGTCACCGGTCTCGGGGTCGAGGACCCACTGGTCCGCGGGGTCGATGTCGCTGCCGTCGTGCCTGTCCACGGTCGTACGGGTCCTCCGTCCACGCCCGGGGCGCCGCCCCCCGCGGTGCGCCCGGTCGTCGCCTGTGTGGGTTTGGGTCCACCCCGCGGCCGGCCCGGGGCAACCGTTCAGACATCCGAATACGGCAGATGGTTGTCCTGGCGCGGTCAACTCCCTTGCGAGCCGGGGAAGCACACGGGATTTCCGCGGCGGCCGAACCGGGCCCGCCGGGCCGTCACGTATTCCACCGGCAAGCCGCGCTCGGGGAACTGGCGCGCGCTCGTCGCGGCGACGCGACGAACGACGTGCCGGTCGCCGTCGCCGTCGCCGCCCGCGCCCCGCCCTCCCCCGCCTCGCCCGGCGTCGTCCACAGCCTGTGGACGAAGCCGGCGCGCGCTCAGCCCCGCCCGGCGGCCCGCCGGGCGAGCCAGTCCAGCGCGTCCGTCGCCGAGGCGAGGACCGAGATGTGCCCGGCGCCGGGACGCGACCACAGCTCCGCGTCCGGGCACCGCCGGGACAGCCACGCACCGTGCGCGGCGGGCACGATGCGGTCCGCCTCGCCGTGCAGGACCAGGACGGGCGCGGTCACGCCGGCCGGGTCGAAGCCCCACGGCGCCACATAGGCGAGGTCGTCGTCGACCATGCCGCCCGGACCGCCCTCGAGCGCCTTGCCCGCGACGTCGCCGAGCCACGCCCACGCGCCCGCCAGCGCGGCGTGGTCCTCGGGGGTGAAGAGCTCGGGGTCGAAGTCGTCGGAGGCCAGCCGCGCTTCGAGCGCCGCCCGCCCCCGGACCGCGGCACCGAGCTCCGCCGCGCCGGAGGGCCCCATCCCGGCGAACCAGTCGAGCCCCTCCGCGCCGAACGGCGCCAGGCCGGCCCCGCAGACCACCGCCAGGACCCGGTCCGGCAGCAGGGCGGCGCAGGCCAGCGCGTGCGGGCCGCCGCCCGAGTGGCCCATGACCGCGAAGCGGCCGATGCCCAGCGCGTCGGCCACGGCCGCCGCGTCCCCGGCCGCCGAGGCGATGTCCCGGCCCGGACGGGGCGTCGAACCGCCGTACCCGGGGCGGTCGTAGCCCACCCAGCGGATGCCGCGCTCGGCGGCGGCGGCGAAGAGCGGCTCCGGTGGCGTGCCGATGTTGGGCGTGCCGTGGTGCCACAGGACGGCCGTTCCGGCACCGTCCTCCCTGCCGCCCGGCCCGGTGTCGTACACGTGCAGCGTCCGCCCGTCGGCGAGTGCGATATCCGTCTCCGTCACCATCCGGCCGAGTCTAGGCCGCGTCACCGACACCCCACAGGGACCGGGCGAACGCCCGCCGCGGGCGCGGAAATCCGCTGCCCCGGCGCACCGCCCGCTGTTACCGTCCCCCGGTGTTCTCCCTCCTCGAACCCGCCCTGTTCACCCGGCTGCGCGACGCGCGGCGGATCCTCGTCGCCGGGGCCGGCGGCGGCTTCGACGTGTACGCCGGGCTGCCGATCGCCCTGGCGCTGCGCGAGGCCGGCAAGGAGGTCCACCTCGCCAACCTCTCCTTCGCCGACCTGTACGGCCTGGACCCCGACGTGTGGCTGGACCACGACGTCGCCGCCGTGCGCCCCTCGACGGCCGCCCGCGGCGACTACTTCCCCGAACGGACCCTCGCCCGCTGGCTGGAGTCGCAGGGGCTGCCCTCGACCGTGTACGCGCTGTGCCGTACGGGCGTCGCACCCCTGCGGGCCGCGTACCGGGCGCTGATCGGCCACCTGGGCGGGGTCGACGCGATCGTGCTGGTCGACGGCGGCACCGACATCCTCATGCGCGGCGACGAGAGCGGACTCGGCACTCCCGAGGAGGACATGGCGAGCCTCGCCGCGGTCGGCGGGCTCACCGGCGTCCCGCAGCGCCTGGTGGCCTGCCTCGGTTTCGGCGTCGACGCGTACCACGGGGTGAACCACTCCCTGGTGCTGGAGAACCTGGCCGCCCTGGAGCGGGACGGGGCGTACCTCGGCGCGTTCTCGCTGCCGCGCGACAGCCGCGAGGGCCGGCTCTACCTCGACGCGGTCGCGCACGCCCAGGAGGCGACCCCGGAGCACCCGAGCATCGTCCACGGCTCGGTCGCGGCCGCGGTGCGCGGCGACTTCGGCGACGTGCGGTTCACGGAACGCACCAGGCACAGCGAGCTGTTCGTCAACCCGCTGATGGCGATGTACTTCTGCGTGGACGCGGTGGGACTGGCCGCCCGCAACCTCTACCTCGACCGGCTGGAACGGACGCAACTCACCCGGCAGATCAGCTCGATCGTCGAGGAGTTCCGCGACGAACTGCCGCGCCAACGGCCGCCGCGGACCTTCCCGCACTGACCGTCCCCGCCCCCGCCGGTGGCGGTCAGCCGCGCACGTCCGCCGCGAGGCAGTCCAGCGACATCCGCCACAGCAGCGCGGCCGCGTCCGGGTCCAGCGCGTGGTCGGCCACGCCGCCGGAGGTCCCGGGGAGGTGGCGGTGGGCCTCGGCGCAGTCCTCGAAGTAGCGTCCGGCCACGTGCTCCAGCCCGGGCGCGGTGGCGACGTACACAACGGTGGCGGCCCCCTGTTGCGGGGTCTTGAAGGTGCGGCCACCGGACGCGGCGGCGTCCAGCGCCTCGCGGGTGAGGTGCCGGGACAGGTTCGTGCCCAGCACCGCCCCGGGGTGGACGGCGTTGACGGTCACGCCGTCGGCGGCCCAGCGCCGGCCGGCCTCCACCGCGAAGAGGACGTTGGCGGTCTTGGACTGGGCGTACGCGAGGCCGGCGTCGTAGGGGCGCTCGCGGAAGTGGACGTCGTCGAAGTGCACCGGGCTGTGCAGGTGGGCGACCGAGCTGAGGGAGACCACGCGGGCGCGGCCCGCGGCGGCGAGGGCCGGGTGCAGGCGGGTGGCGAGAGCGAAGTGCCCGAGGTGGTTGGTCGCGAACTGCAGTTCCCAGCCCTCGGGCGTGCGCGTCTGCGGGGTCATCATGACCCCGGCGTTGTTGACGAGGACGTGCAGGGGGCCGTGCCAGGCGGCGGCGAAGGCCGCCACGGAGCGCTGGTCCGCGAGGTCGAGCGGAGCGACCAGCACCCGCCCGGCGCCGCCGGACGCGATGCCGGCGGCCGCGCGTTCGCCGGCGGCGGTGTCCCGTACCGCGAGGGTGACCTCGGCGCCGGCGCCGGCCAGGGCGCGGGCGGTCTCCAGGCCGATGCCGGAGGCCGCGCCGGTGACGACGGCGCGGCGGCCGGTGAGGTCGATGCCGCCGACGACCTCGGCGGCGGTGGACTGTGCGGTGAAGCCGGAGCCGGTCATGGCGCTGCCTTCCTCTCGGCGGGGCGGTGGCGCCGCCCCCTTCCAGGCAACCACCGCCGGCCGTCCGCGGCGCCCCCGGGCGGCGGTCAGTGCAGCGCGCTCTTCTCCCGCCAGCGGTCCCAGCTCACGTTCCAGTCGCCGAAGCCGTTGTTCGGAGCGACCGTGCCCTTGGCCTCCGACCCCTTGATCTCGAAGGGGTCGCCGACCCGGATCCGGGAGTACAGCCAGTCCGCGTCGGCGTCGCTCATGCCGACGCAGCCGTGGCTGCGGTTGGCCCGGCCGAAGAACGCGGCGTTCCAGGGGGCGGCGTGCGCGTACATCCCGGACCAGGTGAGCCGGATCGAGTCGTGGACCGTCTCGTCGTAGGCGTCGCCGAGGCCGACGGTCTCGGAGTTCATCCGGACCGTGCCCTCCTTGGCCAGCACCACCGCCGTGCCGCGCCACGAGCCGGTGTCCGGTCCGGGCGTGCCGCCGGAGACCGGGACCGTGCGCACCGTACGGCCGTCGCGCCGCAGGGTGAGCCGCTTGCGGTCGAGGTCGACCTCGACCACCTGCCGGGCCCCGACGGTGAAGGAGGCCTCGTAGTCGCGGACGAACCAGCCGCCCCGCCCGGAGTCGGTGCCGTCCAGGCGGGCGTCCAGGGTGACCTCGGTGCCCGGCCGCCAGTACTCCCGGGGCCGCCAGTCGACCCGGTCCCGGCCCGAGTAGTCGGTCAGCCAGCCCCAGGAGCCTTCGGTGCCGTCGGAGGTCGTCACCTTCAGTTGCCGCTCCACGGCGGCCCTGTCGGTCACGGGGTTGTCGAAGACGAGGGATATCGGCTGGGCGACGCCGACCGTGGTGCCGTCGCCGGGCCGCCAGTCCACCTTGTTGACCTTGCGCGCCGCGGCCGTGGTGAAGCTCGACTCGCTCCTGCCGGTCCTGCCGCCCGGGGTGCGGGTCCCGGCCTCGACGGTGTACGAGGCGCCGGGCACGACGTTGCGGTCCGAGGTCCAGGTGCGGCGGTCCGCGGACAGGGTGCCGGTCAGCGCCTTGCCGTGCGGCCCGGCGACGGTGACCGCCGTGAGGGTGCCGCCCTTCGCGGTGACGCGGACGGGCTCGCCGGCCCGTACCCGCCCGCCGTGCGGGGTGACGGTGACGGTCGCCGCCCGCTCCTCGCGCTGCTCCGTGTCGCCGGCGGCGTGCGTCGCCGCCGGGGCGGCGCCCGAGCAGGCGGTGAGCACGGCGGACAGCAGGGCGGCCGCGACGGCGGCGGTGCGCAGGCGGGGCCGGCGTATCGGGCCCACACGTTTCCGGGACACGGAGACCTCCGGGAAGGACGGGGAGAGCACGGCCGGAAACGGCCGGACCCCGGGGACTCTAGGCCGCGAGAAGCCCTGGTGGAGCGCCTGGGAGCCGTATGACGGCAGCTGGTGGGAAACGGTCATGGTCCGGTCACATTCGCCGCTCGGCGCGGTCACGAGGGGCTGTGAGCCTTCCTGTGTCCCCACTCGACCACACCTCAGGGAGGCGCAGTGTCGGCACTGCTCGTGACGGCGGGCTGCGGCCCCCGGCAGGCCTGGCTCGGACCGGTCAGCGCGGATACGTACCGCTCGTTCCTGGCGTCCCGGACGGGTCAGGCGCTCGGCCCGAGCTTCCTCCAGTGCCCGTCGTGGGCGCTGGTGAAGCCGGGATGGCGGCCCCGGCTGCTCGGCTGGGGCGTCGGGGACGGCTCCGGTGACGGCTCCGGGGACGGCTCCGGGCGCGGTGAACCGCGCGGCGTCGCACTGGTGCTGCTGCGGCAGTTCCCCGGGACGCGGAAGTCCTTCGCCTATCTGCCCGAGGGGCCGGTCACCGACTGGTCGGACCCCGACATCGACGCCTGGCTGACGCCGCTCCTGCGCCACCTGCGCGGACTCGGCGCCTTCGCCGTGCGCATCGGCCCCTCGCCCGCCCACCGCCGCTGGGACGCCGCCGCGCTGAAGTCCGCGACCGGCCTCGGCCGGCGCCTGTCCGACGTCCTGGCGTGCGAGGTCGACCCGCTCGGCACGGTCGTGGCCGAGCGGCTGCGGGCCCGCGGCTGGCGGCGCTGCGGCGGCGAGGGGCCGGACGGCGGCGGTGACGCGGACGCCCAGCCCCGCCACGTCCTCCGGGTCCCGCTGGCCGGCCGCAGCGCCGACGACCTGTGGTCCGGGCTCAACCAGGAGTGGCGCCGCAACATACGCAAGGCGCGGAAGTCCGGCGTCGAGGTGACCGTGGGCGGCGCGGCCGACCTCCCCGAGTTCTTCCGTCTGCTGCGGATCACCGAGGAGCGCGACGGCTTCCGGCTGGGCCGCTCGCTGGAGTACTACCAGCGCCAGTACGCGGCCCTCAACGCGGAGCAGCCGGGCAGGATGAGGCTCTACCTCGCCCGCCACGAGGGAGAGGTGCTCGCCGCCCACACCATGATCACCGTGGGCCGAAGGGCCTGGTACCAGACCGGCGCCTCGGCGGACCACCGCCGCGAGGTCCGCCCCTCCAACGCCCTGCAGTGGCGGATGCTCCAGGACGCCCACCAACAGGGCGCACTGGAGTACGACATGCGCGGGGTACCCTCCACACTCGACCCGGAGGACCGGGCGTTCGGCCTCACGCGCTGGAAGCTCGGAACCGGCGGGCAGGTCGTCGAGACCCTGGGGGAATGGGAGACGGCCCTGGACGGCACCGCCAACCACACGCTCTACCGGGCGTTCCAGCTCTACCTGGCACGCCGGTGAGCGCCCCCGCGGCGGCCCGGCCGGCCGACGGGACGGCCGCCCCGGCCGGGGCCCCCGCCACCGGCTCGGTGCTGCGCAGCGGCGCCCTCATGGCCGCGGGTTCGGTGGTCTCCCGCGCGACCGGCTTCGTACGGTCCGCGACCGTCGCCGCGGCGCTCGGCGTCGGCCTGGCCGCCGACGGCTACTCGGTCGGCAACTCGGTGCCCACGATCGTCTACATGCTGCTGCTGGGCGGCGCGCTCAACGCGGTGTTCGTACCCGAACTGGTGCGGGCCGCCAAGGAGCACGAGGACGGCGGCGCCGCCTACACCGACCGGCTGCTGACCGTGTGCACCGCGGCACTGCTGCTGATCACGACGGCGGCCGTGCTCGCCGCACCCGCGATCGTGGCCGCGTACACCGGCTACACCGGGGCGCAGGCGGCGACGACGGTGGCCTTCGCGCGCTCCTGCCTGCCGCAGATCCTCTTCCTCGGCCTGTTCACGCTGCTCGGTCAAGTCCTGGGCGCCCGTGGCCGTTTCGGCGCGATGATGTGGACGCCCGTGCTCAACAACCTGGTCGTCATCGCCGTCTTCGGTCTCTACCTGGCCGCGGCCGGCACCGGCGGCGGGCTGACCCCCGGCGAGACCGCGCTGCTCGGCTGGGGCACCACGGCCGGCATAGCGGTGCAGGCGCTGGCGCTGGTGCCGTCCCTGCGGGCGGCGCGCTTCCGCTGGCGGCCGCGGTTCGACTGGCGGGGCAGCGGGCTGTCCCGGCCGCTGCGCTCCGCCGGGTGGCTGGTGCTTCTGGTGCTCACCAACCAGGTCGCCTACTGGGTGGTGACCCGGCTCGCCACCTCCGCGGGACAGCGCGCCGCGGCCCTCGGCATCGACGGCGGCGCCGGCTTCACCGCGTACAACAACGCCTATCTGCTGTGGGCCGTACCGCACGGCATCGTGACGGTCTCACTGGTCACCGCCCTGCTGCCGCGGATGAGCGCGGCGGCGGCCGACGGCGACCGCGCGCGGGTGCGCCGCGACGTCTCGTACGCGCTGCGCAGCAGCTCGGCGCTGGTGGTGCCCGCCGCGTGCGCGCTGCTGGCGCTCGCCGGGCCGGCGATGGCGCTGGTCTTCGAGCACGGCAGGACCGACGCCGCCGACGCCGCGGTCATGGCGAACGCTCTGGTGGCCTTCGCCCCCGGCCTGGTCGCCTTCTCCGGGCAGTACGTGCTGTCGCGCACCTTCTACGCGCTCGGCGACACCCGCACCCCCTTCCTGCTCAACCTGGTGGTCTGCGGGCTCAACGCGGGCCTGTCCGTCACGGCCTACCTGCTGCTGCCCGCGCGCTGGGCGGTCACCGGCATGGCAGGGGCGTACTCCGTGGCGCTCTTCGCGGGATGGGCGGTCACCGCGCACGTGCTGGCCCGCAGGCTGGCGGCGCCGGGCGGCGGTCGCGGGCCGTGGCGCTCGCCGACCGCGGGCGCGCTGGCCCGGCTGCTGCTCGCGGCGGTGCCCGCCGCGGCCCTGGGCAGGACCACGGCGGACCTCGCCGCGGACCTCGGACCGCTCGCCGCCGCGGCGGCCGGGGCCGCCGTCGTCGTACTGGTCTTCTCGGCCGCGGCCCGCCCGCTGCGGCTCACCGAGGTCGAGGCCGCCCGGCGGGCACTGCTCGGCAAACTGCGGCGCGGCGCACGATGAGTTGCGATACTCCGCTCATGCCACGCGTCCTCCTGATCGAAGACGACCCTTCCGTGCGCGAGGGTGTCGAACTGGGCCTGCGCCGCCGCGGTCACGAGGTCCGTACGGCCGCGACCGGCGAGGCCGGGCTCACCGCCCTCGGCGAGTTCCAGCCCGATCTGCTGCTGCTGGACCTGATGCTGCCCGGCATGACCGGCGTCCAGGTCTGCCGCCAGGTGCGCGAGACGAGTCAGCTGCCGATCATCATGCTCACCGCCCGCGGCGACGACTTCGACGTCGTCGTCGGGCTGGAGGCGGGGGCCGACGACTACATCGTCAAACCCGCCCGCACCGAGGTGATCGAGGCCCGCATCCGGGCCGTGCTGCGGCGCATCGAGGAGCCCGGGGGGCGCCCGGCCGTCGAGTTCCACGGCGACCTCGCCGTCGACCGCGCGGGGCTCGGCGTCGCCAAATCCGGACAGCGGCTGGCACTGGCGCCCTCCGAGTTGAAGCTGCTGCTCTTCCTCTCCGCCGCCCCCGAACAGGTCTTCAGCCGCCAGCAGTTGCTGGAGCACGTGTGGGAGCACAGCTACCACGCGGACGCCCGGCTGGTCGACGCCTGCGTCCGGCGGCTGCGCAACAAGATCGAGGACGTGCCCGGCAACCCCCGCTACATACAGACACTGCGCGGCTTCGGCTACCGCTTCGGGCCCCTGTGAGCCGCCGGTGATCCGCCGCAGGGCCCGGATCGGGCTGCGCAGCCGACTGGTGCTGGCCTTTCTGCTCGTCGCCGCGGTCAGCGCGGGCACCACCGCCGCCCTCACGTACCGCGAGGCGCGCAACGCCGTCCTCGAACAGGTCCAGAACACCGCCGTCTCCTCCTTCCGCGAGCAGGCGGCCACCGTCGGCACCACGCTCCCGATGGACCGCGCGGCCCTCCAGGAGGTGCTGCGCGACATCGCGCGCAAGGGCAAGCCGCGCACCTGGGTGGTGTTCGCCGAGTACGGATCGATCCGCGTCTCCTCCGGCACCAGCCCCGTCTCCACCGTCATCACGCCCGAACTGCGCCGCGCCGCGCTGGCCAGTCCCCGGGGCGTCTTCCAGCGGGTCGACAAGGACGGCACCCCCTGGCTGACCATGGCCGTGCCGACCGTCTTCAGGACCGGGCTGTCCGCCCGCCCCACCGGGCTCGTGCTCTACGCCGTGATGCCCCTGGCCGCGGAGGAGGACGACATCCGGGCGATGCTCACCGCCGCCCGCGACGGAGCCCTGCCCGCGCTGCTCGTCGCCCTCGTCCCCGCCCTGCTCGCCGCCCGCAGCGTGCTCCGCCCGGTCCGCGACCTGCGCACGGCGGCACAGCGCATCGGCCGCGGCGAGCTCGACACCCGCATCCTCGCCAAGGGCAGCGACGAACTCGCCGACCTGGCCCACACCTTCAACGACACCGCGCTGCAACTGGAGCGCTCCGTCACCGAGCTGCGCCGCGCCGAGGCACGGGCCCGCCGCTTCGCCTCCGACGTCTCGCACGAACTGCGCACCCCGCTGGCCGGGATGCTAGCCGTCACCGACGTGCTCGACGAGGACGCCGGGCGGCTCGCCCCGGACACCGCGGCCGCCGTCCGCCTCATCAGCGCGGAGACCGGAAAACTCGCCGTCCTGGTCGAGGACCTGATCGAGATCTCCCGCTTCGACGCGAAGGCCGCCGAGCTCAACGCCGACGAGGTCGACGTCGCCGAGACCATCCGCAGGACCCTGGCGACCCGGCGCTGGACGGACCCCGCGCGGGTGGCCGCCGACCTGCCCCCGGGCATCCGCGCCCGGCTCGACCCGCGGCGCTTCGACGTGGTGGTGGCCAACCTCGTCGGGAACGCGCTGCGCCACGGCGGCGCCCCCGTCCGCATCCGGCTGAGCGAGGAGCCGTCCGACGGCGGCCGGGCCCGGTTCGCCGTCGAGGTCGCCGACAGCGGCCCCGGCATCGCCCCGGACGTCCTGCCGCACATCTTCGACCGCTTCTACAAGGCCGACGCGGCCCGCACCCGCTCCGCGGGCAGCGGTCTGGGCCTGGCCATCGTCCGGGAGAACGTCCGGCTGCACGGCGGCACGGTCCGCGCCGCCAACGGCCCGCACGGCGGTGCCGTCCTCACCGTGCGGATGCCGCTGGCCGTCCCCCGCCGGGACGGGGAGGCGGCGCCGTGAGACCGCGGTCCGTCCCGGCCGCCGCCGGCCGCCGGTACGTCCCGGCCCTCGTCTGCGCGGCCGCGGCGCTGCTGGCCGGCTGCGAGGTCCCGGGCTCCGGGGTCGTCGAGGCGGGCGGCCCGGCCACCGTCGAGGCCTTCCCCGGGGCACCGAACCGGCTGACGCTGTTCTTCCTCTCCCCCGACGGCCTGATCACCCCGGTCCTGCGCGCGACCGGCGACGACGCGCAGGCGCCGCCGGTGCCGACCGCGCAGGTCGTGGCGGTGCTGCTGGACGGGCCCGAGCCCCAGGAGAGCGAGGCGGGACTCGGCACCGGGCTGCCCCCCTCCGCCGGGCCGGTGGACGTCACGTCGTCCCGGGGCACCGTGCGGGTCACGCTGCCGTTCCCCGTCCGGCCTCTGAAGGACGACGCCGCGCGCCAGGTCGTCTGCACCGCCGCCTACGCCGAGGGCCGTGAGGACACCGCCGCGATCGTCCTGGCCGGCAGCGACGGCACCCTCCCGGCCGCCCGCTGCGGCGGCGCCCTGCCCGGCACGGCCCCCGCGCGCTGACCGCGACCGGCGCCGAACTGCGGGCGCGCGCCATGAGCGGTAGAAGTGGAGGTGGGCCCGGACGGCCGCGTCCTGGCGGGGCCGGAAGAGGACGGGCGAGAACGGCGACGAATGGCGATGCGAGATTCCAGCCTCGACGACGACTTCGACGGCGGCCTCCCTCCCCGTGCCGAGCCGGGCATTCCGGCCACGGCCGTCATCGACGCCCACGGGGTCGTCACGGGCTGGAGCAGCGAGGCCGAGCGGCTGCTGGGGTACGGGCACGACGAGGTCGTGGGACAGCCCGCCAGCCGGCTGCTCGGCTCGGACGCCACACAGTCCACCGAGTGGTTCCTCGCGATGCCCTTCGGCTGGGGCGGCAGATCCGTACTGCGCCGCCGGGACGGGCGCCACCTGGACGTGTCCGTGCGGGTCTACCCGTCGCTGGACGGCCGCGGCCGGCCGCAGCGGCTCATCGTGGTCTCCCCGATGGACCGGCGCCACTGGGGAGCGGTGGACAGCGTGGTCGAGGAGGCCTTCGACCAGGCCATCCTGCCCATGGCGATCTTCGACAACGAGCTGCGGACGCTGCGCACCAGCAGGGGCATGCAGCGCGAGGCCGGACGCACCGAGGAGCAGATGCGGGGCAGACGCCCCTCGGAGTTCCTGCCGGGCAGCGCGGGGGAGGCCGTCGAGGAGGGCGTCCGGCACGTCCTCGCCACCGGCGAGTCCCACGACCTGCACCTGCGCATCCGCTCCCGGGTGGCACCGGCGCCGCGCACCTGGACGATCACGCTCTCCCCGCTCGCCGACCCCCTGCGGCGCACCCCGCGCGTCCAGCTCACCGCGGTCGACACCACCGAGCAGCACGTGGCGCGGGAGCGGCTCGCCCTGCTCAACGAGGTCAGCACCCGGGTCGGCAGCACCCTGGACGTGGCCCGCACCGCCCAGGAGATGGCCGACGTGGTGGTGGGCCACCTCGCCGACTTCGCCACCGTCGACCTGCTCGACCCGCTGTTCCGCGGGGTGGAGCCGCAGCCCGGTGACCCCGGGGTCGCCCTGCGGCGCGCCGCCCAGCAGTCCGTCCTCCCCGGCATGCCCGAGTCGGTGACCGCGACCGGGGAACTGGACCGCTACCCGCAGGACTCGCCGCCCGCCCGCTCCCTGACCACCGGGCGCGCCTCGCTGCACGTCACCGTGGACCGCGCCATCAACAGCTGGGCCGCGGGCGACTCCGGACGGGCCGAGATGCTGCGCCGGCACGGCATCCACTCGGTGATGGTCATCCCGCTGCGGGCCCGCGGCATCACCCTCGGCGTCGCCGTTCTCGCCCGGCACCGCAGACCCGACCCCTTCGACCAGGACGATCTGCAGGTCGCCGAGGAGATCGGCACCCGGGCCGCGGTCGCCGTCGACAACGCCCGCCGCTACACCCGCGAACGGGCCACCGCCCTGGCCCTCCAGCGCAGCCTGCTGCCCCAGCGGCTCGGCCGCCAGGAGGCGGTGGAGGTCGCCTCGCGCTACCTGCCCGCGGGCAGCGGCGCGGGGGTGGGCGGCGACTGGTTCGACGTGATCCCGCTGTCCGGGGCCCGGGTCGCGCTGGTCGCGGGCGACGTCGTCGGCCACGGACTGCGCGCCTCCGCCACCATGGGACGGCTGCGGACGGCGGTGCGGACCCTCGCCGACGTCGACCTTCCGCCCGACGAGCTGCTCGTCCACCTTGACGACCTGGTCGTGCACCTCGCCGGGGAGGAGGTCGGCGACAGCGACGGCGAGAACGTCGTCACGGACCTCGTCGCCACCTGCCTGTACCTGGTCTACGACCCCGTCTGCCGGCTGTGCACCGCAGCCAGCGCGGGACACCCCCCGCCCGTGCTGACCACGCCGGACGGCGCCGCGCAGTTCCTCGACCTGCCGCCAGGACCGCCGCTCGGGCTGGGCGGACTGCCCTTCGAGACCGTCGAGATCGCACTGGACCCGGACAGCCTCCTGGTGCTCTACACCAACGGCCTCATCGCCACCGAGGACCGGGACGTCGACACCGGCATGGCGCGGCTGCGCCAGGCGCTCACCCGGCCCGACCGCTCCCTGGAGTCCGTCTGCGACCACCTGGTGGCCCTGGTCCCCGACCCCCCGGACGACGACGTCGCCCTGGTCGTCGCCCGCACCAAGGTGCTGGACGCGTGCCAGGTCGTCACCTGGGACGTGCCCGCCGAGCCCGCCGCGGTCGCCGGGATCCGCGCGGAGGTCATCGGACGGCTGGCGGAATGGGGGATGGACGACATCGCCTACACCGTGGAGCTGGTGGTCAGCGAACTCGTCACCAACGCCATCCGGTACGGAACCCCGCCCATCGGGCTGCGCGTCATCCACAGCTCCACCCTCATCGTCGAGGTCTCCGACGGCAGCGGCACCGCGCCCCATCTGCGCCGGGCCCGGGTCTTCGACGAGGGCGGCCGCGGACTGATGCTGGTGGCGCAGGTCACCGAGCGCTGGGGGACGCGGCACGCCCAGGAGGGCAAGACGATCTGGGCGGAGGTCGCCCCGGCCGAGATCTGAGAACGCACGGCGCGCCAGGACGGGCGGCCGACGAGGGACGGCGGACGAGGAAGGGAATGGTGCACATGTGCCGGTGGCTCGCCTACTCGGGCACACCCATGCTGCTCGACAACATCCTCTACAAACCGCGGCACTCCCTGATCGACCAGAGCCTGCACTCCCGCATGGGGGTCGAGACCACCAACGGGGACGGCTTCGGCATCGGCTGGTACGCCACGGACCACCTGGACACCCCGGCGATCATCCGGGACATCGGGCCCGCCTGGAACAACCGCAACCTGCGGGAGATCTCGCGCCACGTCACCTCGTCGCTGTTCTTCGCCCACGTACGGGCATCGACGGGCACCGCGATCCAGCAGACCAACTGCCATCCCTTCCGGCACGGCCGCTGGCTGTGGATGCACAACGGCGCGATCACCGACTTCCACCGGCTGCGCCGCGACCTCTCGCTCGCCATCGACCCGGCGCTGTTCTCCTGCATCGAGGGCTCGACCGACTCCGAGGTGATGTTCTTCCTCGCGCTCACCTTCGGCCTCGACCAGGACGTGCCCGGGGCCGTGGCGCGGATGGCCGGGCTGGTGGAGCGGACCGGCCACGAGCACGGGGTCGAGTTCCCGGTCCAGATGACGGTGGCGGTCACCGACGGGGAGAGCCTGTGGGCGTTCCGCTACTCCAGCGAGCGCACGTCTCGGTCGCTGTTCTACAGCAGCAGGGTGGACTCGCTGCGCGAACTCCACCCCGACCTGTGGTTCCTGCAGGGCGTGTCGGAGGAGACCCGGCTCGTGGTGTCCGAGCCGCTGGGCGATCTGCCGGACGCCTGGCACGAGGTCCCCGAGAGCACCTTCGGGGTGGTGCGGCCCGGGCAGGACGAGCTGATGCCCTTCGAACCCGCGGCGCCCGAGGGCGTCGCGGCGTGACGCGGGTCACGGGAACCCGCGGAGGACGGACGGACAGCCCACAGAGGTGACCACTGATGTACGAACCCGGGTACGGGACGGGGACCCCGCCGCCTTCGCGGAGCTGTTCGACGCGTACGCCCGTACCGTCTACAACCACGCCTTCAGACTGACCGCCGACTGGTCGGTCGCCGAGGACGTCATGTCGGCCACCTTCCTGGAAGCCTGGCGGCTGCGGGAGCGCGTCGACCCCGAAGGGGGCTCGCTGCGGCCGTGGCTGCTGGGCGTCGCCACCAACATCGCGCGCAACCACTGCCGCGGCAACCGCCGTTACCGGGCCGCGGTCGCCGCCGGGGCGCTGGCCGGTACGGCCGCCCTCGAAGTGCCGGACCACGCCGACCTCGTGGCCGGCCGGGTCGACGACCGGCGCCGCCTGGCGGCCGTGCTCACCGCCCTCGCCCGGCTGCGCCGCCCCGAGCGCGAGGTGCTGACGCTCTGCCTGTGGGAGGGCCTGGAGTACGCCGAGGCCGCCGAGGCCCTCGGCGTCCCGGTCGGCACCGTGCGCTCCCGGCTGTCCCGGGCCCGTACGAGACTGCGCAAACTCGCCGACGCGGAGACGGAACCCGCCGGCCGTCGCCGACAGACAGAAGGGGACCGCGCGAACGCGGTCCGGCCCGCACAGGAAGGAATCCGATGAACGCCCATCCCTCGGAATGGGAGGAGACCGCCCGTCTCCTGCCGCGCGTGGAGCGGGACCTGCCGGCGGGCCGTCACCAGTTGCACAAGGAGCGCCTGATGACCCGGATCCACGAGGACCTCGCCCCGAGCCCCGAGCCGCACGCCGCCGGCCGCCCCGCCCGGCGCCGCAACCCCTTCCTGCGCCGTATGGTCCTCGTCCCGCTGACCGCGGGCGTGCTGGCCGGGGCCCTGGCGACCGGCCTGTTCGTGTTCGGCGGTGCGGAGAGCACCGGCACGGGCGACGGCTCCGGCACCTCCGCCTCCGCCCCCGTCCTGACCACCCGCCTCGGCACGGCGGACCCCGAGGGCGCCGCCCGCCTGCTGGACACCGTCTCGCTGGCCGCCGCCGAGTCGCCCGCGGCGCCGGTGGGCGACGGTCAGTACGTCTACATCGAGTCGAAGTCGGCCGGCACCAACGTGCGGCACGTGCACGGCACGACCAGCCTGGCGAGTTCCCCGCTGCACCGGCGCCAGGTCTGGCAGTCCCGCGACGGCAAGGACGGCTGGCTGATCGAGCCCGGCACCACCGGCCCGGAGGGCATGACCCTGGCGGGCACCGATGAGCAGGGCAAGGTACCCGAGCCGACCCTGAACGTGCCGAGCTACGACTACCTCACCACCCTGCCCACCGACCCCGACGTCCTCCTGGCCAAGATCTACAAGGAGACGAAGGGCATGGGCAACGGCCCCGACCAGGAAGCCTTCACCACCATCGGCGACCTGCTGGGCGAGAGCTACCCGCCGGCCGAACTGACCACCGCCCTCTACAAGGCCGCCGCCGAGATCCCCGGCGTCTTCGCCGTGGACGACGCCGTGGACGCCACCGGCCGGCACGGGGTCGCGGTGGCCCGGCTGGACGAGACCAGCGGCGAGCGCACCGAGTGGATCTTCGACCGGAAGACCCACGTCTTCCTCGGCCAGCGCACCGTCCAGGCCGAACGGGACCCCGACGGGGTCGTGCCGCGCGCCACGGTCGTCTTCACCAATGCGGTGCTGACCCGCTCCGTCGTCGACGACCTCAAGCAGCTGCCCGGCGCCGCGGGCTGAGCCCGGGTCAGTGGGGCGGGGGCGGCGGGAGGGTCGCCACGTCCGGCGCGGCCGCGGGCCACACCAGCAGGACCGGGCAGGGCGCGTGGTCCACGACGAAGCGCGCCGCGGGTCCCAGGCTCCTCGGGCCGAGCCGCGCGAGGTCGCCGTCACGGGCCATCACCAGCAGATCGGTCCCGGCCGCCGCGGCGACCACCTCGCGCTCCACCCGCCCGGACCGCTCCTCCCGGCGGCAGGGGCGGCCCAGCCGCCGGGCCGCGGCGTCCAGCAGCCGTCCCGCGGAGTCCGCCCCGAGATCCTCCAGGCGGGTGCCCGGATCGTGCTCCGGGTGCCCGCGGCCCAGCAGCCCGGCGTAGGCGGCGTGCGCCAGACCGGGCACGTCGGGGCCGCTGACGTGCAGCAGGACGACGTCGGCGGCCTCCGGCGCGTGGACGCGGACGGCGTCGACGCAGGCGGGCCAGGTTCCTTCGGCGATCCAGGCGGTCACGATCACGGACATCACCCTCCGAGGACGTACAGCGAACCCCACAGTGCCACCACCGCCAGGCCCAGTGCCGCAGGCACGGTGAGCAGGCCGAGGACGGTGAACTCCTTCAGATCCACGTCGTGTTCGTGCTGGTGCACGATACGCCGCCACAGCAGGGTGGCCAGAGAGCCCGCGTAGGTCAGGTTGGGGCCGATGTTCACCCCGAGCAGCACGGCGAGGACGGCGCCGGGCCCGGCGGGCGCGGTGAGCGGCAGCAGGACCAGCACGGCGGGCAGGTTGTTGATCAGGTTGGCCAGGACGGCGGCGAGCGCCGCGACGCCGAGCAGCGCGGCCGGCCCGGTGCCCCCGGGCACGATCCGGCCCAGCACGTCGGCGAGCCCGTTGTCGACCACCGCCCGGACCACCACGCCCAGCGCCAGCACGAACGCCAGGAACGGCACCCCGGCCGCCCCCGCCACGGCGCGCACCGTCATCCGCCGCCGTGCCACCGCCCGTACCGCCAGCACCAGCGCCCCGGCCGCTGCCGCCCACGCGGGATCGATCCCGAGCGCCGGGGTGACGACGAAGCCCGCCAGCGTGCAGACCACCGTGACCAGCGCGAACACCGGCAGCGGCGGCGTCCCGGCACCGTCCGGGACGGGGACGGCGGCCGCCAGGTCGCCGCGGAACCAGCGGCGGAAGACGACGTACTCCACGGCGATCGCGACCAGCCACGGCAGCACCATCAGCCCGGCGAAGCGGGTGAAGCTCAGCCCGCTGGCCGCGAACGCCAGCAGGTTCGTCAGGTTCGAGACCGGCAGCAGCAGCGAGGCGGTGTTGGACAGGTGCGTGCAGGCGTACACGTGCGGCTTCGGCCGCACCCCCAGGCGGGCGGCGGTCGCGAACACCACCGGGGTGAGCAGCACCACCGTCGCGTCCAGGCTCAGCACCGCCGTCACCGCCGACGCCAGCGCGAACACCGCGCCGAGCAGCCGCCGCGGCCGGCCCGCGGCCACCCGGGCCATCCACGCCCCGCCGGCCCGGAACAGCCCCTCCTCGTCGCAGAGCCGCGCCAGCACCAGCACCGCCGCCAGGAACCCGATCACCGGCCCCAGCCGCGCCGCCTCCTCCCGCGCGTGCTCCAGCGGGATCGCCCCGCTCCCCACGGCCACCGCGGCGGCCGGCACGGCGAGCACCGCCTCCGGAAGCCCGAACGGCCGGATCACCGCCCCGGCGAGCACGAGGAGCAGCAGCGCGACGGACAGCGCCTCCGCGGTCGTGGTGTTCAGGGTTCCGTTCCTCCCGGGTGGGGCTGTGATGGCCCCTCATGGAACCACGCCCCACCCGGGGCGACGCTCACCCCTCCGCGTGCGTGCCGCCCGTGATCTCGGCGAGCGCCGCGGCGACGTGGCTCTCGGTGGTGGCCTTGTCGAGGCCGAGGGAGGTCAGCGGGCCGTCGCCCGCCTCCAGTTCGAGGAGGGCGAGGAGGAGGTGCTCGGTGCCGATGTAGTTGTGGCCCAGGCGGAGGGCCTCGCGGAAGGTGAGTTCGAGGACCTTGCGGGAGGCGAGGTCGTACGGGATGAGTTCCGGGACCTCGGACACGGCCTCGGGGAGGGCCGCGGTGAGGGCGGTGCGGGCGGCGTCGGCGGTGACGCCCTGGGCCGTCATGGCGCGGGCGGCGAGGGCGTCGGGCTCGCTCAGCAGCCCGAGGGCGAGGTGCTCGGGGCGGACCTCGGGGTTGGCGGCGGCCTTGGCCTCGCCGTGGGCGACCATGACGACCTTGCGGGCCCGCGGGGTGAAGCGCGAGAAGCCCTGCGAGGGATCGAGGTCGGGGAAGCCGCCGGGGTCCTTGGGGACGAAGCGCTTCTGGGCGGCCTGCTTGGTCACGCCCATGCTCTTGCCGATGTCGGTCCAGGAGGCGCCGGACCGCCGGGCCTGGTCGACGAAGTGCCCGATGAGGTGGTCGGCGACCTCGTCGAGGTGCTCGGCGGCGATGACGGCGTCCGAGAGCTGGTCGAGGGCGTCGGGGTGGGCCTTCTTGATGGCTTCGATCAGGTCGTCGAGCCGGATCTGCTGCGTCATGCGTCAACGATAGGTTGACGCTGGCCCACGCGTCAACCAGAAGTTGACGCGCAGGACGATTGACCGGTGGCGCCCCGTCGGCGGGCCGTACGGGCACCGGGAAGCTCAGTTGGTGGAGCGCCCGGCTCGGGACCGGGTGGACGCAGGTTCGAGCCCTGCCCCGGTGCCCGTACGGCCCCGCCCTCGCCGCGGCGCTCAGCGGACGGTGAGGACCAGCTTGCCCGTCGTCCGCCCGGTCTCCAGCGACGCGTGCGCCTTGGCGGCCTCGGCCAGCGGGAAGGTGCCGGCGACCGTGACGCGCAGGGCGCCCTCCTCGATCAGGCGGGCGACCGCGGCCATGCCGGCGTGGTCGGCCTCGACGAGCATGCCGGTGGCGCGCACCCCCCGGCGCTCGGCCTCGGCCCGCAGTTCCGGCACGCCGGTCGGCAGGAGGGTCACGAGCAGCCCGCCGTCGCGCAGGGTGCCGAGGGAGCGGACGGAATCGGGGCCGCCGAGGGGGTCGAGGACGACGTCCACGTCGCGGACGGCCTCGGCGTAGTCGGTCGTGCGGTAGTCGACCAGTTCGTCGGCGCCGAGGCCGCGCAGGAAGTCGTGCTTGGCGGCGCTCGCGGTGCCGATGACGTGCGCGCCGAGGGACTTGGCGATCTGGACGGCCACGTGGCCGACGCCCCCCGCGGCCGCGTGGACGAGCACCCGCTGCCCGGGCCGCACCGCGGCGACGTCGGCGAGGGCCTGCCAGGCGGTGAGCGCCACCAGCGGGACCGCGGCGGCCTCCTCGTGGCTCATGGCGGAGGGCTTCCGCACGAAGGCGCGGGCGGGACCGGTGACGTACTCCGCGTGGGAGCCGGCGCCGTACGGGTAGGGGAGCATGCCGAAGACCTCGTCGCCGGGCTGGAAGAGGGCGACCCCCAGCCCGGTCTCCTCCACGACGCCCGAGACGTCCCAGCCGAGGACGAAGGGCGGGTTGCCGAGGAAGAGCCCGGACTGCCGGTGCTTGGTGTCGGTCGGGTTGAGGCCGGCGGCGTGGACGCGGACGAGCAGCTGCCCGATGCCCGGGGCCGGACGCTCCAGCTCCGCCTCCCGCAGGACCTCGGGGCCGCCGAGGACGTCCTGGGTGATCGCGCGCATGGTGCGAGGGGTCGTGTCGTTCATGCGCTCCAGCCTGCCGACCGGCGGCACGGAGGAAAATGGCCTGATAGCCATCCTCCGATAAGATCGTGCCATGCATCGTGTGGTCGTCCTCGCCCTCGACGGCGTCTATCCCTTCGAGCTGGGCATCCCCAACCGCGTCTTCGGCTCGGCCGGGGACCGCTACGAGGTGCTGACCTGCACCGTCGACGGCCGCCCTGTGCGCACCGACTCCGACTTCTCGGTCGCCGTCGAGCACGGCCCCGAGGTGCTCGCCACCGCGGACACCGTCGTGATCCCGCCGTACGAGATGAGGCGGATCACCGAAAAGCTCCCCGCCCCCGTCGCCGCCGCGCTCGGCATGATCCGGCCGGGCACGCGCATCGTCTCCATCTGCACGGCGGCCTTCGCGCTCGCCGCCGCCGGGCTCCTCGACGGCCGCCCCGCCACCACCCACTGGGCGCTCGCCGACCACTTCCGGCGGATGTTCCCCGGGGTGGCGCTCGACGCGGACGTGCTCTTCGTCGACGACGGTGACATCCTCACCTCGGCGGGCGCCGCCTCCGGCGTGGACGTCTGCCTGCACCTGGTGCGCGCCGACCACGGCAGCGCCGTGGCCAACTTCGTCGCCCGCGTCTGCGTCGTACCGCCCTGGCGGGAGGGCGGTCAGGCGCAGTACATCGAGCAGCCCGTCCCCGCGCCGACCGACACCGGCACGGCGGCGACACGGCAGTGGGCACTGGAGCACCTCGACCTGCCGCTCACCCTGAACGACCTCGCGGACCACGCGCGGATGAGCCTGCGGACCTTCGCCCGGCGCTTCCGGGACGAGGTCGGCACGAGCCCGGGGAAGTGGCTCATCCAGCAGCGGGTCAGCCGGGCCCGGCACCTGCTGGAGTCCAGCGACCTCCCGGTGGACCGCATCGCGGGCGAGGTCGGATTCGCCACCGCGACCTCGCTGCGCCAGCACCTCCACGCCGCCATCGGCGTCTCCCCCCTCGCCTACCGGCGCACCTTCCGGGCCGCCGCCACCCGTTGACGCACCCGACCCGGGGGAGGCCCGCCCACTCCGCCAACCGCTGGGCCCTGGCCTGCCTGCTGGGCGGGGTACCGCCGGCGGAGAGCCTCCGGGCCCCCTTCGTCTGGCAGCCGGGCTGGACGTACACCCTGCCCGGCGACTGGCCGGGCCCGGGCGGGGGACCGGCGGGGCCCTAAGGCGCGGTGAAGAGGGTGGGGAAGCGGGGGGCGAGCCAGGGGCGGCGGCCCCAGGCGGCGATCCTGCCGCGGGCCATGGCGGCGGTGGCGCCCCGGCGGCCGAGGGCGATCAGGAAGAAGGTGACCGGCTCGGTGGTGATGGTGCAGTCCGGGCGGCGCGGCGGCTCGTCCGTGACATCGGCGGCGCCGTCGGTGAAGGTCACGGCGAAACGGGTGATCCCGGGGACGCGCAGCGCGTAGCAGGCGGAGAAGCCGGCCGCCGCCCGCGCGTCGACGACCCGGGGCATGGCCGTCCTGAGGAAGGGCATGCAGCGGGCCACCCGCTCGCGGTCGACCATGTGGGGCCGGCGCAGGGCGACCGCGATGTCGTAGCCGTGGCCGAGCATGTGGGTGAGCAGGTACGAGCCGAGCGTGGCCAGGTCCATGGGACCGAGCGGGGTGACCACCGCCGTGCCGGGCGCGCGTACGGCGGCCGCTTCGGTGAACGCGCGGGCGTGCCGCACGATCGCCTCGGCCAGGACCGGGCCGTCGCGCTCGGGAAAGGCGGCCAGGGAGGCGGCGTTCTCCGCGGCGAGGCTGCCGGGGGTGCCGTCGCCGTACGGCCTTTCACGGCCCTCGGCCAGCGCCGCCATGAGTTCGCCCGCGAGCACCAGGTGTGCCGCGGCCTCGCCGACCGTCCACTCGGCGCCGGGTATCGGCACCGAGGTGTCCGGGCACGCGCGGAGCAGCGCGGCTATGTCCTCGGCGGCGGCGTGCAGGGCCTCGGCCTCGGCCGGCGGGCGGTCAGGGGCGACGGTCATGGTCGGACAGCGTGGACCAGCGCCGTTCGCCTGTCCAGGCCCGCGACGGGAAAGCCCTGTGCGAAAGCGCGACCGGAAAAGCCGCGGGATGACGGGAACACGAAAAGGCGGAAGCCCCCGGGCGGCCATGGCCGCCGGGGGCTTCCCCAGGGAATGCGCTGCGCGCGATCAGTACGCCGAGTTGACGTTGTCGATCGTGCCGTAGACGTGGGCCGCGTAGTTGCAGGCGGCGGTGATGTTCGCGACCGGGTCGTAGATGTTCCACGAGGTACCGGGGACGTGGTAGGCCTTGAACGTCGGGTCGATCACCTGCATCAGACCCTTGGAGGGAATTCCCTTGGCGGCGTTCGAGTCCCAGCCGTTGATGGCGTTGGGATTGCCCGAGGACTCGCGCATCAGGTTCTTGTAGATCCCGTTGTACGTGCCCGGGATGCCGTTGGCACGCATCACCTGCAGGGACTGGTTGATCCACGTGTTGACGGAGCCCGACTGCGCCGTGGTGGCGGCGGAGGCGGTGGGGGCCATGGCCACGCCACCGGCGACGACGGCGACGCTCGCGGCAGCGCAGCCGAGGGAGATCTTCTTGGCCTTGGCGACGCGGTTGAGCTTCGACATAGCGGAGATCTGCATTCGAGTAATTCCTCTTCCGTGGGGTACGCCATGAATTGTTGGCCGACTTAAATCCCGAGGTCAATGCACCCCTGTTACTAACGGGATTAGTTGTGGGACCAGGGACGAAAGTCCCGCCGCTCAGGCATGGGAAGGGGATTCCGGGGCGCGGTCTACTAAGAGACCCCGAAAGTGGCACACGTCATATCGGCCACGTCACACGCAGACCCGGACAAATCGCCGATTGGGTGACGCGGGCCATGTGGCCCGCGTCACTTTTCCGGGCGATTATTCACTCGGGGAAACGACGGATTCACGCACGGCGAGGATTTCGGCCGCGCGGGGCCCCGCCCCGCTACGCCGTGGGGGCCGAGGCGATCACGACGGTCGCGTACAGCTCCTCCGACACGGCCACCCGCGCCTCCAGCCCGGCCCGGGCGACCGCGGCGACGGCGGCCGGGGCCTGCTCCTCACCGGTCTCGAAGAGGAGCCGGCCGCCGGGAGCGAGCCACTCGGGCGCGGCGGCGGCGACCCGGCGCAGGACGTCGAGGCCGTCGGCGCCGCCGTCGAGGGCGACGCGGGGCTCGTGGTCGCGGGCCTCGGGGGGAAGGAGGGCGACGGCGTCGCTGGGGACGTACGGCACGTTCGCGACCAGCACGTCGACACGGCCGCGCAGCCCCGCGGGGAGGGGGTCGTAGAGGTCGCCCTCGTGAACGTGGACGTCGCCGTCCGCCGCAGCGAGATTGCGGCGGGCGCAGGCGACCGCCGACGGGTCGATGTCGGCCGCGTGCAGAACGGGACGGTCGAGCGCGGCGGCCAGGAAGGCGCCCACCGCGCCGGAGCCGCAGCACAGGTCGACGACGACGGCACCGGGCCGGCCCAGGGCGTGACCGAGCGCGGCCGCCTCGCGGGCGAGGAACTCCGTACGGCGGCGCGGGACGAAGACCCCGGGTCCGACGGCGATCCGCAGACCGCAGAACTCGGCCCAGCCCAGGACGTGTTCGAGCGGGAGGCCGGCGACCCGGCGCTCCACCATCGCGGCGAGCTCACCGGGGGTGCGGGCGGCGGAGACGAGCAGCCGTGCCTCGTCCTCGGCGAACACGCACCCGGCCGCCCGGAGCGCGGAGACGACCGGCGCGACGGACGCGGCGCGGGGCACGGCGGAGGAGCCGGGAGAACCGGAGGAGGAGCAGCCGGAGGTGGTGGAGAAAGAGGGTCCGGAACAGGAGGAGCCGGAGGAAGACGGTCCGGAGGGAACGGGCGAAGCGGAGGACATGGAGGCCTTTCGGGGCGCCGCGGGGCGCTCTCGACGGCCTAGGTCGTCCGGAGCGCGGGGCCGCCGGAGGAGAGCACCCAACCTGACATGGCGGTAATGGGTCTCACCTCCTCGGTACGTCCACTGCTGGGGACGGCAAGGTTACCCGAGCCCCCGGTACCGCGCCCACCCCCAGGGCGGCGACGGCGGCGCGCGGGTCGTCGGCGTGGAACCGCAGGACGCGGGCCTCCACGGGCGCCCCGAGGGGGCGCAGGAAAGTGACGGGCCCGGTCAGTTCGACGGTGACGGTGGTCTGGCCGCCGACGACCAGGTCGACGGTGCCGTCCCCGGCGAACGTGACGAGTCGTCCGCCGGGGAAGCGCCGGTCGACCCGGGCCGCCGTGATCCGCCCGGCGGGTAGCGGACGGGCCGGGCCGGGCACACAGGGGGAAACCTGGGAAAATCCTGCCAGGGCGGCAGTCGCCGGCGCCCCGGCCGGACCGGCCCGCGCCGCCCCGACGACCGCGGGCACCCTCCGGACCGCCGTCACCGGCGACGCGGCGGCGGGAGCCTTTCGCGACTGTGACACGTCAAAGCGGAAAGGAGGCCAACCATGCGTCATACGACAGCCGCGGCCGTCGCGGCGACCGCACTCCTGCTGGCCGGCTGCGGCACGCAGTCCGGCGGCCCCGCGGACGGCAGCCCCAGCAGCTCCCCGAGCGGCACCGGCACCGCCGGTCCCGGAGACGGGAACGGTACGGGAGGGACCTGCACGGCCGAGGCCGCGCTCACCGCCGAGGACACCGGCCGCACCGTCTGCCTCACCGCCGGCGGCACCGTCCGCGTCACCCTCCACGGCACGCCCGACCGCCCGTGGTCCCCCGTGACCAGCGAGGGCAGTGCCCTCACCCCCACCAACGCGGGCATCGGCGCCCCCCGCGGCGACACCATCGCCGCCTACCGAGCCACCTCCCCCGGCACGGCGCGGCTCACCTCCACCCAGCCGCTGTGCGCCTCGCCCACCGCCCCGGACCAGGTGGCCTGCCTGGGCCTGCGGGAGTGGACGGTCACCGTGCGGGTCGCCGGCGACTGAACTCCCCGCTTCCACAGGAAGGTTGTACTGCGCCGGGCATCGAATCGGGCACGGTATCCCCATCACCTGGCGAAGCGGCGGTAACGGATCGGCGAGGGCGGTCAATGCGGTGGCCCGCTGTCGTAGGCATGTCGTAGCGTTCCGTCTTGCCGACAGCGGGATGCAGGTCACCGGGGGGTACCCGCTCTTCCCTTGTCCGTGCCATGTCCTATGGGAGCAGTCGCGCCCCGCGCGTCGCCGCACGCCTGCGGTCACGTCCGGAAGCCGCGCGGCGCTCCCGTCTCCCGGATCCGGGATTCCTTGTGGGGGTCATCAGTACCGTGCGCATGCGCAACATCTCGGCCGCGACGACGCTCGCGGTCCTCTTCAGTTCGGTGGCGCTGGGCGTCGCCGCGGCCGGGCCCGCTTCGGCGGCCACGGCCACCGTCGCCTCACCCGGCGGCATCGTCGTGGACGGGGCGCTCCAGCGCGTCTTCGTCGGCGACGGCACGGCCGGGAAGATCCTGGCCACCGACTACGCCGGCAACCTCGTCGACTCGGTGAGCGGGGTCGCCGGGGTCACGGACCTGACGGTGTCCGACGACGGCACCACCGTGTACGCGGCGGCGCGGGAGGTCCACGAGGTCATGGCCTTCGACGCGGCCACCCTCACGCTCAAGGCCCGCTACACGGTCCCCGACCTGTACGGCCCGCGGTACATCGCCTTCGCCGGCGGCAAGGTCTGGTTCACCTACGGCGACCAGTGGGACGGCGACCTGGGCTCGGTCGATCCGTCGGTCGACCCGGCCGGCGGCACCGACCCGGTGTCCCTCGGGCAGTTCTCCGGCAAGGTCTGGGGTCAGGCGCTCCTCGACACCGACCCGAACGCGCCCGGCCTGCTGGCCGTCGGCCAGACCGGTATCTCCACCGACTCCATGGCCGTGCTGGACGTCTCCGGCACCGCGCCGCAGCAGGTCGCCTGGTACATGGGCGACTACCGGCTCAACAGCGGCATCCACGACATCGACCTCGTCCCCGGCGCCCCCCAGGTGCTGGTCAACGGCACGGACCGAACCGCCTACGCGGACGGGAGCTTCACCCTCGCCGGCTCCTACCCCGGCGGGCAGAACGCCGACGTGGCGGCGAACGGGCTGGTCGCCCAGGCGAGCGGCACCAACGTGGTGGTCTACACGCCCAACGCCACCGGGCCGCTGCGCACGTATCCGGTCGGAACGGGCGGCGCGGCCGAACTGGCCTGGGCGCCGGACTCCTCGCGGATCTTCGGGCTCGTGGGGTCGACCAGCGGCTACACCGTCAAGGCGTTCACCGAGCCCGGAAAGTCGCAGTCCACGCTCACCGTGAGCGCCCCCGCCACGGCCAAGCGCGCCACGAAGATCACGGTCACCGGCAGGCTCACCGCGACCACCGCGCTCCCGGCCGGTACCGAGGTCACGGTGACCCGCACCGACCTCACCAACCCGCAGGGCAAGTCGCTCGGCACCAAGACGGTCGCCTCCAACGGCACGTTCAGCTTCACGGACACCCCGTACACGGGCGGCACCGTCACCTACTCCGCGCACTACGCGGGCGACGCCACGCACACCGCCGCCCTGGGCAAGGACAGCGTCGCGGTCTCCCGTACGGCCACCTCGGTCAGCATCAAGACCAACCACTCGACCTACTCCTACGGTTCGACCGCCACCGTCACCGGCCACCTCGGCAGGACCGGCAGGAGCCGGGTGCTGTCGATCTACGCCAAGGCGTCGGACGGCACGAAGAAGCTGGTCAAGAGCGGTACGGTCAACTCCTCCGGCGACTTCAAGGTGACCTACAAGGTCACCCGCAACACCACCTTCTGGGCGTCGTTCGGCGGTGACTTCTCCGCGGCGCCGAAGTCCGTGTCCCGTTCGGCCGGCACGCAGGTCAAGGTCTCCACGTCCGTCTCCCGGCACTACAGGACGGGCAAGATCGGCTCGACCACGTACTACTGGTTCCACAAGAACACCGACCCGGTGTTCACCACGACCATGAGCTACTACAAGAACCGCAAGCAGCGGTTCGAGCTGCAGGTCTACTACCAGGGCAAGTGGTACGGCAGCGGCAGCCAGTACTTCAAGCTCGCCACCAACGGGAAGTCGGCCGTGCGGCTCGAGGCCCCCGGTGAGTCCGGCATCCGCGCCCGCATGCGGTCCTCGTACGTCAAGGGCTCCTCGGGCGACTCCGTGAACACCACGACCCACGGCTCGTGGAAGTACATGTACTTCACCAAGTAGGCCGAGGAAGCGGCTGGGGCCGCCCCGGGTGCACCGGGGCGGCCCCGGCCGCGTTCGGGGGACGACGCGTCCGGATCCGGGACCCGGGGTGGACGGATCGTCCACCCCGGGGGGCTCAGGCCTCGCCGGCCTCGAGCAGGTTCGCGGCGGCGCCGACGATCCTCGGGTCGGGCACGCCCACGACCTCCTCGTCCTTGTCGCCGTAGTCGAAGCGGCCGAGCACGCTGCGCATCGCCTCCACGCGGGCCCGCTTCTTGTCGTTGCTCTTCACGACCGTCCACGGCGCCTGCTCGGTGTCGGTCTCCCGGAACATCGTGACCTTGGCCTCGGTGTAGTCGTCCCACCGGTCCAGGGACGCCAGGTCCATCGGGCTGAGCTTCCACTGCCGCACCGGGTCCACCTGGCGGATCGTGAAGCGGGTGCGCTGCTCGTCGCGCGACACGGAGAACCAGAACTTCACCAGGTCGACGCCGTCGTCGACGAGCATCCGCTCGAACGCGGGTGCCTGCCGCATGAACCGCTGGTACTCGTCCTCCGTGCAGAAGCCCATGACCCGCTCCACGCCGGCCCGGTTGTACCAGGACCGGTCGAAGAGCACGATCTCCCCCGCGGTCGGCAGATGCTCGACGTACCGCTGGAAGTACCACTGCCCGCGCTCGCGCTCGGTCGGCTTCTCCAGTGCCACCACCCGCGCCCCGCGCGGGTTCAGGTGCTCGGTGAAGCGCTTGATCGTCCCGCCCTTGCCGGCCGCGTCACGCCCCTCGAAGACGATCACCAGCCGCCGGCCGGTCTCCTTGATCCAGCTCTGCAGCTTCAGCAGCTCTATCTGCTGGAGCCGCTTGTGCCACTCGTACTCCTTGCGCTCCATGCGGAAGTCGTACGGGTAGTTCTCGCGCCACGTCTCGACCGGGGAGCCGTCCGGCCGGATCAGCACGGGGTCGTCCTGGTCGGTGTAGTCGACCTGCATCCCGGCGAGCAGATCCAGGTCCGCGGGGTGCGGGAGCGTCGTCATGTCGCCTCTCACCTCCGGGTCCGCGCGAACGCGCGTACGTCTGACCTCACGGTAACGCCGCCCACCGCCGCCCCGCCCCATGCCCCGGCGAACCCCACGTGACGGGCCCGGGTACATCTCGCCCGCGAGCCGTCAGGGGCGGCAGCGGTCGAGGCCCTCGGGGCTGTAGCAGGGGAGGTGGCCGTGGGACCTGACCACGTCCTGGCCGGCGCCGCGGATCATGTAGGTGAGGAAGCTCGCGGCGAGGGAGCCCGTGGCGGGGCGGTCGTAGGTGTAGGCGTACTCGATCTCCGTGAAGGGGTAGCTGCGGTCGCCGATGGCGGCCGGGGTCGCGGTGCGGCCGTTGATGGCCAGGGTGTGCAGGCCCGGCGAGGCGGTGGCGGCGCGCAGCTCGCCGTAGCCGATGGCGCCGGGGAGGCGGGCGACGGTCCTCAGGACCTGGTCGGTGCTGTCCAGCTCGCAGCGGACGACCTTGTCCTCGGGGGAGTTGCGGTTGCGGCAGTCGCGTGAGGTGAACGCGGGCTCGCCGTGGCCGCCGAGGACGTGGCGGCGGAACAGGTCGCGGGTGCCCGAGTCGGCGTTGCGGCTGACGAGGAGGACGGGCAGGTCGGGGCCGCCCAGTTGGCTCCAGTTGACGACGGAGCCGCTGTACACGCGGCGTATCTGGTCGATGGTCAGGTCCCTGACGGGGACGTCGTCGTTGACGACCAGCGCGAAGGCGGAGACGGCGACACGGTTCTCGTCCAGGCGGGGGTTGCCGTCCGGTTTGGGGCCGTCGGAGAGGGCGACCACTCCGGGGTCCCCGGCGTCGGCCAGCTCGCGGACGCCCTCGTTGCTGCCGTGCGCGTCGACCGTGATCCGCGTGTCGGGGCAGTCCGCGGCGTAGCGGCGGGCGAGCTCGTCCATGACCGGGGCGAAGGCCGTGGAGCCGGTGACGGTCAGCCGTCCGGTGGCGCAGCCGATGGGCGGCGGCGGGTCCTCGCGCACCACGATGATCGCGGCCAGGACCGTCACGCAGAGCGTGAGCATGATGGTGAGCCACCGGGCGGCCCGGCTGAACAGCGGTGGTTTGGAGTCGACCGGCATGGCCTTGTTGGGGACCACCACGCCGTCGCGGACGCCCCCGCTGATCCGGACCCCGCCGCCGACGGGGCCGCCGGTCAGGAGCACGAGCAGCTTGAAGTGCTGGCCCCGGTTGAGGGGGACGCGCGGCAGGTGGATCACGTTGCCCTGGTGCCGTACGCCGCCGGTGCCCCCGGCCGGGGCGAAGTGGTCCATCAGCGCCCCGGCGTCGGCCTCGGTGACGGCCACGCCCCGTACCGTGCGGCCGGCGAAGACGACGGTGAGCGCGCGGTCGGGGTCGCGATTGGTGTAGTCGGAGTCGGTGACGGCCTCGCCGCCGTCGTTCTCGACGCGGATCAGGACCAGGGTGGCGTCCGACATGTCGGGGAGGTCGTCGAAGATCCCGAACCGTACGCTGCGGCCGCCGCCCCCGCCGTCGGGGTCGTCGCTGCCGATGGGCGTGTCCATCTGCACGCGGTAGCCGATGCGCCGGCGGCGCGGGACGCGGCGCTCGTACCAGACCACGCCGACGGAGACCATCAGACCGAGCAGCGCGGTCAGCACCGCCACCACGTTGTCGGCGCTCAGCCAGTCGCCCACCTCTCGCCCCGCTCCCCGCCGGTCTCACCTGCAGTGCGGTCACCGTACGGCGCGCCGCGCGTCCCGGCGGCGCCGTCCCTGTCCCGCCGTCAGATGTTCGCCGGGCGTTTCCCGTCAGGCGCGGGAGACCCGGCGGACGCTCCTGGATCCCGGCGGTGCGGTGGGCCGGGACGGGTTCCAGCAGGGATCGCCCCAGCGCGGTGGCATCCATCCCCCCAGGCTCGCGCTCCGGGCCGACGTCCGCGTTACGGGGAACCGTCGCCCCGCCCAAGAGCCGGGGCGAGGGAGACATACCCCCAACATTTGCACAGGCGAAAGTTTGCACCGTACCAACAACCCCCGCCCCCGGTCAGGGAAATGACGCAGGAGTACCGTCCCGGCGCGACGGGCCCTACCGTCCGGAGGCGCGTACGAATCCCGACCATGGAGGCGCGATGAAGGCCAACCGGTTCACGGCGGCGACCGCCCTGGTCGCCGTGGCGCTGGTGTGCACGATCGCCGCGCTCGTGTACCCGGCGATGTCCGGGGCGAACGTCGCGGCGTCCACCCCCGAGGCACAGGCGGTGACCACCCCGTACGGCCCGCTGACGCCCCTCGACCGGGAGTTCGTCGTCAAGGTGCGGCTCGCCGGACTGTGGGAGTTCCCCGCCGGGCAGATGGCGGAGCAGAAGGGCACGACACAGGCGGTCAAGACCGCCGGGCGGCACCTCATCGACGGACACACCGCGCTGGACAGCGCCGACCGCACGGTGGCCACCCAGCTCGGCATCCCGCTGCCCAACCAGCC
This sequence comes from Streptomyces sp. BoleA5, assembly GCF_000373665.1. Classification (NCBI taxonomy): domain Bacteria; kingdom Bacillati; phylum Actinomycetota; class Actinomycetes; order Kitasatosporales; family Streptomycetaceae; genus Streptomyces; species Streptomyces sp. BoleA5. Next base: position 36,668 of record NZ_KB892098.1, read on the forward strand.
CACGCCGCAGCAGATGGGCTTCCTCGGCACCCTTTCCTCCGCCTCCGGGGGCGACTTCGACAGCAAGCTCGCCAACATCCTGCGGCTGACCCACGGCCAGATCTTCAACACGATCGCCAAGGTCCGCTCCACGACCATGAACAGCCTCGTGCGGCAGCTGGCAGACCAGGCCAACGACACCGTGCTGGACCACATCACCGTCATGGAGCAGACCGGGCTGGTCGACTTCCCGCAGATCGTCGCCCAGACCACCGCGAGCCCGACCACGGACCCCCGGGACCTGGTCGCGCCGACCCCCGTACCGGGCGAGCCGACGCTCATCGTCAACCCCTCGGGAGCGCCGCCCTCCTCGGCACCGGCCTCGGCCGCGCCGACCATCGGCTGACGGCCTACTCCCCGCCCTCCAGGTCGCCCTCGGTCTCCAGGAAGGCCTGGCGGAGCTGCTCGACGACCTCGGGGTCCGGCTCGGCCCACATGCCGCGCGACTCCGCCTCCAGCAGCCGCTCCGCCATACCGTGCAGGGCCCAGGGGTTGGCCTCCTGGAGGAAGGCGCGGTTCTCCGGGTCCAGGACGTAGGTGCGGGCCAGCTTGTCGTACATCCAGTCGGCCACGACGCCGGTCGTGGCGTCGTAGCCGAAGAGGTAGTCGACGGTGGCGGCCAGTTCGAAGGCGCCCTTGTAGCCGTGCCGCCGCATCGCCGCGATCCAGCGGGGGTTGACGACCCGGGCCCGGAAGACCCGGGAGGTCTCCTCCGCAAGGGAGCGGGTGCGCACCGTCTCCGGCCGGGTGGAGTCGCCGATGTACGCCTCGGGGGAACGGCCGGTCAGCGCGCGGACGGTGGCGACCATGCCGCCGTGGTACTGGTAGTAGTCGTCGGAGTCGGCGATGTCGTGCTCGCGGGTGTCGGTGTTCTTCGCGGCCACCGCGATCCGCCGGTAGGCGGTCTCCATCTCCTCGCGGGCCGGGCGCCCGTCGAGGCCCCGCCCGTAGGCGTAGCCGCCCCAGACGGTGTAGACCTCGGCGAGGTCGGCGTCGCTGCGCCAGTCCCGGCTGTCGATCAGCTGCAGCAGGCCCGCCCCGTACGTCCCCGGCCGGGAGCCGAAGATGCGGGTCGTGGCCCGCCGCTCGTCGCCGTGGGCGGCGAGGTCGGCGCGCGTGTGGGCGCGCACGAAGTTGGCCTCGTCCGGCTCCTCGAGACCGGCGACCAGCCGCACGGCGTCGTCCAGCAGGCCCACGACGTGCGGGAACGCGTCCCGGAAGAAGCCGCTGATGCGCAGGGTGACATCGACGCGCGGACGGCCCAGCTCCCGCGCCGGGACAGCCTCGACCCCGGTGACGCGGCGGGACGCGTCGTCCCACACCGGCCGCACGCCCAGCAGCGCCAGCGCCTCGGCGACGTCGTCGCCCGCGGTGCGCATCGCGCTGGTGCCCCACAGCGACAGGCCCACCGACCGCGGCCAGGTGCCGTCGTTGTCCTCGCGGTAGCGGGCCAGCAGAGAGTCGGCGAGGGCCTGGCCGGTCTCCCAGGCGAGCCTGCTCGGCACGGCCTTGGGGTCGACGGAGTAGAAGTTGCGGCCGGTCGGCAGCACGTTGACCAGGCCTCGCAGCGGCGAGCCGGAAGGGCCCGCGGGCACGAAGCCGCCGTTCAGCGCGTGCACGAGGGCCTCGGCCTCGTCCGTCGTACGGGCCAGGCGCGGCACGACCTGCCGGGCGGCGAAGTCCAGGACGCGGGCGACGTCCTCGGGCAGGCCCCCCGCGACCCGGGCGACGGACTCCGGCGCCCAGCCCGCGTCCTCCATGGCCTGCACCAGGGCACGGGCCTGCTCCTCGGCGGCGTCGGCGGTCAGCCGTGTCGCCTTCGACTCGTCCAGGCCGAGGGCCTCCCGCAAGCCCGGCAGCGCGGCCGTACCGCCCCAGATCTGCCGGGCGCGCAGGATCGCGAGCACCAGGTTGACCCGCTCGGCACCGGTCGGGGCCTGGCCCAGCACATGCAGACCGTCGCGGATCTGGGCGTCCTTGATCTCGCAGAGCCAGCCGTCGACGTGCAGCAGGAAGTCGTCGAACTCCGCGTCGTGCGGCCGGTCCTCCAGGCCCAGGTCGTGGTCGAGCTTGGCGGCCTGGATCAGCGTCCAGATCTGGGCGCGGACGGCGGGCAGCTTGGCCGGGTCCATGGAGGCGATCGCGGCGTGCTCGTCGAGCAGTTGCTCCAGGCGCGCGATGTCGCCGTAGGAGTCGGCGCGGGCCATCGGCGGCACGAGGTGGTCGACGAGGGTGGCGTGGGCACGGCGCTTGGCCTGCGTGCCCTCGCCGGGGTCGTTGACGAGGAACGGGTAGATCAGCGGCAGGTCGCCGAGGGCGGCGTCGGGACCGCAGGCGGCGGACAGGGCCGCGTTCTTGCCGGGCAGCCACTCCAGGTTGCCGTGCTTGCCCAGGTGGATCATCGCGTCCGCGCCGAAGCCTCCGTCGGCCTCGGCGGCGGCGATCCAGCGGTAGGCGGCGAGGTAGTGGTGGGAGGGCGGCAGGTCCGGGTCGTGGTAGATCGCGATCGGGTTCTCGCCGAAGCCGCGCGGAGGCTGGATGAGGATCAGCAGGTTGCCGCGGCGCAGTGCCGCCAGCACGATCTCGCCCTCGGGGTCGGCGCTGGTGTCGACGAACATCGCGCCGGGCGGCGGGCCCCAGTGCTCCGTCACCGCGTCGCGCAGCTCCCGCGGCAGCGCGGCGAACCAGCGGCGGTAGTCGGCGGCCGGGATGCGGACCGGGTTGGCGGCCAGCTGCTCCTCGGTCAGCCAGTCCTGGTCGTGGCCGCCCGCGTCGATCAGGGCCCGGATCAGCTCGTCGCCGTCACCGGAGACCAGGCCCGGGATCTCCTCCCCGGGCCCGAAGTCCCAGCCCTCGGCGCGCAGCCGGCGCAGCAGGGCGACCGCGCTGGCGGGGGTGTCGAGGCCCACCGCGTTGCCGATGCGGGAGTGCTTGGTCGGGTACGCGGACAGCACGAGCGCCAGACGGCGCTGCGCGACCGGGATGTGCCGCAGCCGTGCGTGGCGGACGGCGATGCCCGCGACACGGGCGGCGCGCTCGGCGTCGGGGGCGTAGACGGGCAGGCCGTCCTCGTCGATCTCCTTGAAGGAGAACGGGACGGTGATCAGCCGGCCGTCGAACTCGGGGACGGCGACCTGCGTCGCGGCGTCCATCGGGGAGAGCCCCTCGTCGCTGCCCTCCCACACCTCGCGGGAGGAGGTCAGGCAGAGCGCCTGCAGCACCGGCACGTCCAGCGAGGCGAGCGCGCCCGCGTCCCAGGCCTCCTCGTCGCCGCCCGCTGAGGCGTCGGCCGGGCGGGTGCCGCCGGCCGCCAGCACGGTGGTGACGACGGCGTCCACGCCCCGCAGGGCGTCGAGCAGTTCGGGTTCGGGCGCGCGCAGCGAGGCCACGTACAACGGCAGCGCCCGGGCGCCGGCCTGCTCGACCGCGGCGCAGAGGGCCTCCACGAAGGCGGTGTTGCCGCTCATGTGGTGGGCCCGGTAGTAGAGGACGGCGACCAGCGGGCCGTCGGCCACCGCGGCGGCGCGCTCCAGCCTGCCCCAGGACGGCGCGGAGGCGGGGGGCTCGAAGCCGTGGCCGGTGAGCAGCACCGTGTCGGACAGGAAGCGGGCCAGCTGCCCCAGGTTGGCCGGGCCGCCGTGCGCGAGGTACGCGTGGGCCTCGGCCGCGATCCCGACGGGGACGGTGGACAGCTCCATCAGCTGTGCGTCCGGGGCCTGTTCACCGGTGAGCACGACCACCGGCCGGGGTCCCGCGAGGAGGGCGTCCAGGCCCTCCTCCCAGGCGCGGCGCCCGCCGAGGAGCCGTACGACGACCAGTTCGGCGCCGTCGAGGAGGCCGGGCAGGTCCTCCTGCGGCAGCCGGGCGGGGTTGGCGAAGCGGAACGGGACGGGGCCGCCGGCGGCGTTCGCGGCGCGGGCGCTGAGCAGGTCGGTGTCGGAGGTCGACAGCAGCAGGATCACGTCGGACGTGCCTTCCTCGGGGTCCGCGCCCCGGGCCGGTGGAGGACGGCGGGAGTTCCTGGCTCCCAGGGCCCGGCGTTCGCGCGCCGGCCCCGGTGACAGTGGCGGGACCGCACCGGAATCGCACCGGTTTCCTCCGCTGATGCCGTCGATGGCGTGGGCGCGGCTGGGTGGCCTGCCCGCGCAGCATACTAAGCGCTGGGCCTGCCGGAAGGACCCCTCGGGCCACACGTCCCCGGAGTACCCGCAGGTATGCTCGCGGCCATGCCGTCGCCCTCCGATCCCCCCGTGAGCGGCGCCTTCGCCGCAGCGACGGCGGGGCGCGGACGCGACGACGCCTGCCCCGGAGCACTGCGGCTGCACGCCGCCGACGACGGCGCCCTGGCCCGGATCCGCGTCCCCGGCGGCCTGCTGACGCTAGGTCAGGCCGAGGCTGCGGCGACCGCCGCGGACCGCCTCGGCGACGGCCGCATCGACCTCACCTCCCGCGGGAACCTGCAGGTGCGCGGGCTCCGCGACCCCGGCGCGGGGACGGAGCTGGCGGCACTGCTCGGCGAGGCCGGACTGCTGCCCTCGTGGGCCCACGAACGGGCCCGCAACCTCGTCGCCTCCCCGCTCGCCGGACTCGACGGCCGGGGCCACGGCGACCTGCGGGTCCTGATACGGGACATGGACGCCCTGCTGTGCGCGAGCCCGGCCGCCGCCGGGCTCTCGGGGCGCTTCCTCTTCGCCCTCGACGACGGCCGCGGCGACACCGCCGCGCTCGGCGCCGATGTGACATCGATCGCGCGGCCCGGCGGAGCCACGGCCGAACTCCGCCTCGCCGGACGGCCCGTCGCGCTGGTACCGGCCGCCGACGCGCCGCGCTGGGCGGTGCGCGCCGCGGAGGCCTTCCTGACGCTCGCCGCCGAACGCGGCGCCCGTGCCTGGCGGATCGCCGACATCGACCCGGACGGCACCGCGATCGCCGCGCTGCTGCGTGCGGAAGGCGCCCCGCCCGCGGGGCCCCCGGACACCACCGCCGGCGGCCCGCCCCCGCTCGGCCTCGTTCCCCACCCCGACGGAACCACCTGCGCGCTGTCCGTGGGCGTACGCCTCGGCCGTCTCACCACCGGGGCCTGGCGGCTGCTCGCGCGGATCGCCGGAACCGGCGCCGGGGAGCTGCGGGTCACCCCCTGGCGCGGTGTCGTCCTGCCGGGCCTGCCGCGCGCCGCCGCGCGGGAGGCGCTGGACCGCCTGGCCGCGGCCGGCCTCCTGACCGGCGAGGAGTCCCCGTGGCGCGGCGTGACCGCCTGCGCGGGACGCCCGGGATGCGCCAAGTCGCTGGCGGACGTCCGCGCCGACGCCGGGGCCGCACTGCGCGACGCCGCCCCCGAGCCGGGGCACCGCCTGCTGCCCGCGCACTTCTCCGGCTGCGAACGCCGCTGCGGCCACCCGGACGGCTCGTGGGTCGACGTGCTCGCCGGCGCCGACGGCCGCTACCGCGTCGCCGTGGCCGGCGCCGCCTCCGACGCCACCGCCGCGGACCTGTCCGCGGCGGATCTGCCCGCCGCCCTGGACACCGCCCGCCGCACCAGCACCCCACCACCCCCGAGGACGACGTGATCGAGTACGAGAAGGACGGACCGGAGATCTACCGTCAGTCCTTTGCCATCATCCGCGCCGAGGCGGAACTCGACGGTCTGCCACCGGACGTGGCGCAGGTCGCCGTCCGCATGATCCACGCCTGCGGCATGACCGACCTCGTACGGGACCTGGCCTACAGCCCGTCGGTGGTCGCGGACGCGCGCGCCGCGCTGCGCGCCGGGGCGCCGATCCTCTGCGACGTGCAGATGGTCGCCAGCGGCGTCACCCGCAAACGGCTGCCCGCGGACAACGAGGTGGTCTGCACCCTCTCCGACCCCGCCGTCCCGGCCCTCGCCGCCGAACTCGGCACCACCCGCAGCGCCGCCGCCATGGAACTGTGGCGGGACCGCCTGGAAGGCGCCGTCGTCGCCGTCGGCAACGCCCCGACCTCCCTGTTCCGGCTGCTGGAGATGATCGAGGCGGGCGCACCGCGTCCCGCCGCGGTCATCGGCGTGCCCGTCGGCTTCGTCGGCGCCGCCGAGTCCAAGGACGCCCTGGCCGCGCACCCCTCCGGCCTGGAGCACCTGGTGGTGCGGGGCCGGCGCGGCGGCAGCGCCCTGGCGGCCGCCGCCCTCAACGCCCTTGCGACCGAAAGCGAAATTGTATGACCACCGGCCGTCTGTACGGAGTGGGTCTCGGCCCCGGCGACCCCTCCCTGATGACCGTGCGGGCCGTGGACGTCATCCGCTCCGCCGACGTCATCGCGTACCACTGCGCCCGGCACGGCCGCAGCATCGCCCGCTCCATCGCCGCGGCGCACATCCGCCCCGAGCAGATCGAGGAGCGGCTGATGTACCCGGTGACGACCGAGACCACCGACCACCCCGGCGGCTACCGGGGCGCGCTGGACGACTTCTACGCCGAGTCCGCGGAACTCCTCGCCGCGCACCTGGACGCCGGGCGCACCGTCGCCGTGCTCGCGGAGGGGGATCCGCTCTTCTACGGCTCGTACATGCACATGCACAAGCGGCTCGCCGACCGCTACCCCGCCGAGGTGATCCCCGGCGTCACCTCCGTCAGCGCCGCCGCCGCCCGCATCGGGCGGCCCCTGGTGGAGGGCGAGGAGGTGCTGACGATCCTGCCCGGCACCCTGCCGGAGGAGGAGCTCGCCGCGCGCCTCGCGACGGCGGACGCGGCGGCCGTGATGAAACTCGGCCGCACCTTCCCCGCCGTGCGCCGGGCCCTGGAGACGGCCGGACGGCTGGAGGACGCGTACTACGTCGAACGGGCCACGATGGACGCCGAGCGCCGGGAGATGCTGGCCGACGTCGACCCGGAGTCCGTGCCCTACTTCGCCGTCGCCGTGCTGCCCAGCCGCGTCGACGAGCGGCCCGCCGCGGAACCGTCCCCGGCGGACGGCGAGGTCGTGGTCGTCGGGCTCGGGCCGGCCGGGCCGATGTGGCTGACGCCGGAGGCGAGGTCCGCGCTCGCCGGAGCCGACGAACTCGTCGGCTACACCACCTACATGGACCGGGTGCCGGTCCGCCCCGGGCAGTTGCGGCACGCCTCCGACAACCGCGTCGAGGCCGAACGCGCCGAGTTCGCCCTCGACCTCGCCCGGCGCGGGCGGAGGGTCGCCGTGGTGTCCTCGGGCGACCCGGGTGTCTTCGCCATGGCCACGGCCGTCCTGGAGGCCGCCTCCGCCGAGCCCTACCTCGGCGTCCGGGTGCGGGTCGTGCCCGGCATCACCGCCGCCCAGTCGGCGGCGGCGCTCGCGGGCGCGCCCCTCGGCCACGACTACGCGGTCGTCTCGCTCTCCGACCGGCTCAAGCCCTGGACGGTCGTCGAGGAGCGGCTGCGCGCCGCCACGTCCGCCGACCTCGTGCTCGCCCTCTACAACCCGGCCTCCCGCAGCCGCCGGACGCAGTTGGAGAACGCGCTGAAGGTGCTGCGCGAGGGCCGTGTGCCGGGTACGCCCGTGGTCGTCGCGCGGGACGTAGGCGGCCCCGAGCAGGCCGTACGGGTCACGACGCTGGAGGACCTGGACCCGGCGACCGTCGACATGCGGTGCGTGCTGCTGGTCGGCTCCTCGCAGACGAGGACGGTACGGCGCGGCGACGGCACCACGGTGGTGTGGACGCCCCGGCGGTACCCGGCCTGACGCCGGGGCTCCTGGCTCAGGCCGTGCGCGCGCGGAGCCACTCCAGCGCGCCCGGCACGTCCGGGACGACGGGCACGCCCCCGGGGACGGGCGGGCGCTCCACGACGACCACGGGCAGGCCCAGTTCGCGGGCGGCCGCGAGCTTGGGCGCGGTGGCGGTGCCGCCGCTGTCCTTGGTGACCAGCACGTCCACGCGGTGCCGGCGCATCAGCTCCAGCTCCCCGCCCAGGGTGAACGGGCCCCGGTCCAGCAGCACCTCCATCAGCGGCGGGTGCGGCGGCTCCGGGGCATCCACCGAGCGCACCAGGAACCACAGGTCGGTGACTTCGGCGAACGCCCCCAGCCCCGTACGGCCCGTGGTGAGGAAGACCCGCCGCCCGAGCCCCGGCAGCACGCGCGCAGCCTCGGCCAGTGAGGCCACCGGGTGCCTGCGGTCCCCGGGACCGGCGACCCAGCCGGGGCGGCGCAGGGCGAGCAGGGGAACATGGGTGGCCGAGGCCGCCTCGGCGGCGTTGAAGGACATCGTCCCGGCGAAAGGATGGGTGGCGTCGATGACCACGTCGACCGCGTGCGCGCTCAGCCACGCCGCGAGCCCCGCCGGGCCGCCGAAACCGCCGGTGCGCACCTCCCCGGGCGGCAGCCGCGGCCGTTCCACCCGTCCCGCGAGCGAGCTGGTCACCCGCCACGCCGCCGGGTCGGCGGCCAGCGCCTCCGCGAGGCGGCGCCCCTCGGTGGTGCCGCCCAGGACGAGGACGTGCCGCTGTCTGCCGGTCATCCCCGCACCCTACGGTGCGCGGTGAGCGGCGGCCGGAGCGCCCAGCTGGAACGGACCGGGCTGCGGCACGGCTGGACCACCGGCGCCTGCGCGACGGCGGCCGCCACCGCCGCGTACACCGCCCTGCTGGGCGGCGAGTTCCCCGACCCGGTGACGATCACCCTGCCCAAGGGGCAGCGGCCCGCCTTCGCCCTCGCGGTGGAGGAGCGCGGCCCCGGCCGGGCCATGGCCGGCGTCGTGAAGGACGCCGGCGACGACCCCGACGTCACCCACGGCGCCCTGGTCCGGGCCACGGTGCGCCACGGCGCCCCGGGCAGCGGGGTCGTCTTCCGCGCCGGTCCGGGTGTCGGCACGGTCACCCGCCCCGGCCTCCCGCTGGCCGTCGGCGAACCCGCGGTGAACCCCGTCCCGCGCATGATGATGCGCGAGCACCTCGCGGAGGTGGCCGCCCGCCACGGCGCCGTCTGCGACGCCGAGATCACCGTCTCCATAGACGGCGGCGAGGAGTTGGCGCGCCGCACCTGGAACCCGCGGCTCGGCATCCTCGGCGGGCTGTCGGTGCTCGGCACCACCGGCATCGTGGTGCCGTACTCCTGCTCGGCCTGGATCGACAGCATCCGGCGCGGGGTGGACGTGGCACGCGCGGCCGGCCGCACGCACGTCGCGGGCTGCACGGGGTCGACCTCCGAGAAGGTGGCCGTCGCCGTTCACGGCCTGCCCGAGGACGCGCTGCTCGACATGGGGGACTTCGCGGGCGCCGTGCTGAAGTACCTGCGCCGCCACCCCGTGCCGCGGCTCACGATCGCGGGCGGTTTCGCCAAGCTCTCCAAACTGGCCGCGGGCCACCTCGACCTGCACTCCTCCCGCTCCCAGGTCGACAAGGCCTTCCTCGCCGACTTGGCCCGTCGCGGCGGCGCGGACGAGACCCTGGCCGAGGCCGTCGCCCACGCCAACACCGGCCTGCAGGCCGTGCAGTCGTGCCTCGCCCGCGGCGTCCCGCTCGGCGACCTCGTCGCCGAGGCCGCCCGCCGCACCGCCATGGGCGTCCTCCGCGAGGCGCCCGTCGCGGTCGACGTCCTCTGCGTCGACCGCGCCGGGACGATCGTCGGCCGCGCGGGCTGAGGCCCACCCGCGGGGCGGGGCGCGTCGCTGGGCTCCGATCTCCCGCCGACGGGTCGGCAGCATCCTGGAGTACCCGCAGACGCGGGTCACGGCGGGCGCGCCCACCACCCACGGACGGCGTGGCAGCGGCCGTCCGCACCCGCGGACGGCAACGAGACCCCAGGCGAACGGAAAGGCACCCCGCTCCGGCGCCTGAACGCCCGCCACGCGCCCAGCCGCACATCGCAGACAAGGCAGACCACCCTCCCGTCCGCGGCCGGCGCTGTGCGCCCCAAGGGCGCGAGCGGTGCGGAAGCCGACGTCAGCCGGTCCCACCACCCGGTGACCGACGGAAGCGACTGCCCCTACGAGGAGGCGCCGCACTCCGTCGCGTGGCGGTGGACCCGCTCGGCCGAGTACAGGTGGCTGTCGCGGAACTGCTCCGCGCCCAGCGTGCGGCCCACGATGATGACCGCCGTTCGGACCACACCGGCCGCCTTCACCTGGTCCGCGATGTCCGCGAGCGTCCCGCGCAGCACCAGCTCGCCGGGGCGCGAGGCCATCGCGACGACGGCCGCCGGGCAGTCCGCCCCGTAGTGCGGGGTGAGTTCGGCCACCACACGGTCGACGTAGCGGGCCGCCAGGTGCAGCACCATCAGCGCGCCGCTGCGGCCCAGGGTCGCCAGGTCCTCGCCCTCCGGCATGGGCGTGGCCTGCTGCGCGACCCGGGTGAGGATGACGGTCTGGCCGACGGTCGGCACCGTCAGCTCCCGCTTCAGGGCGGCCGCGGCCGCCGCGAACGCGGGGACGCCGGGGACGACCTCGTACGGGACTCCGGCCGCGTCGAGTCGGCGCATCTGCTCGGCGACGGCGCTGAACACGGAGGGGTCGCCCGAGTGCAGCCGGGCCACGTCGTGGCCCTCCTCGTGGGCGCGGACCAGCTCCTCGGTGATCCGGTCGAGCGTGAGCTGCGCCGTGTCCACCAGCCGCGCGTCCGGCGGGCACTCGGCGAGCAGTTCGCGGGGAACGAGGCTCCCCGCGTACAGGCACACCTTGCTGGCCGCCAGGATCCGCAGGCCGCGCAGGGTGATCAGGTCGGCGGCGCCGGGTCCGGCGCCGATGAAGTGGACGGTCATGGCTGCGCTCCCGCGGGTTTGACGGCGGACCACTGGGTGACGGGCATGGCCTGGCGCCAGCCCGTGAAGCCGCCGACCGGGGCGGCGTGCGCGACGGCGAGCCGGACGAGCTCGCCCCCGTACCGTGCGTACCAGCGGGCGAGCAGGGCCTCGGACTCCAGCGTGACGGTGTTGGCGACCAGCCGCCCGCCCGGGCGCAGGGCCGCCCAGCAGGCCTCCAGGAGGCCGGGCGCGGTGAGCCCGCCGCCGACGAAGACGGCGTCGGGGACGGGCAGTCCGTCCAGCGCCGCCGGGGCGGCCCCGGTCACCACCCGCAGCGCCGGGACGCCGAGCGCGACCGCGTTCCGCCCGATGCGCTCCGCGCGGACGGCGTCGCGCTCCACGGTGACCGCGTGGCAGGTGCGGTGCGCCCGCATCCACTCGACGGCGATCGAGCCCGAACCGCCGCCCACGTCCCACAGCAGCTCGCCGGGCGCGGGCGCGAGCGCGGCGAGGGTCGCGGCCCGTACGTGGCGCTTGGTGAGCTGCCCGTCGTGCTCGTACGCCGTGTCCGGAAGCCCGGGGACCAGGCCCAGCCGCGGTGCGGCGGGGTCCGCGGCGCACTCGACCGCGACGACGTTCAGCGGATCGCCGGGCGGGTGCGGCCAGTCGCCGGCGGTGCCGTCCACGATCCGTTCGCGGGCCGAGCCCAGCTGCTCCAGCACCCGCAACCGGCTCGCGCCGTAGCCCCGTTCGCGCAGCAGCCCGGCCACCGCGGCGGGGGTGTCCGCGTCCCGGCTCAGCACCAGCACCCGGCGCCCGTCGTGCAGCGCGCCCGCCAGCGCGGGCAGCGGCCGCCCGACCAGGCTCACCACATCGGTGTCCTCCACCGCCCAGCCGAGCCGCGCGCAGGCGTACGACACCGACGAGGAGTGCGGGAGCACCCGCAGCCGCTCCGCGCCCAGCACCTCGCCGAGCGTCCGACCGATGCCGTGGAACATGGGGTCGCCGCTGGCCAGCACCGCGATCCGGCGCCCCGCGTGGGCGGCGATCAGCCCCGGCACGGCCGGCCGCAGCGGCGACGGCCAGGCGACCCGCTCGGCGGTGACCTCGGGGGGCAGCAGTTCGAGCTGGCGCGGGCCGCCGACGACGACCGCGGCACCGGTGAGCGCCTCCCGCGACGCCGCGGTCAGTCCGGCCCAGCCGTCGGCGCCGATACCGACGACGGCCACGGGGGCGGACGCGTCGTCGTCCATCACGGTCACCTCGGGAGTCGGCGGGAACGGTCGGGCACAGAAGCCGCACTCTACGTGACGTGCCAGGTGAGCCCCGGGTCCGGGGCCACTACCCTCGGAACTGCTCTTCGGCGTCGCCAAGGGCTTCGCCGAACTCCACCGCCTCGGCCTGGCCTGCGCCGTCCCGCGCCTGTTCAGCTGCGAGCCCGCCGCGGGCGGCCCGCTCGCCGCCGCCATCCGCCGGGGCCTGCCCGCGGTCACCGTGCCGGTCGGCGCGACGGACGCGTATTCCATCGCCTGCCAGGTGGGGGGTTACCGCGGTGTCCGGGCGATACGCGACAGCGGCGGGGAGGCCCTGCTCGTCGCCGACCCCGAACTGGTCGCGGCCCGCAGCGAACTGGCCCGCGCGGGCCTGTGGACGGAGCTGTCCGCCGCGGCCGGGCTGGCCGGCCTGCGCCAGTACGGCGCGGACCGCTTCGACGGGCCCGTGGTGTGCGTGTCCACGTCCAGTGGCTTCAAGGACATCGCGGTGGGAACCCAGCGCGTGCCCCCGCCCGCCCCGGACCGGGACACCGTCCGCCGCCGTCTGGAGTCCGCCTCCGGGCCCTGAGTCGGGAGCGGGGCGGCCGGTCGCTCGCGGGCGGGGCCGCGTGCCGGGGCGGGCGGGCTCGCGTCAGCCGTCGCCGCGTGCCGCGTCGGCGTCCGCCGCGGCGGCGGCGCTCTCCGCGTCGTCGACGATGCGGGTGAAGTCCGCGGGTGCCGACGGGGCCCCGGCCGCCGGGGCGGTGGGGGCCGAGGCCGGGCCGCCGGAGGGACCGCAGGCGGCCAGCAGTCCCGCGCAGGCCGCCGCGGCCGCGGCGAGCGCGGCGAGGCGGCGGGTCACGAGGCGGCGCCGTTGTCGTGGGAGTCGCACCAGCTGCGGACCCGCGCGAGGTCGGTGCGGCGCTTCTCCAATGTCGGCAGCAGGGACTTGCGGAAGGTCAGCCGGTCGTCGAGGTAGGTCTCGATCTCGTCGTGCCCGGCGGCCCGGGCGTTGGCGACCCGCTTCTCCAGCCGCTCGATCGAACCGCGCCGGGTGACGGGCCCGTTCAGCCGCTTCAGTGCCCGGTCGATGCGCGCGTCGATCTTCCCGGCGCGCTTGCACAGGCCCTTGGCGCCGTCCCCGGTGGGGGTGGCGGCCGGGGCGGGGGTGCCCTTGCCGTCGGCGGTGGCCGGGCCGGCGAGGCCCAGCAGGGTGACGACGGTGGCCAGGGCCACGACGGTGGTGCGGTGTCGCATGACGTCCTCCTTCGGGTCGGAGGCGCGGAGCGCCTTCGCGACGGACGTTAGGGGGCGTCCTTGTGGAAACCTTGTGGCTCCCGCGGCTCCCCCGCCCGCCCGGACAGCCAGTCGCGGCGCGGCAGCGGCAGCGTCGGCTGCCCGCCGTCGCGGACGCCGCTGAGCGGCAGGCGCACCTCGAAGCGGGTGCCCGGCGCGCCGTCGGGCCGGTCGAGCACGGCGATCGTCCCCCGGTGCAGTGCGATCTGCTGGGCGACCAGGGTGAGTCCGAGCCCGGAGCCCGGGCTGTCCGCGCGCCGGTGGAAGCGGGCGAAGACGGCGGCCCGCGCCCCGGGCGGGATGCCGGGCCCGTGGTCGTCGACGGTGAGGACGACGGCCGGGGCGTGCCCGTCCCCGCCGCGCCGCAGCGTCACCTCGACGTCGGGCCGCCCTCCCGGAGCGGCGCCGTGGACGGCGGCGTTGGTCAGCAGGTTGTCCGTCATGGACCGAAGTCCCTGCTCCCAGCCGTGGACGAGGAGCCCGGGCGCGGCCGTCACCTCGACCCTCGCCCCGGGGTGGCGCCGCCTGAGGCCGGCGGCGGAGGCGTCGACGAGTTCGGCCGCGTCGACCGGTCCGAAGGCGTCCTCCTCTACCAGGTCGCCCTGGGCGAGGGCGCGCAGCATGACCAGCAGGCCCAGCACGCGGGCGTGTTCGGCACCCAGGTCGTCCACGATCTCGTGGCGTTCGGCGGCCGGCAGGTCCGGGTGACCGGCGAGGACGTCGAGGTTGGTGCCCATGCTCATCAGCGGGTTGCGCAGCTCGTGGGAGGCGGCCGCGGCGAAGGAGCGGGCGGTGGCGAGCGCCTCGCCGGTCCTGGCGGCCTGCTCGTCGTAGCGGGCGAGCACGGTCTGCAGGGTGCGCGCCAGGTCGTCGACCTCGGTGATCCGGGTCGGGGCGTGGTCCAGACGTACGGAGCTGACGCGCGGGTCGAGGCCGCTCGCGCGCTGCTGGAGCCGGCGCAGCGGGCGGACGGCTCGGCCCGCCGCGGCCCAGGCCAGCAGCGCGGACACGGGGGCGGCCAGCAGCGCGACCGTCACCACGCGGCGGCGCACCTGCTCCACCTGGGTCTTCGTGGCCGCGTCCGGCGAGAACAGCCAGAGGGTGCCCCGGACGCCCTTGCGGCTCCCGTTCACCGGCACCGACAGCACACGCCAGCGGGCACCGCCGGCCCGGATCGTGACCGGTGAGGGCGCCCGGGCGGGCAGCGCCGCGGACGCGTCCGGCTGGGGACCGCCCGACACCGTGCCCTCGGGGCCGGTCAGCCGGATGCCCACGTCGAGCGCGGAGCTGAACAGCCTCCGCGTACGCGCCTGTTCGGCCGCCGGGCGGTCCGCGGCGGTGGCCCGCAGCAGGGCCTTGGCGTCCGTCGCGACGGCCGCGGCGCGCTCGCGCAGGTGGGCGTCCTGCTGTGCGTGCAGGTCGGCGGCGACCAGCCGGATCAGCAGCACGCCGGAGGCGAGGACGAGCAGCGGGACGACCACGCCCACGGCGAGCGCGACCCTTGTGGACAGCCTCATGCCGGGCCGCCACGGCCGTCCCGGCAGTCCCGGCCGTCCCGGTCGTCCCGGTCGTCCCGCAGGACGAAGCCGACGCCCCGCACCGTGTGCAGGATCCGCGGCCTCCCGCCCGCCTCCGTCTTGCGCCGCAGATAGCTGACGAAGGTGTCCACGGCGTCCGTGCGCACGTCGAAGTCGTAGCCCCAGACCCGTTCCAGCAGCTGGTCGCGGGTGAGCACCAGGCCCGCGTTGCGCGCGAAGGCCTCCAGCAGCTCGAACTCCCGCCGGGTCAGCGCCAGGAGCTCCCCGTCGAGCCGGGCCTCCCGCGTCGCGGGGTCGACGACCAGGCCCCCGGCGCGTACCCTCCCGCCGGCGGCGGGAGGACGGCGGCGCAGCAGCGCCCGCAGCCGCAGCACCAGTTCCTGCAGCGCGAACGGCTTGACCAGGTAGTCGTCCGCGCCCGCCTGCAGTCCGGCGACCCGGTCGGCGGCCTCGTCCAGGGCGGAGAGCATCAGGACGGGAACGTCGTCGTCCTCCTCGCGCAGCGTGCGGCACACCTCGATCCCGCTGAGGTCGGGCATGGAGATGTCGAGGACGACCACGTCCGGCGCCCCGTCGCGGACGGCGGCGAGCGCGGCCCTGCCGCCGTCGGCCAGGCTCACCGAGAAGCCCTCCAGGCGCAGCCCCCGTTGCAGGGACCGGCGTATGGCCGCGTCGTCGTCGGCGACCAGGACCCGGCCGCCCGTGTGCGCTTCGGTTCTCACGGCGGCGATGGTAGGCGCACCACCGTGCCCGCGAGGAGGCCCCCCCGGGGCTCCTCTCGGCGTCAGATGTCCAGCCGGTACGGCAGGAGGCAGACGACGGCGTCGGTGCGGGAGCGCAGGATCGTGGCGAGGAGGATGCCGCGCTGGTTCTGCAGGATGCGGTAGCGGGCGTGGCGCGGCTGGATCTCGGGGATGAGGACGGCGATCTGGCGGCCGTCCTTCGACATGCGGCGGACGTAGGAGAGGATCGGCAGCACCAGTGAGCGGTGCGGGCTCTCGAGGACGTCGAGGCGGACGCCGGGCTGCCAGCGGGCCCACGTGTCGAGCAGTTCGCGCGCCTTGGCCTGGTCGGGTTCGACGGTGACCGCGACGACCTCGTCGCCGAGGGCGATGGCCGCGGTCAGCGCGTGCCGGGCGAGCCGGCTGACCCCGCCGAGGGGGACGATGACCAGGCTGTCGGTGCGTCGCGGCCGGTCGGGGACGGTGCCGAGGGCGAGTTCCCTGCCGACCTCCGTGTAGTAATGCTCGATGCGGGCGAAGAGCAGCATCAGCAGCGGCACCACGACGACGACCATCCAGGCGCCCTCGGTGAACTTGGTGGTCACCAGGATCACCCCGGCCAGCGCGGTCAGCAGGGCGCCCAGTCCGTTGAGCGCCGCGCGCGGCACCCAGCCGCTCGGGCGCGCCCCCGCCCAGTGCCGGACGAGCCCGGTCTGGCTGATGGTGAAGCCGGTGAACACCCCGACGGCGTAGAGCGGGATGAGCCGTTGCGTCTGCGCGTCGACGGCTACGAGCAGCAGCGCGGCCACGACCGCCAGGGCGACGACCCCGTAGCGGTAGACCGGCCGCTCGGCGCGCAGCCCGAAGACGTGGGGCAGCCGGTTGTCGCGGGCGAGCAGGCTCATCAGGACCGGCAGGCCGCCGAAGCTGGTGTTGGCGGCCAGTCCGAGGACGAGGGTGACCAGCAGATTGCCGGCGTAGTACGGCCATCCCGTGCCGAAGGAGCCCGCGGTCAGCTGGGCCAGCAGGGTCACGCCGCCGCGCGGGGCGACCTCGTCCCGGCGGATGAGGAACGCCAGCCCGATCAGCATGAGTCCCAGCAGGACGCCGAGCATCAGTTCCGTGCGCTGGGCGCGGCGCACCTTGGGCGGCCGGAAGGCGGGCACGGAGTTGGCGATGGCCTCCACCCCGGTCAGGGCGGAGCAGCCGGAGGAGAAGGCCTTCAGGACCAGCAGCACGCTCAGCGCCTCCGTCGCGTGGACGGGCTGCGGGCTGCCGACGACCGCCGCGGGGTGGGCGCGCAGCAGCCCGGCGACGACGATCCCGCCGATGCACAGGACGAACAGCGCCGCGGGCAGCATCAGCACCCGAGCGCTGTCGGCGACGCCGCGCAGGTTCACCAGGGTGAGCAGGGCCAGCCCGCCGAGGCAGATCTCCAGCAGGTACGGGGTGAGCGAGGGGAACGCCGAGGCGAGGCTTGCGGCGCCGGCGGCCAGGCTGACGGCGACGGTGAGCACGTAGTCGACGACGAGACTGCCCGCCGCCAGCAGGCTCGCCCGTGCCCCGAGGTCCTTCTTGGCCACGGCGTAGGAGCCGCCGCCGTCCGGGTGCACCGCGATGACCTGCCCGTACGAGATGACCAGGACGACCAGCAGTCCGGCGATGACCAGCATGACGGGCAGCGTCACGGTCAGCGCCGCGGTCCCGGCGGCGATCAGCACGACGACGATGGCCTCCGGGCCGTACGCCACCGAGCTGAGGGCGTCCAGCGACAGCGCGGCGAGCCCCTGCGTGCTGGTGAGCAGGGAGCGGTCCCCCTCGCCGTGCCGCAGCGGCACCCGCGGCCGCACCTGGCGGCGTGCCAGACCGAAGGTCATCGGCGGCCCGCCGGCTGCGTCTGGCTCATCGCTGGTCTCCTCCGCCGGCGGGCCCTCCCGTCAGCCTCCGGCGGCGGCCTTCCCCGCGCAGCGCGGGGCGGCCGATCGGGTGAGCGGTCAGTCGGGCCTGGCCAGGAACTCCACGACGGCGAGGACGAGGACGACGGCGAGGGCCAGCCCGAGGACGACCCAGCCGGTCGGGTAGGACCAGAAGGCGAGCGCGAGGGCCGCGGCCGCCACGACGATCCAGCCGACCAGCGGTTTGTGGCGCACCAGCCAGGGGCCGACGTGGCCGGTCCGCAGCCCCACCCGGTGCGCCGCGTCGCCCGCGCCGCCCAGCACCGACTCCCACACCCCGCGGGTGCGGCGGGCGTACCGCCCGGGCCCGCTCAGCCAGGCGCCCAGCGCGACGACGACACCGAGCACGAACACGGCGCGGACGGTCTGGCGCAGGAAGCGGATCAGGGTGTCGTAGACCGTCCCGGCGGCCTGCTGGTCGACGCTCGCGGGCAGCGCGTCGAGGTAGATCGCCCGGAAGACGGTCAGCGCGGCGCCGAGTACGAGGGCGGCGGCGGCGAAGCCCAGCGCGGCGGCGACCAGGGCGCGGCGCCGGCGGAGGGCGAGCAGCACGCCCGCGGCCGCGAGGACGACGGTGACGATCGGCAGCCAGAAGCCGGCGAGCTGCAGGAGCCGGAAGGCGGTCCTGATCTTTCCGACCTTCTCGGAGCGGACGACGGTGAAGTCGGTGTGGACCTCGGGGATCTTCGCGGCGATGGTCAGGCCCCCGTCGACCAGCCGCTGCTTGACCTGGTCGATGACGGGGGCGAGGTCGACGGCCACCGTGTCGTTGGTGAGCTTGACCGCGCCGCCGCCCTGGCCGGTCAGCGCCTTGTCCAGCGAGCCGTGGATCCTGCGGTTGGCGTCGGTCCAGACCTTCTCGAAGGCGTCGCTGCGCACGACCTTCTCCGCCGTCGAGTGCACCAGGCTCTCGATGCCGCTGGTCAGCGGGCCGGAGACGCGGCCGAGGAGCTGGTCGAGGCGGGGGCGGTCCTGCGGGGCGACCTCGTCCAGAAGGCTTTTGACGTCGATGTGCTGCATCACCACGGACGTGATCCGGTTGGCGGCGGCGTCCTGCACGGCGGGGTCGCTCGCCAGGGGCGCGACGGTGGCGACGTAGCGGCCGGTGTCGCCGACCTCGGAGTCCACCCAGACGGCCAGCGCGCTCAGCGGCACGAAGACGCAGGCCACGACGATGAACAGGGCCGAGAAGAACGCCCGGACGGGTCGCCGGTGAGGCGGCGGGGCCTGCGGTCCGGCGCCTGCGGGAACGTTCTCCCGCGCCTCCAGTGCCGACAGCCGGGCGCGCAGTTCGGCGAGATCGTCACGCCCTTCGGGCGTCGCACCCGCCATGCCACCGCCGCCTCTCTTCACCACGCGACACGGCAATTTAATCCGTATTGTGAATTATGTGCCATTTGAGGCGCATGAAACTGTGGAGGTAGGGAATGACGAGGCCGTACCGGGGCCGTGCGATGTGCGCGGCGGTCGTACTGTCAGCCACCGCGCTGGCGGCGAGCGCCTGCTCGGACAACGAGAGCACCCCCGCCGAGAAGGCGTCGAAGGCCGCGTCCGCCGCGTCCTCTCTGGTGTCCGAGGGCGCGGAGGCCGTCGCCTCGGCGACCGCCGCCGCGCAGTCCCAGCTGGCGAAGATCAAGAACGGCGTCAACGCGAAGGGCGACGTCGCACTCGACCCCGTGACCGTCGAGGGCGGCAAGGCCACCACCACGGTCACGGCCACCAACAGCGGCGACAAGCAGGCCACCTACACCGTCGAGGTGACCTTCCGCGACACCAGCGGGAACCTCCTCGACGCCGCCGTGGTCAACGTCGCGGACGTGGCCCCGCAGAAGTCCGGCGAGGCCACGGTACGCAGCAACCGCGACCTGACGGGCACGGTCAAGGCCCAGGTGGAGCGGGCGCTGCGGCACTGAAGCACCATCACCGCGAGGAGGCAGCCATGGCAGCCACCGGCACCACACCCACACCCGCACCCGCACCCAAGAGCGGCAACCACAGCGCGTGGGCGCACGGCGGCGTCACCTTCGCCGGCGTCCTGCTGCTCGTCGACGGCGTCCTGGCCATCTTCCAGGGCATCTCGGGGATCGCCGCGGACAACGTGTACGCGCGGATCGGCGACTACGTCTACAAGTTCAACCTGACCGCCTGGGGATGGATCCACCTGGTCCTCGGCGTGCTCCTGGTGGTCACGGGCACCGGACTCCTCAGCGGCGCCGCGCTCTGGTCACGGATCACGGGTGTCGTCCTGGCGGGCCTGGGCATCATCGTGAGCTTCCTGTACCTGCCCTACCTGCCGTTCTGGTCGATCATCCTCATCGCGCTCGACATCTTCATCATCTGGGCGCTCTCCCACTACAGGCCGGAGCGTTCACCGACCGCCTGACCGCCGCCCGCCCGGCCCTCCCCCGGCGGGCCGGGCGCGGCAGGCACGGCGGGCGTCGCCCCGGGCGCCGGCTCGTCGCCGTGGAACACCGCGCCGACGGTGAGGCAGACGGTCGCCACGACGCACAGCGCGATCAGGCCGGACAGCAGGGTGAACACCGACCCCAGCGAGCCGTACGCCTGCAGGCTGCGGTTGAGCGCCTTCGGCACGTACAGCGGCGCGGCGAAGACGGCGGCCTCCAGGAGCACCGCCGTGAGCAGCGCCCCCGGCAGCAGCGGCCACCAGCCGATCCGGCCGCCCAGCAGCAGGTGCTGGGTCCACCACCAGATCCCCACCGCGCTCACCAGGGACAGCGGGACACCGAGCCAGCGGCCCGCGCCGAAGCCCTCCCGCAGCGGCCCCTGTATCGCCAGGTAGACCAGCGCCGCGCACACCCAGGCGAACCAGCGCCAGGCCGCGATCCGCGCCGCCGACTTCGGCAGGTGCCAGGCGCGTTCGCACACCCGCTGCATCGCCCGGCTGCAGGCCGTCGCCGACAGCAGGGCCATCAGGATGCCCACCACCCCCACCGTCTGGCGCAGGCTCCCCGGATCGGACTCGTAGACCGAGCGCAGCTGTTCACGGGCGGGACCGGAGAGCCCCAGCACCCGCACCAGCGAGTCGAGGAGTTCCTTGCGCACGCTCTCCGGGGCGAGGGACGCGATGACGAACAGCAGTGGCACGGCGGTCAGAAAGGCCTGGGCGGCCAACCGGGTGGCCGCGTCGAGCACGTTGACGCTCAGCAGCCGGGCGGCGAGCCGGGTGACGATGGGGAACCGCCGCTCGGTGTCCTCCCGCAGGGCGCGCGCCCGCCCCGGCAGGTCCGCGAACCGCGCACGGAGCCCCTCCGGGATGCTGACCCGTGGCCGCCCTTTCACAGTCCGACTATTTTTCAGCCCGCCGGACCCCGCAACCGGGGGCCCGCGGCGCGGAACGGGAGGTCACCGGAACCGCCGCGAACAGTCCGTCCCGCTGCCCGGTCACCAGGGCTCGCGGCGCGGGTGACTCAGTCGCGCTCCGCGCGCCACCGTGCGACGACGTCCTCCACGTCGTACGGGACGAGGTTGAGCGGCGGACCGTCCATCGGGGTGCGGATGCCCGCACGGATCTTCTCGTTGGCCTCCTCGACGATGCGGCGCACCTCGCGTTCAGAGGGGGCGCGGGAGGCGGCGTCCATCGCGTCCTCCACCTCCTTGCGCAGCCTGAGGCTCGCCGGGAGGTGGGACAGCCCCTCGCGGGCCATCTTCTCCCTGATCCACCACAGCTCGTCGTAGGGCCTGTCGAGGGAGGCCAGGGGCTTCCCGGCCCCGGGCAGGTCGTCGAAGGCGCCGCGTTCCGTCGCCTCCCGGATCTGCTTGTCGACCCAGGACTCGAAGGGGACGCCCGGTGGCTTGCGCTCCGTCATGCCCCTGATTCTCCCTCCCACCGCGGCGGAGGGGGAGGGCCGGGGTGAGCCGTCCCCGGGCGTCGGCCCGCGCGCCCTGCGGAGCGACGTCCACGGGCTCCGGCCGGCGAAGCGGCACGGCTCACGGCCGCACACGCCGCGCCGGCGCATCACTCCCCGGCGGGGGCCCAGCCCTGGGCGCGCAGGACCGCCGCGACGTCCGGGGCCTGGTAGTGCTCGCCCTTGAGGACCTTGCCGTCGGCCCGCAGGGTCGGGCGCCCGTCGGGGCCGAGCTTGCTCATGTTGGCGCGGTGGATCTCCGCGATGACCGCGTCCAGGTCGATGCCGTGCACCAGCGCGGTGCCGTACGCGACGTAGACCACGTCGGCCAGTTCGTGCGCGAGGTGGTCCAGGGGACCGTGCTCCGAGGCCTCGGCGACCTCCGCCACCTCCTCGGCCAGCAGGTCCTGCCGGTGCGCCGCGTACTCGGGCGCGATCTCGGTCGGACGGGGACGGGCGTCGAGGCCGAAGGCGGTGTGGAACTCACGGACCAGGCCGGCGGGGGAGGGGCGCATTCCGCCGATCGTAGTGCCCGCTCACACGCCTTCGTCGCCTTCGGCCGCCGGGCCTCCGCCGTACCCGCCGTACCCGCCGTCCACGCGGACGGCGGTGAGGCCGCTGATGTGCCGGGCCCCGCAGCGGTCCTGGGGCAGCACCGGTTGCGGGCCCCGCGCGTCCAGCGGGGTGCCGTCGATGCGGGTGGCGAGCAGGACGCGGGCCTGCCCGGGGTCCGGGTCGATCTCGGCCCAGGACAGCAGCGCGCGGTGGCCCTCCGCCCCGGTGACGGCGATGAGGAAGCGCATTCGGTCCTTGCGGCGTCCGGGGTCGGAGCCGGGACCGGCCGATCACAGCACCTCGTGGAGCAACGGGCCCTCGAAACGGTGGTGCTGCACGCCGCCGGTCCGGTGCTCGAAGCTCACCCGGGCCGTGTGCTGGGGCCAGGCGCGCGGGTCGAGAACGGTGAGCGGGGCAGGGCGGGCCAGGTTTCGCCGCTCAGGACGAGCCCGGTCACTGGCTTCCACCTCTCCCGATGACCGTACCCGCCCTCGAAGGCCTCGGAAACGCAGATGCAACCCTTGACGTCGCTAAACCCGGCAGATGCAATCAGTTAATGGGCTTCCCACTTGCATCTGCGTCACTATGATCGAGTCATGCACACCTACCGGATCGGCGAGGCGGCCGCATTGATGGGCGTGAGCGCCGACACCCTCAGGCGCTGGGTCGACGCCGGACGGCTGCGCGCGGAACGCGACGAGCAGGGCCGGCGCATCATCGAGGGCCCTGTACTGGCCGCCTTCGCCCGGGACTTCAACCGCACGGAGCGCGCGCGCACTGGCTCCTCGGCCCGCAACCGTTTCGCGGGCATCGTCACCGAGGTGATCCTCGGCGACGTCTCCGCGCAGGTCGAGATCCAGGCCGGCCCGTTCCGCGTGGTGTCCATGATCAGCCGGGAGTCGGCCGAGGAGCTGAAGCTCGAGCCGGGCGCACCGGCGGTCGCCGTCATCAAGTCGACCAACGTGGTCGTCGAGACACCGTAGAGACACCGCAGAGATCGAGCCTCGGAGGAGCAGTCCTGTGACGACCCGTCCCACGCACCGCCGGACCCTTCAGCCGGCCGTCGGAGGAACCGCGCTGCTGCTGGCCCTCAGCGCCTGTTCGTCCTCGGCGGGCGCGTCCTCCGCGGGCGACGTGAAGGGCACGGTCACCGTCTTCGCCGCCGCCTCCCTCAAGGAGAGCTTCACCGAACTGGGCGAGGAGTTCGAGGCGGCACACCCCGGCACCAAGGTCACGTTCAACTTCGGCGGCAGCGACGCGCTCGCCGCCGGCATCACCTCCGGCGCCCCCGCCGACGTCTTCGCCGCCGCCTCCCCCAAGACCATGCAGATCGTCACCGACGCCAAGGACGCGGCCGGCGAGCCCGCCACCTTCGTGCGCAACCAGCTGGAGATCGCGGTCGTCCCGGGCAACCCCGAGAACGTCGCGACGCTCGAGGACCTCACCGAGCCGGGGCTGAAGGTCGCGCTGTGCGCCAAGGAGGTGCCCTGCGGCGCCGCGGCGCAGAAGGCGCTGGACGGCGCCGGCCTGAGGCTCACCCCGGCCTCCTACGAGCAGGACGTCAAGAGCGCCCTGACGAAGGTGCAACTGAAGGAGGTCGACGCGTCCGTGGTCTACAAGACCGACGTGCAGGCCGCCGCCGGCAAGGTGGAGGGCGTGGAGTTCCCCGAGTCCGCCGGCACCGTCAACGACTACCCGATCGTCCTGCTCAAGGACGCTCCCAACGCCGGGGCCGCCGAGGCCTTCATCGCCCTCGTCCGGTCCGGCCAGGGCCGGAAGGTGCTGACCGAGGCGGGATTCCTCACCCCGTGACCGGCCACAGCCGCGGCGTGCCCGAACTCCTGGAGTCCCGGCCGCGCCCCGCCGCCCGCCGGCGGGGCCACCGCTCCCCGGTGCCCCTGCCGCTGCTGCTGCCCGCCCTGCTCGGTCTCGGCTTCCTCGTGCTGCCGCTCGCCGGGCTGCTGGTCCGCACCCCGTGGAGCGAACTGCCCGCGCAGCTGACCAGCCCCGGGGTGTGGCAGGCGCTACGGCTCTCCCTGATCTGCGCCACCCTCGCCACCGCGGTGACCCTGGTGCTGGGCGTGCCCCTGGCGTGGCTGCTGGCCCGCACCGAGTTCCCCGGGCGCCGGCTGGTGCGCGCCCTGGTGACGCTGCCCCTGGTGCTGCCGCCCGTGGTCGGCGGTGTGGCGCTGCTGCTGGCGCTGGGCCGCAACGGCATCGCCGGGCGGTGGCTGGACCAGTGGTTCGGGGTGTCGCTGCCCTTCACCACGGCCGGCGTCGTCGTCGCGGAGGCCTTCGTCGCGATGCCGTTCCTGGTCATCAGCGTCGAGGGCACCCTGCGGGCCGCCGACCCGCGCTACGAGGAGGCCGCCGCCACCCTCGGCGCCTCCCGCTTCACCGCCTTCCGCCGAGTGACGCTGCCTCTGATCGCCCCCGGCATCGCCGCCGGAGCCGTCCTGGCCTGGGCACGGGCGCTCGGCGAGTTCGGAGCCACCATCACCTTCGCGGGCAACTTCCCCGGCCGTACGCAGACGATGCCGCTCGCCGTCTACCTCGCCCTGCAGAGCGACCCGGCCGCCGCCATCGCGCTCAGCCTGGTGCTGCTCGCCGTCTCGATCGCCGTCCTGGCCGGACTGCGCGACCGCTGGATGACCACGCCATGACCTCCCTGGAGAAGACCGCCACCACCGGCGGCCCGGCCCCGCAGGGCCTGGACGCCCGGCTGGTCGTCGACCGCGGCGCCTTCCGCCTCGACGTGACGCTCACCGCCGCCCCCGGCGAGGTGCTCGCCCTCCTCGGCCCCAACGGCGCGGGCAAGACCACCGCGCTGCGGGCCCTGGCCGGGCTGACCCCGCTGACCGCCGGCCACCTGCGGCTGGACGGCGCCGCCCTGGACGGGACGCCTCCCGAGACCCGGCCGGTGGGCGTGGTCTTCCAGGACTACCTGCTCTTCCCGCACCTGTCGGCGCTGGACAACGTCGCCTTCGGTCCGCGCTGCCGCGGCGTGCCCAAGGCGCGCGCCCGCGCCGAGGCCGCCGAGTGGCTGGAGCGCATGGGCCTGGCCGAGCACGCCGGGGCCCGGCCCCGCCGGCTCTCCGGCGGCCAGGCACAGCGCGTCGCCCTCGCCCGGGCGCTGGCGACCAGGCCCCGGCTGCTGCTCCTGGACGAGCCGCTGGCCGCGCTCGACGCCCGCACGCGTCTGGAGGTCCGCTCCGGACTCCGCCGCCATCTGGCCGACTTCGAGGCGGTGGCCGTCCTGGTCACCCACGACCCGCTGGACGCCATGGTGCTGGCCGACCGGCTGGTGGTCATCGAGCACGGCGGCTGCGTGCAGGAGGGCACCCCCGCCGAGATCGCCCGCCGCCCGCGCACCGACTACATCGCGCACCTCGTCGGCCTCAACCTCTACCGGGGCCGCGCCGACGGCCACACCGTACGGATCGACGGCGGACCCGCCATCACCACCACGGAGGAACTGTCCGGCCCGGCCTTCGTCGCCTTCCCGCCCGGCGCCGTCACCCTCCACCGGGAGCGCCCCACCGGTTCCAGCGCCCGGAACATGTGGCAGGGCCGGGTCGCCGGCCTGGAGTCGCACGGAGACCAGATCCGCGTGGACGTCCGGGGAGAACTCCCGCTCGCCGCCGACCTCACCACGGTGGCCACCGCGGAACTCGGGCTGCACCCCGGCGCCGAGGTGTGGGCCACCGTCAAGGCGGCCCAGACGCACGCCTACCCGGACTGAGGCCCGCCGGGTCAGGGCGGCGTCAGGAGTACGCCGACCGGCGACAAGGGGACGACAAGGAGCCCCCGCGGGCGCCGCGCCCGGGTCTTCCATGGGGGACATGGATGACGCCGGACACCACCGCGTGGTCGTGGGGCTGAGCGGCTCCCTCGGCAGCCTCACGGCGCTGCACCGGGCCGCCGCCGAGGCACGCCGTACGGGCGCGGTGCTCGTCGCCGTGCTCGCCTGGGAACCGCCGGGCGGGGAGTTCGCCTACCGGCGCTCCCCCTGCCCCCCACTGCTGGACGCCGGGCAGGACCGGGCCCGGCGGCGGCTGCTCGACGCCGTCGAGTCCGCCTTCGGCCGGCTCCCGGAGGACCTCCCCTTGCGCGCGCTGACCGTCCGCGGGCCCGCGGGGTGGGCGCTGACCCAGGTCGCGAACCGCCCGGACGACGTACTGGTGGTGGGCGCCGGGCGACGCGGCCGGCTGCGCCGGCTGCTGAGCCCCTCGGTGGCCCGGCACTGCCTCGCCCACGCGGTCTGCCCGGTGCTCGCCGTACCCCGCTCGCCGCTCCACGGGGTCCTCGAGGACATGCACCGCCGCAACACCTGGCGGCTGCCCCTGCACACCGCCGCGCCCCTGCGCTGAACCCTCGCCGACCAGGCCGGCAGCGCCATCGCCGGCACGCCCCCCCGCCGCGGCCCCCCGACCGGTCCCGGCGGGACACCACCCTTCGAGCCGGCGGGAGGAGACGGGGCGGACGGGGGCGTATCGTCCCCTTATAGGTGGTGTCGGCCCGATGGTGGAGCCACACATGGTGGTGACTGCCCCCGCGCGGGAGCTGCTGGACCAGGTGCTCGCCGAAGTGGTGCGCGAGACGGGCGCCCGTGTCGGTGCGGTCTTCCTGCTGATGCCCGAGGGCCGCGCGCTGGGGTTGGAGGTCATCACCGGGGCGCCGCGCGAGCTGTCGATGCCGTGGTCGCGGCTGCCCATGGAGCGGTCGACCCCGGTGGCCGACGCCGTACGGGAGGGCCGGACGATCCGGGTCGGCTCCCGGGACGACTGCTGCGTCCCGTGCCCCCGTCATGAGGCCTTGTCACTTCCGGCCCGGGGCCCAACACTGGTGTCCATGCCGGTGGTTGCGCTGCTGGGAACGCTGGACACCAAGGGCACCGAGTACGGCTGGCTGCGGGACCGCCTCCTGCGCGCCGCCGTCGAGGTCGTGCTGATCGACGCGGGCGTGGCCGGCGAGCCCCTCGTGACCCCCGACATCCCCCGCTCCGTCGTGGCCTCCGCCGCGGGTGCGGACGCCGAACGGCTGCGCAGGGCGGGCGACCGCGGCACCGCGGTGACGGTCATGGCCGAGGGGGCGGCCCGGGTGGTGCGCCGGCTGCACGACGAGGGCAGGCTGCACGGCGTGCTGGCCGTCGGGGGCAGCGGCGGCACCTCGATCGCCACCCGCGCGATGCGGGAGCTGCCGCTGGGCGTGCCGAAGCTGATGGTCTCCTCGATGGCCGCGGGCGACGTCTCCCCGTACGTCGGCTCGACCGACATCGCCATGATGTACAGCGTCGTCGACATCGCGGGCGTCAACCGGGTGTCGGCGCCGATCCTGGCGAACGCGGCCGACGCCATCGCCGGGATGGCCAGGGGCTTCGCCGGGGCGCCCGCCGCGCCCGCCGGGGACCGGCCGCTGGTGGCGGCGAGCATGGCGGGGGTGACGACCCCCGGGGTCGACGCCGCCCGGGCGCGGCTCACCGAACTCGGCTACGAGGTGCTGGTCTTCCACTCCGTGGGCTCCGGCGGCCGCTCCCTGGAGTCGCTCGCCGGGGAGGGCATGTTCAGCGGGGTGCTCGACCTGACGCTCAGCGAGCTCGCCGACGAGCTGGTGGGCGGCGCCTTCGGCGCGGGGCCCGACCGGCTGCGCGCCGCGGGCCGCGCCGGACTGCCCCAGGTGGTGAGCCCGGGAGCGCTCGACATGGTCAAGTTCGGCCCGCTCGGCTCGCTGCCGGACCGCTTCCGGGCCCGTCACGTCCACGTCCACAACCCGTCGGTGACCGTGATCCGCACCTCCGCCGCCGAGTGCGCCGAACTCGGCCGTCAGGTCGCCGCGAAGCTGCGCGCGGCCACCGGCCCGGCCACGCTCCTGCTGCCGCTGCGCGGGCTGTCCACCCTCGGGGCGCCGGGCGGGCCGTACCACGACCGGGCGGTGGACGGGGTGCTGTTCCACACCCTCCGCGAGGAGTTGCGCGGCAGCCGGGTGGAGGTCGCCGAGTACGACACGCACCTCAACGACCCCGCCTTCGGCCGCGCCGCGGCGGACCGGCTGCACGCGCTCGTCTCCTCCGTGCACGCGACCGCCCGCACGACGCGCTGAGCGTCGTACGGGCGGTCGTGCGTACGGTGCGGCGGGCCCGGCCGAGGGCCCGGACGGCGGCCCTAGACGGAGGCCGCCGTGCCCGCGCCCACGGCGTCGCGCCCCGCGGAGGCGGCGGCCGGGGCCGGTTCCAGCAGGCGTCCGGCCAGGTGGCCGAAGACCAGCCCGAAGGAGGTCCACAGCGTCAGCTGGACCGCCAGCGCCGCCAGACGGAACTGCCACAGCAGTTGCGCCGGGAAGTGCTCCGGCACCTCGTCGATCCCGGGCAGCAGCGCGTACGCGAGCCCCACGGTCACGACGAGGAAGACGCCGGCGGCCACGGTCGCGTACCAGTTGCCCAGGCGCGGCGCGAGGCGCCTGCCCAGGATCACGGTGGCGATCGCGAGCAGCACGCTGAGCAGCATCATCAGGAAGTACAGCGTGGTGCGTTCGCCGATGGTGTCGGGGTCGCCGACGGCCGGCGGGTTGGCGGGGTACTTCAGGAAGGGCACGACGTAGACCGCGACGAGCGCCGCGGCCGACAGCAGCATCGCCGTCGACCGGGCGCCGAAGCGGCCGATCCGCCCGAGGGCGAAGCAGTAGGCGAGCGCGGCGATGCCGCCCAGCGCCACGCCGTACACGAGGAGGCCGGTGGCCAGACCGGCGGTGGACTGCAGGGCACGGCTGACCGGTTCGGTGCCGCCGTGCTCGTGGGCGTGCGACTCCTCGAACGCGATGGCGGCGTCGACCCGGGACTCGCCCAGCAGGTAGGCGACGACCAGCGCGAACGCGCCGGCGGCGAGGCCGGCCAGCATGCCCCGCACCAGCAGTTGTCTGACGGTGACCGAATTGACGGGGGTGGCGGGGTTCATCGGTGCGGCGCCCCTGTCAGTGGCAGGGGAAGCCGAGCAGGTGGCGCCCGTCGTGCAGCCACTCGTGGACGTTCTCACCGGACATGAGGGACGTGGCCCCCTGCTCGGCACCCACGAAGTAGAGCA
The DNA here is from genome assembly GCF_000373665.1 of Streptomyces sp. BoleA5. Taxonomy (NCBI): domain Bacteria; kingdom Bacillati; phylum Actinomycetota; class Actinomycetes; order Kitasatosporales; family Streptomycetaceae; genus Streptomyces; species Streptomyces sp. BoleA5. Next base: position 65,651 of record NZ_KB892098.1, read on the forward strand.
GGACCAGCATCAGGACGCCGAAGAAGACCGCCCAGGGCAGGATCGCCCTGATCGGCAGCGTCAAGGGGGCGGCGGAAGGGGCTATGGCCGGCGAGGCGGCGGACTGCGCCATGGCATGACCTCCTGGTGGGAACTCGCGTCCCGGTCGGTGGAGCTCTGTCGGACGACTGCGGGTCTGACTCGCCTGGCGCTGGGCTGGGCTTACAGTGGCGCGACCGTGCCGGATTTGCACCGGACTTCCGCCGTGTCGTCGTGAATGTCGTCGTGACGGTACCGCGATCCGGTGATCCGGCCAAGGGCGCGCGTTCACGCCACGGCATGCGCGGGAGCCGCTTCGGTGCCGCGGGCAGGCCCGGTGCGGGGCGGCAGTCGGCGATTCCAGGTGATCGCCGGAGAACGAGGAGGGTGCATGACGACCCGGGTGACGTTGATCTCACCGGTGGTGAACGCGGCGCTGCGCGAGGCGCGTTTCGACGACGACGTGCCGCCGGACGGGCAGGCGCTCGCCGCCGCCCGCGCCTTGGCCGGTTCGCTGCCCTCCGCGGTACCGGTGCCCGTCTCGCCCACGGTGCGCTGCCACGCGACCGCGCAGGCGCTCGGCCTCGCCGCCGAGGAGACCGCGCCCGCGGGCTGGGCGCTGGGCCGCTGGCGGGGACGCACCCTGGCCGAGGTGAGCGCCGAGGAACCGGAGGCGGTGGCCGCCTGGCTCTCCGACCCGGACGCCGCGCCGCACGACGCCGAGTCGCTGCGCGAGCTGTGCGCCCGCGTCGGCGGCTGGCTCGACGGGCTCGCCGCCACGCCGGGCCGGGTGCTCGCCGTCGTCGAACCGGAGATCGTCCGGGCCTGCGCGGTACGGGCCCTGGGTGCGCCGGAGGCGTCCTTCTGGCGGATCGACGTGCCCCCGCTGACGGCGACGGAATTCAGCGGGCGGTCCGGACGCTGGAACCTGCGGGCGGGGCGCCCGTTGGGCTGACCGGGCACCGGAAGCGCGGCTGAAGCGGGCTGAAGCGGGATGAAGCGCGAACGGGCATACGCGGGGCATGCGCTCCAGCATCAGACAGGCTCTTGCAAGTCAGTCGCAATAGGACTCTATGATTGAGCGTTCGACTTCCGACGCGACCCCGGAGCGGAGCTCTCCATGCATGTACCCGACGGATTCATCGACGCCCCGGTGTCGGTGGCGGCCGGTGCCGTCGCGGCGGCAGCCGTGGCGGTGAGCCTGCGCGGTGCGCGACGCGAACTGGACGAGCGCACCGCGCCGCTGGCCGGACTCGTCTCCGCGTTCATCTTCGCCGTCCAGATGCTCAACTTCCCGGTGGCCGCCGGCACCAGCGGCCACCTCCTCGGCGGAGCGCTCGCGGCGATACTCGTCGGCCCCTATACAGGGGTGTTGTGCGTGTCCGTGGTCCTGCTCATCCAGGGCGTGCTCTTCGCCGACGGCGGCCTCACCGCCCTCGGCGTGAACATCACCGACATGGCGATCGTGACCGTGGTCGTCGCCTACGCCCTCTTCCGCGCTCTGGTCAAGGTGCTGCCGAACGGGCGCGGCGGGGTGACGGGCGCGGCCTTCGTCGCGGCCCTGGTCTCCGTCCCGGCCGCGGCGGTCGCCTTCACCGGGATCTACGCGCTGGGCGGGACGACCGACGTCTCGCTCGGCAAGGTCTTCACCGCCATGGTCGGCGTGCACGTCCTGATCGGCATCGGTGAGGCGGTGATCACCGCCGCGACGGTGGGCGCCGTCATCGCCGTCCGCCCCGACCTCGTCCACGGCGCCCGTGACCTGCGCCGCCCGCTGGAACTGAAGGAGGCGACCGTCTGATGGCGGCCGTGACCGACACCCCGAAGCGCGGCGGCATACGGCCGCTGTGGATCGCCGGCCTGATCGCCGCCCTGGCGCTCGCCGGATTCGTCAGCTACTACGCCTCGGCCAGCCCCGACGGGCTGGAGAAGGTCGCCGCCGACCACGGCATCGACAAGAAGGCCGAGGACCACGCGGCCAAGGACTCGCCGCTGGCGGACTACCAGACCAAGGACGTCGGCGACGCCCGGCTCTCCGGCGGCCTCGCCGGTGTCATCGGTGTCGGCGCCACCCTGGCGCTCGGCACCGGCGTCTTCTGGATCGTCCGCCGCCGGCCGCGCGCGGACGAGGGCTGACGGTGGGCGCGGGCCACGCCCACCGGCTCTACCGGCACGGGCACTCGCCGGTGCACGCGCTGCCCCCGCAGTGCAAGATCGCCGCGGTCTTCTGCTTCGTCCTGGTCGTCGTGTCCACGCCGCGCTCAGCGGTGTGGGCCTTCGGCCTGTACGCCGTGCTGCTGGCCACGGTCGCCGTCGCGGCGCGCGTCCCGGCCGGCTTCCTGCTGCGGCGGCTGCTGATCGAGGTGCCCTTCGTCGCCTTCGCCGTCCTCATGCCCTTCGTCGCCGAGGGGCCGCGCACCGAGGTACTGGGCCTGTCCCTGAGCGTGCACGGCCTGTGGGGCGCCTGGAACATCCTCGCCAAGGGCACCCTCGGCGTCGCCGCCTCCGTGCTGCTGGCCTCCACCACCGAGCTGCGCGAACTCGTCCTCGGCCTGCAGCGGCTGCGGCTGCCGGCGCTGCTGGTGCAGATCGCCTCCTTCATGATCCGTTACGGGGACGTCATCACCGACGAGATGCGCCGGATGCGCGTCGCCCGCCTCTCGCGCGGCTTCGAGGCGCGCGGCCCGCGCCACTGGGGCGTGCTCGCCAAGTCCGCGGGCGCCCTGTTCATCCGCTCCTACGAACGCGGCGAACGCGTCCACCTGGCGATGATCAGCCGCGGCTACGCCGGCAGCATGCCGGTGATCGACGATGTGACCGCCTCACGCGCCCAGTGGTCGTACGCGGCCGTGCTCCCGGCCGCCGCGCTGGCGGTCTGCCTGATGGGATGGTTCCTGTGACCGCTTCGCTCGAGGTCAAGGGCCTCGCCTACGCCTACCCCGACGGCCACCAGGCGCTGTTCGGCGTCGACCTGGCCATCGCCCGCGGCGAGCGGGTCGCCCTCCTCGGCCCCAACGGCGCCGGCAAGACGACGCTCGTGCTGCATCTCAACGGCATCCTCGAGGCCGGGGCCGGCTCCGTGACCGTCGCCGGGCTCCCGGTCGGCGACCGCAAGCACGTGGCGGAGGTCAGGCGCCGGGTCGGCATCGTCTTCCAGGACCCGGACGACCAGCTCTTCATGCCCACCGTCCGCGAGGACGTCGCCTTCGGCCCGGCCGCCGCCGGTCTGCGCGGCGCCGAGCTGGAGGCCTGCGTCCGCAAGGCGCTGGAGCGGGTCGGCATGGCGGAGTTCGCAGACCGGCCGCCGCACCACCTGTCGTTCGGCCAGCGGCGCCGCGTGGCGGTGGCGACCGTCCTCGCCATGGAGCCGGAGATCCTCGTCCTGGACGAGCCCTCCTCCAACCTGGACCCCGCCTCCCGCCGCGAACTCGCCGACATCCTGCGCTCCCTGGACGTCACGGTCCTGATGGTCACCCACGACCTGCCGTACGCCCTGGAGCTGTGCCCGCGCTCCGTCGTCCTCAGCGGCGGCACCGTCGTCGCCGACGGCCGCACCCAGGAACTCCTCTCCGACGACACCCTGATGCGCGCCCACCGCCTCGAACTCCCGTACGGCTTCGACCCCCGCTCGGTCACCGTCCGCGGCTGATCCGCGGGCGTCGAACCGCTCGGCGGCGTTCACGGCCGCGCAGCGGCGCACAGCCCTGCTCTCGCCCCAACTCCCCCTTCGGCAAACGAAGTCACACCTTGCTACTTGTGTGGAAAGCGTGAAAGGCTCCCGGCACCACAAGGCGCAGGCGCAGCCGCCTCCCGACGCCGAAGGTTGGTTCACCGCCCCATGACTGCCGCAGCCCCGGTCCCGGAGGCCGTACCGCTGTCCGAGTACTGGGCGGAAGCGCTGTGCTTCGCCCAGCTGTGCACGCTCTCCCCCGAGGACGGCGGACGCCTGGCCGCCGACGCGTTCGAACGCGGCCTGGACCAGGTACCCGACGTGATGGACCCCGGGTTCGCGCCGGGGCCGCTGCCGCTGCCCCTGCTGCCGCTGCTGCTGACCGCCGTACGGGACACCGCCGCGGACTGGCAGGCCCGGGGCGAGGGGGGCAGCCTGCATCCGGAGTTCCGCATCTGGCTCAACGCCGAACGCGCCGCCCGCCGGGGCAGGGCAGCGCGCCCGGAGCCGCTGGCCCTGCGCGGGCTGCGGGACATGGCGGAGGCGGACGCGGCACTGCTGTGGTCCACCGAGGTCGAGTGCCGCCCCGTGGCGGTGACCGCCCGCACGCTGGGCATCGACGCCGCCGCCGCGGAACGGGAGATCGACCGGGCCCGCGAGGACTTCCGGGACCGCTGCCTGCGCGCCCACCAGGAGGAGCCGCCCTCCGACGAGTGCCAGGGGTACGCCAGGCTGCTGGACGCCGCCACCCGGATGCCCGTCGAGGCCGCGCCCGAGGACCTGCGCCGGCACCTGCGCGGGTGCGCCGACTGCGCGCGGGCCGCCGTGTGCCTGGCCCCGTTCGGCGGTGGCCCGGCCGAGGCGCTGGCCGAAGGGGTGCTGGGCTGGGCGGGTCCCGCCTACCTGGAGGCCCGGCGCCGGGCGGCCGGACTGGGAGCCGTTCCGCCCCGGCCGTCGCGGCGTGCCGCCCGTGCCGCCCGCGCGGCGCGGACGCGGACCCGGACACCCCGGGGCAGGGCCGCCGTGGCCGCCGCTGCCGCGGTGCTGGCCGCCGTGGTCTGCGTGACGGTCGTGGTCACCGCCGACGACTCCGCCCCCCGGTCCGCCCAGGCCGCGCCGACGGCCCAGGGCGGCAATGACGGCGCCGCCCCGGACGGTCCCGGATTCCCCCCGCTGCGGTCACCGGGCGCGTCCGGCGCCTCCGGGGCTCCCGAGCCCTCCGGCAGCGCGCCGCCGTTCCCCGAGGAGATCGTGCCCTCGGCCGCCGAGCACACCATCCCCGCCGCCCGCCGCACCCCGTCCTCCGCCGCGCCGCCCGCCCGGAACGCACCGGTGGAGGCACCGCCGTCCTGCACGATCGCCTACGAGGTGACCGACCGGTGGTACGACGGCTTCCAGGCCTCGGTCACCCTGACCGCCCGCGAGGACCTGCGCGACTGGACGGTCGGCTGGCGGTACTCCGACGGCCGCCGGGTGACGCAGATGTGGGACGCCGACTTCTTCCAGCGCGGCGGGACGGTCACCGCCCGGGCCAAGGGCTACAACAGGTGGGTGCGGGCGGGCGAGCCGGTCACCTTCGGCCTGGTCGGCACACGGTACGGTGCCACCTCACCGCCCTCGGGCTTCACCCTCGACGGCGCGCCCTGCGCCACCGCCTGACGCGCCCCGGACACGAACGCGCCGGACACGAACGGGCCGGAGGAGCGGTCGCGAACCCGTCCCTCCGGCCCGTACGGCCGGGCTCCCGAATCGCTAGCTCAGACCGTTGTTGATCGCGGTGACCAGCTCGCCGTTGCCGGTGTCGCCGCTGAACTCCCAGAAGAACGCGCCGCCGAGGCCCTGGTTCTTGACGTAGGCCATCTTGCCCGCGATGGTCGCCGGGGTGTCGTAGCTCCACCAGTTGTTGCCGCAGTGCGCGTACGCGGTGCCCGCGACGGTGCCGGTGGCCGGGCAGGTGTTCTTGAGGACCTTGTAGTCCTCGTTGCCCGCCTCGTAGGTACCCGGGGCGGCACCGGTCGCGGAACCGCCCGGAGCGGACTGGGTGACGCCGGTCCAGCCGCGGCCGTAGAAGCCGATGCCCAGGTTGAGCTTGTTCGACGGGATGCCCTTGCCCTTCAGCTTCTGGATCGCCGCGTCGGAGTAGAAGCCGGCGATCGGGATGCCGCTGTAGGAGGTGAGCGGGGAGTGCGGGGCGGTCGGCCCGTCCGCGTCGAAGGCGCCGAAGTAGTCGTACGTCATCACGTTGTAGTAGTTCACGTACTGGGCGGCGCCCGCGTAGTCGGCGGCGTCGATCTTGCCGCCGCTGGTGCCGTCGGCCGTGATGGCGGCGGTGACCAGGTTGTTGGAGCCGAACCTGGTCCGCAGCGCGGACATCAGCGTCTTGAAGGACGAGGCCCCGCTGGTGTCGCAGGACAGACCGCAGGCGTTGGGGTACTCCCAGTCGATGTCGATGCCGTCGAAGACGTCGGCCCAGCGCGGGTCCTCTACCAGGTTGTAGCAGGAGTTGGCGAAGGCGGTCGGGTTGGCGGCCGCCTGGCCGAAACCGCCGGACCAGGTCCAGCCGCCGAACGACCACAGGATCTTGATGTTCGGGTACTGCTTCTTCAGCTTGCGCAGCTGGTTGAAGCTGCCCCGCAGGGCACCGGTGTCCCAGGTGTCGGCGACGCCGTCGACGCTCTGGTCCGCGGTGTAGGCCTTGTCGTAGTCGGCGTAGGAGTCGCCGATCGTGCACTGGCCGTTGGTGACGTTGCCGAAGGCGTAGTTGATGTGGGTCAGCTTGCTCGCCGAGCCGGAGGTGACCAGGTTCTTGACGTGGTAGTTGCGGCCGTAGACGCCCCACTCGGCGAAGTAGCCGAGGCGGATCTTGCTCCCCGCGGGGCCGGTGGGGGTCGGCGTCGGGGTCGGCGTGGGCGTCGGGGTGGGCGTGGGTGTGGGCGTCGGCGTGGGTGTCGGGTCACCGCCGCCACCGCCGGTGCAGGAGCCTCCGTTGAGCTTGCAGCCGCTCGGGCTGCCGCTGCCGGAGCCGTTGAAGCCGAAGCTGATGCTGGCGCCCGGGGCCAGCGTGCCGTTCCAGCTCTTGTTCCTGGCGGTCCAGTGCGTGCCGGAGCCGGTGACGTCGGCGTCCCACGCCGAGGTCACCGCCGTGCCGGAGGGGAAGTCCCACTCGACGGTCCAGCTGCTGATGGGCGACGAACCGCCGTTGGTGACCGTCCACTTGCCCTCGAACCCCGTGCCCCAGTCCTGGGTCTTGGTGTACGTGGCGGTGGTACCCGCGGCATGGGCCGGCGTGGCCAGGCCGACGAGCGCCGCGAACGGGAGCAGCAGCGCGGTGAGTCCCGCGGCCGCTGTGGTCCTGATGCGTCTGGTGCGTGGAGTGCGGGGGGTGTCTCCAGTGCTCAAGGGGTGCTCCTCGAGTGGGGGGCCGACGGGGATACCAGTGCCGCCTGGCGGGCGATTGACTGATGTCATGCCCACCACAGTTCCCTCGCAGGGTAGAAAGGTCTGGACCAGATGGTCAATAGGTCTGGACCATCTCGACGTACCGGCTCACGGCACGACGCCCCGGCGAAGGCGCCGGGGCGCACGGGTGAACGACGGAGAGCGGGCGGCGGAGTCCGGCCTCAGGCCGGTCCGCCCATGCTGACCGCGTCGAAGCCGATGCCGAAGTCCACACCGACGTCGGGGCCGTGCCCGTCGAGGAACTGCTCGGCCCAGATGATCTTCCCGTCGTCGGTGTAGCGGGTACCCCACCGCTGGGCGAACTGCGAGATCAGGAACAGCCCGCGGCCGCCCTCGTCCGTGGTGCGGGGGTGCCGCAGATGCGGCGACGTGCTGCTGGCGTCGGAGACCTCGCAGATCAGCGCGCGCTCCAGGATCAGCCGCAGGCGGATCGGACCCGAACCGTGCCGGATCGCGTTGGTGACCAGCTCGCTGACGACCAGTTCGGTGGTGAACACGAGATCGCCCAGACCCCAGTCCTCCAACTGCCGGGTGGACAGCTCGCGGGCCCGGCCCACGACCGCGGGGTCGGTGGCCAGGTCCCAGGAGGCGACCCGGCCGATGTCCAGGCACCGGGTCCTGGCCAGCAGGAGCGCCACGTCGTCGTGCGGGCGGGCCGGGGCCAGCTCGTCGACGACGCCGCGGCACAGCGCGTCCAGCGACGCCTCATCGGCCTCCAGGGCCGCCCTCAGCCGGGTCCGCCCGCTGTCCTGCCCCTCGTCCACGCCCTCCACCGGGGCGACCAGCCCGTCCGTGTACAGCGCGAGGACGCTGCCCTCCTCCATCTGCAACTCGGTCGCCTCGAAGGGCAGTCCGCCCAGGCCCAGCGCGGGGCCGATGGGCAGTTCGGGGAAGTGGACGGCCTCCCCGCACTCGGCCCCGCACCGCTCACAGGCGGGCCGGAGCACGGCGGGCGGCAGGTGCCCGGCGCTGGCCATGACGCAGTGCCGGCTGACCGGGTCGTACGTCACGTACAGGCAACTCGACCCCAGCGCGCTGCCGCCGACCCCGACGGTCGCCGACTCCCCGGCCTCCCGCGAGACCTGGACGACCAGGTCGTCCAGGTGCGCCAGCAGCTCCTCCGGCGGCAGGTCGAGGTCGGCCAGGGTCCGCACCGCCGTCCGCAACTGGCCCATCGTCGCGGCGGCCTCGATGCCGTGGCCCACCACCTCTCCCACCACCAGCGCGATGCGCGCCCCGGACAGCGGGATGACGTCGAACCAGTCGCCTCCCACGCCCGACAGCTCGTCCGCCGGCCGGTAGTAGGTGGCGACCTCCACCGCGTCCTGCGGGGGGAAGGTGTGCGGCAGCAGGCTGCGCTGCAGCACAAGGGCCGCGTCCCGCTCACGGGTGTAGCGGCGCGCGTTGTCCAGGCAGACCGCGGCCCTGGCCACGACCTCCTCCGCCAGGCGCAGATCCTCCCCGTCGAAGGGGTCGGCGCGGCGCACCCGGAAGAAAAGGGTCACACCGAGGGTGACCCCGCGGGCCCGGATCGGCACCACCATCGCCGTGTGCAGTCCGAGTTCGCCGAAGTGGAGCGCCCGGACGCCGGCCGGGCCGGCGGCCCACTCCAGCCCGAGCGGATCCAGCCGGGAGCTGATCCAGGAGGTGCCGTCGGTCAGGGACCGGATCGGCGGGGTGTCCTCCAGATAGGCGGAGACCGCCCCGATGCCGAAGGCGGGCTCGGGCTCGCCCTGCCGCGCCGACCGCATCCCGGCGCGGCGCAGCGGCACGGTGACCGCGTCGCCCAGCGGGCCGGCCTGCGGCTCCGCTCCCTTGATGACCGACTCCAGCAGCTCCACGGCCACATAGTCGGCGAGGTCGGGCACGACCACGTCCGCCAGATCCTGCGCGGTGTGCATCACGTCCAGGGTGCGCCCGATGTGCTCACTGGCCCGGTCCAGGAGCGACAGCCGCTTACGGGCCCGCCAGCGGTCGCTGATGTCGACCACCGAGTAGCACACGCCCACCGGGACGCCGCGCTCGTCCTCCAGCCGCACGAAGGACATCGCATGGGCCTGCTCGCGGCGCGGGTCGGTGCGGAAACGCCCCACGTGCTCGTAGTCGATCACCGGCACACCCGTCTCCAGGACCTGGCGCATCTGCGCCTCCAGGACCGTGGCGTTCAGGCCCGGCTGGATCTCCGCGAGCCGCCGCCCCAGCCGCCCCTGGGAGGGACCGCCGCCGAAGCGCTCCAGTGCCGCGTTCGACCAGACGCAGCGCAGTTCGGTGTCGACCACGGCCAGCCCGATCGGCGTCTGGCCGACGATCCGCTCCATCATCGCCGGGGTCATCCCCGACGCCGTCGAGCGGGCGGTGCTGCGGGACTCCGCCGCCAGGACCATCCAGCGGGCGGACGAACCGCCGATGCCCTCGGGGAGCCCGGCCACCCGTACACCCAGCGTGACCCTCGTACCGTCGTCGCGGCGGAGCCGCAGCACACCCGTCCAGCCGCCCTCGGTGCTGCAGCGCTCGGCGATCTCCGGCGGCCGCGCCGCGTCCTCCGGGGCGAGCAGCTCCACCGCGGGGGTGCCGACGACGTCCACCGCACGCCGGCCGAGCAGCCGCTCGGCGGCGGGAGGCCAGGTCAGCAGGCTCCCATGGGCGTCGAGGAGCAACGTGACGGCGTCCGCCACGCCCGCGTCCACGCGTTCCTCGGGAGTCCCCATGGCCAGCCACTCCGTATCCGCCCGCACGTTACGCTCCGCACACCCTTTTCTTGTTCTTCCCACTCGGCGAACGCCGCTCACGGGGTCACGGGAGGCGGTGCAGCGGACCGGCTGCCTGCCGGAGCTCCCGGCCGGTCCGGGAGGGGCGGGCGGGCGGCCTCGGGAGCATTGCCCGGCGGGGACGGGTTCTCGGGGCGGGCGGCGGCCCCCTGGGGGGAGGGCGGTGCGAGGAGAATCCGGCCGAACGGCACCGGGACGTCCATCGAGACCTCCGGAGTACGGCCCCCGTGTCCCCCGCGAATCAGGTTACCCGTCGGCCCCGGTCAGCGCCCCGCGTGCGTACCGCCGTATCACCGGTCTGGCCGGAGGCGGGAACACAGGCGCCGGAGACCCCCCGCCCGGCCGCGGCGGCGCGCGTGAGCACGCAGACGCCCGACCCCGCGTCCCGAAGGGGGACCTGTACCGGCCCGGTCGCGGTGCGGCCCCTACCGGGCGGGCTCGGGCTACCCTGCTCGCAAGGCCCGAAGGGGGTGCTGCCGGTGTCCGGGCGACGACTGCGAGCCCTGCGCGCACTGAGTAACTCGGCGAAGGAGAGGGCCAGGACCGCCCGTCCGCACCGGCCCGCCGCACCGCCGGCCGGGGAGGGCGAAGCCCCCCTGGAGCCGAGGATCGCGGACACCGCAGTCGCCGGTGTGAGCAGCGTGATGGACGCGGCCCTCTACCGCGACGGCCGGCGCATCGCCACGCCCTCCTCGCTCGCCGATGCGTACGCGCAGCTGCGCGCGGAGCCGGGCGCGGTGGCGTGGATCGGGCTCTACCGGCCGAGCGAGGCCGAGCTGGTCTCGCTGGCGAAGGAGTTCGACCTCCACCCGCTCGCCCTGGAGGACGCGATCCAGGCCCACCAGCGCCCCAAGCTGGAGCGGTACGGCGAGACCCTCTTCGTCGTCCTGCGCGCCGCCCGCTACCTGGACGCCCCGGAGGAGGTCGACTTCGCGGAGCTGCACATCTTCGTCGGGCCCGGATTCGTCCTGACCGTCCGCCACGGCGCGGCCCCCGACCTGTCGGCCGTGCGGCGCCGCATGGAGAGCAACCCCGAGCTGCTGACGCTCGGGCCCGAGGCGGTGCTCTACGCGATACTCGACACGGTCGTCGACGGCTACGCGCCGGTCGTCGCGGGGGTCGAGAAGGACATGGAGGAGAGCGAGATCCAGGTCTTCGGCGGCGACCCCCAGGTCTCCCGCCGGATCTACGAGCTCTCCCAGGAGGTGCTGGAGTTCCAGCGCGCCACCCGCCCGCTCGTCCCCATGCTGGACGGTCTGCAGGCGGGCTTCGTGAAGTACGGCACGGACGAGGAGCTGCAGCGCTACCTGCGCGACGTGGCCGACCACGTCACACACACCATCGAGCGCGTGGACGGCTTCCGGCAGGCGCTCGGTGACCTGCTCACCCTCAACGCGACCCTCGTCGCGCAGCAGCAGAACGCCGAGATGCGGGCGCTGGCGGAGGCGGGCTTCGAGCAGAACGAGGAGATCAAGAAGATCTCCGCCTGGGCCGCCATCCTCTTCGCGCCCACGCTCGTCGGCACGATCTACGGCATGAACTTCGACCACATGCCCGAGCTGCACTGGCTGCTCGGCTACCCCTTCGCGATCCTGCTGATGGGCGTGGTCTGCGTCAGCCTCTACCTGGTCTTCAAACGCCGCGGCTGGCTGTGAGGGCGCGCGGCCGGCGCGCCGCCCGGCTCAGATCCTGGGATGCGCAGGCACCCGGGTGACCTCCTCGATCTCGTGCGCCGCCTTGCCGAGGAGCTGACGGGCGAGGTCGTTGAGCGCCCTGGCCGCCGCCAGTTCCTCGCCGACCCGTTCCTGCTCGGGGTCGGAGGGGTGCCGGTTGGCGTGACCGTGCGACCTGACCTCGGTACCGTCCGGGAGCCGGAGCAGCGCGGCGGCCTTCGTCCGCGCGCCGTCCTCCCGGAAGTCCATCTCTATGTGCCATCCGACGAGGGTCTGCATGACGGAACACCTCCAGCGGTCCCGATGTCTCCTTCCAGCGTGCTCCCTATCGCGGAACTACTCCACCAGGGTGACGATGGAGCCAAAGGAAATCGGTCCACGCCCCAAGGAGGCGCCGTCATGACCACCGCACTGGACATCATGCACCCCGGCGCCATGTGCGTGGGGGAGCGGGAGAGCCTCACCGACGCAGCCCGGATCATGCGGGAGCAGGACATCGGCGCGCTGCCGATCTGCGGGGACGACGACGTGCTGGTCGGCATCCTCACCGACCGCGACATCGTGCTGAAGTGCGTCGCCGAGAAGCGCGACCCTTCCGAGGTCACCTGCGGGGAGCTCGCCATGGGACGGCCGCAGATCATCGAGGGCGACGAGCAGATAGAGCGGGTGCTGGAGCTGATGGAGGAGTACCGGGTGCGCCGCCTGCCGGTGATCGACCATCCCGCGCACCGCCTCATCGGCATGATCAGCGAGGCGGACGTGGCCCGCCACCTGCCCCAGGAACGGGTCGCCGAGTTCGTGTCGGCCGTCTGCTGCGACTAGCGTGTCGGCCGTCTGCTGCGACTAGGTCGCGACCCACGGCAGTGTGGACGGGGCGGTCACGGCCGCCCGATCCGGGCGAGCGCCTCGTCCACGCTCGGCACCGGCCGCAGGGCGTTCAACAGCCCGGTGGCACGCAGGACCTTCAGGGTCGGGGGCCGGCAGCAGACGAACTGCACCCGCCCGCCGTTGCCGCGGACCCGGCTGCGGACCCGGCAGAGCACGGCGAGTCCGGAGCAGTCGATGAAGTCGACGGAACCAAGGTCGACGACAAGGCCCGGGCCGGGCGAGCGGGTCAGCTCGTCGAGCGGCGGAGTGATCTCCATTGCCGCGACGATGTCGATCTCCCCGCTGAGTTCGGCCACGACGCACCCGTCGATCGTGCGGGTACGCAGGTACGGGCTCACCGCAGCATGAGATCACCGGGCCGATGAGCCGACCAACGCGTCAAGGTCCACTTCACTCGATCGAGTGAGATCTACGAAAGCCGCAAACCCCCAGTTCAGAGGGGGGAAGCGCAGCACCCGGCGTTGCCGCCGGGGTGCGCTCAGATGTCCCGGAGGACGGCGTTCAGCCGGTCCCGGGTGGCCTCGGGGGAGAGACTGTCCGCGCGGAGCTTCGCCATGACGACGCGGTACTGGTCGACCTCCTCGCGCTTGTCGATGTACATCGCCCCGGTGAGCTGCTCGACGTACACGACGTCGGGGACGTCGGACTCCGGGAAGGTCAGCTGGGTGAAGGTACCGCTGGCGCCCGCGGAGTACCCGGTGAACTCCAGCGGCAGCAGCTGCACCGTCACATTCGGCTGCTCCGAGGCCTCGACCAGGTGCGCGAGCTGAGCCCGCATCACTTCCCGCCCGCCGAACCTGCGGAGCACCACGGCCTCGTCCATCACGGCCACGATCTGCGGGGCGAGCTCCGAGGTGAGCAGCTTCTGGCGCTTGTGCCGCAGGTCGAGCCGGCGTTCCACCTCGTCGGCGGGGGCGTCCGGGTGACCCAGCTCGATGACGGCGCGGGTGTAGTCGTCGGCCTGCAGCAGGCCGTGCACGAACTGCGTCTCGAAGGAGCGGATGACCGAGGCGGACTCCTCCAGACCCACGTACGTCTGGAACCACGCCGGCAGGACGTCGCCGAAGCCGTGCCACCAGCCGGCGACGTTCGCCTCGCGCACCAGCCCGAGCAGCCCGGTGCGCTCGGCGTCGTCGGTGATGCCGTAGAGGGTGAGCAGGTCGGCCACGTCGCGCTCCTTGAAGCTCACGCGCCCGAGCTCCATGCGGCTGATCTTCGACTCCGACGCGCGGATCGAGTAGCCCGCGGCCTCACGGGTGATGCCCCGCGCCTCGCGGAGCCTGCGCAGCTGCGAGCCAAGGAGGATGCGGCGCACCATGGATCCGCTCCCCGACTGCACTGTGGTCATTTGCGCCTACCTTCTCCCCGTGGCATCCAGCAGTCTGCCATCTTCGTGCTGCGTTCAGTACTCGATCGGTCACTCTCGATCGTCACTTCCGCCCCACCTGCCTCGCGTCATGCAAATGCACGTGCATCCGCCCCTTGCATCGGCCACCGGCCGTACGGGACGATGACGTACGTGCCGATACCGGGTGGTGCGCATGTGGACTGAGAGCTCGGCCGGGGTGCAGCCCTTATGGGACGGGCTGGTTCCGGAGCGCCTTTCGTCATCGAGCGCCACCTCGTGCCCGCTGCCGCCGCGTTTCGAAGCGGTCGGCGACGCACGAAGATTCGCGCGGACGACCCTCCGCGCCTGGGATCTCGAGGAGCTCCAGGACGGCATCGAACTGGTCGCCTCGGAACTGGTGACGAACGCCCTGCGCTACGCACTGCCCCAGGACGCGCCCCACGGGTGCGTCAGGCTCAGCCTGGTCAGATGGTCAACGCGCGTAGTCTGCGCGGTGCGTGACCCCAGCAGCCACGGGCCCGTCGCCAAGGCCCCCGACTTCGTGGCCGAGTCCGGGCGCGGGCTGCATCTGGTGGAGTCCTTCAGCGAGACCTGGGGCTGGCATCCCCTGACCACCGCGGGGAAAGTCGTCTGGGCCCTCTTTCGCATGCCCGGACAGCACGACGGCCCGTCACATTGAGCCGCGGCGGGGACGACCGCGGTCAGTTCGCCACGAAATGATCGAACTCCCCGTTCTTCATCCCCACGATGAGGGATTCGATCTCCGCCTTCGTATATATCAGCGCGGGTCCGTCCGGAAAACGTGAATTGCGCACGGCCACTTCCCCGTCCGGAAGCGCGGCCAGCTCCACGCACTGTCCGTTCGCATTGCTGTGCCGGCTCTTCTGCCACACCACTCCGCGGAGATCGGACGCGGCCATGCCGTTGTACGTGTGGCGCATGCTTCTCTCCAGATAAGTGCCGTGCAGGACAGGGGAGATGATAGCCAGAGACGAAGTCACGTGCATCTGCACGTGCAAGTGCACGTGCAGTCACTCAGGGTGAATGCAGCGGCCAATGAGGAGCCAACGAACCGCCCGACGGAATTGCTCCCACCGTATGCGACGGCCCCGCCCGGGAATCGGATTCCCGGACGGGGCCGTTTAATGCCGGAGGTACCCGGAGCCGCCTACGTCACTCCTGACCGGCGGGAACGGTGCCGAGCCGGCCGGCCTTGAAGTCGTCGAAGGCCTGGGCGAGTTCCGCGTGGGTGTTCATCACGAACGGGCCGTACTGCATCATCGGCTCACGGATCGGCAGCCCGCCCAGAAGGACGACCTCGAAGTTGGGGCTGCGCGAATCCTGGGTCTCGTCGGCACGGATCGTGAGGGAGTCCCCGCGTCCGAAGACGACCGCCTGCCCCATGCGGAAGGCCCGGCCCTCCGGGCCCGCGGCGCCCCGGCCGGACAGGCCGTACGCCAGGGCGTTGAAGTCCGCGCGCCAGGGCAGCGTGAGCTGGGCGCCCGGGTTCACTGAGACGTGCAGCATGGTGATCGGGGTGTGCGTGGCGCCCGGGCCCTGGTGCCCGTCGATGTCACCGGCGATGATCCGGATGAGCGCGCCGCCGTCCTCCGACGCCAGCAGCCTGACGCTGCCGCCGCGGATGTCCTGGTACTTCGGCGCGATCATCTTGTCCTTGGCGGGCAGGTTGACCCACAGTTGCAGACCGTGGAACAGTCCGCCGCTCATGACCAGCGCCTCGGGCGGGGTCTCGATGTGGAGCAGGCCGCTGCCGGCGGTCATCCACTGCGTGTCGCCGTCGGTGATGGTGCCGCCGCCGCCGTGGGAGTCCTGGTGGATGAAGGCGCCGTCCATGATGTAGGTGACGGTCTCGAAGCCGCGGTGCGGGTGCCAGGGCGTGCCCTTGGGCTCTCCGGGCGCGTACTCCACCTCACCCATCTGGTCCATCATGATGAACGGGTCGAGGTTCTTGTAGTCGATGCCCGCGAAGGCGCGACGGACGGGGAAGCCCTCCCCCTCGAAGCCACTGGGGGCGGTGGTCACCTGCAGCGCACGCCGCTGCACCGCGTCGGCGGGGGCGTGAACGCGCGGCAGGGTCAACGGGTTCTCGACGGTCACTGCGGGCATGGCCAGGATCCTCCTCGGATTGTTCAACGTTCAACATAGTTGAACTCTGAACTTCCCGCAACCATTCCCCGGCCTTTGTCCGGTTTCCGTGGGGTCAGGGCCGTATCAGCCGTACATCCGCCGCATGGTGAACTCCACCATCTGCTCGACCGCCTTCGCGTCGAACACCATCCGGTGCTCGCCCTCCATGTCCAGCACGAAGCCGTAGCCGGTCGGCAGCAGGTCCAGCACCTCGGCCCCCGTGATCACGAAGTACTTGGACTCCTTGCCGGCGTAGCGGCGCAGTTGCTTCAGCGAGGAGAACATGGGGATCACCGGCTGCTGCGTGTCGTGCAGCGCCAGGAAACCGGGGTTGTCACCGCGCGGGCAGTACACCTTGGACGTGGCGAAGACGGCCTGGAAGTCCTCGGCCGACATCGAGCCCGTCGTGAAGGCGCGGACCGCGTCCGCCAGCGAGGGCGGTGACGGCTCGGGGTAGCTCGCACCCATCGGCGCACCGCCCATCGGCGGCGCGGCCCCTGCCATCCCGTTCTGGTCGTAGCCGTACACGGCACACAGCGTATCGGGCCGCTAGCCCGCCATGGGAGCCTCGTGGAGTTCGAACCAGATCGCCTTGCCGTCGCCCAGCGGATCCACGCCCCAGGCGTCCGCAATCTCCTGCAGGAGCAGCAGTCCGCGACCGGAGGCGGCCATCTCGCCCGGGGTGCGGCGGTGCGGCATCCCGTCGCTGCGGTCGGTCACGTCGACCCGCAGCCGCCGGACGCCCGGAACGCCGAGGAGCTGCGCGCCCAGCACCGCGTCGTCGTCGGTGTGCAGCAGCACGTTCGTGACCAGCTCCGACACCAGCAGCACGGCCGCGTCCACCTGGTCGCCGGACGTCCAGTCGTGCAGCAGCGCGCGGACCTCCTCCCGGGCCGCCCGCAGCTGACGGGCGTCGGTCTGGGCGACGGTGAGCACGCTGCGCCGCACCGGGGCTTCGCGGTGCGCCCCCACGGGGTCGCGCCGCACCAGCAGCAGCGCGACGTCGTCCTCACGGCGGTCGGCGAGCGGGCCGGTCAGATGGTGCGAGGCCAGGCCGTGCACCATCTCCACCAGGGCGTCGGCGAGCGCCTCCAGCCCGTCGTCGACCGCGTCCTCCAGCACCGGGCGGAGCCTTTGGAACCCGGAGTCCAGGTCGTGGCCACCGGTCTCGATCAGGCCGTCCGTGCAGATCAGCATCGTCTCGCCGGGTTCCAGGGTGAGCCGCGTGGTCGGGTAGTCGGAGTCGGGGGCGATCCCCAGCGGCAGGCCGCCGGCCGTGCGCCGCACGATCGTCGTGCCGTCCGCGAGCCGCACGACGGGGTCCAGGTGCCCGGCCCGCACCACGTCCAGGGTCCCGTCCACCGGATCGACCTCCATGTAGAGGCAGGTGGCGAAGCGGGCGTCCTCACTCTCGGCGGAGCACTCGGTGAGCCCGGCCAGGAAGCGGGACGTCCGGGACATCACCGCGTCGGGGCGGTGCCCCTCGGCCGCGTACGCGCGCAGGGCGATGCGCAACTGCCCCATCACCCCCGCCGCGCGGACGTCATGGCCCTGCACGTCGCCGACGACCAGCGCCGTGCGCCCCGACGGCAGGTCGATCACGTCGTACCAGTCGCCGCCCACCTGCAGTCCGCCGCCGGTCGGTACATAGCGGGCGGTCAGCGTCATCCCCTCGACGTACGGCCGCCGTCGCGGCAGCATCGCGCGCTGCAGCCCGTCGGACAGCTCCCGCTCGGACTCGTGCAGATGCGCTCTGGACAGCGCCTGGGCGAGCATCCGGGCGACGGTGGTCAGCACCGACCGCTCGTCCGGGGTGAAGGCGACGCGTTCCCGGAAGCAGGCCATCCACGCGCCGATCGTGCGTCCCGCGGCGACCAGCGGCAGATACGCCCAGGACGACCGCCCGAAGTCCCGCACCAGCGGCCATGTGGCCGGGAAGCGCTCCTCGTACGCCCGCGGGCTCGGCAGATAGACCGCACGGCCGGTGCGCACCACCACCGCCGCCGGGTACTCCGCGCCGAGCGGCATGTCCAGGAAGGGCACCTCGTCGCCGGGCTGCTGCCCGTGGAACCCGATGGCGCGCAGCCGCTCGCCCTGGACACCGAAGACGGCGAGGCCGTCGGGGGAGAACCCCGGCATGGACAGGTGGGCGGCCACACGGAGCACCTCCTCGGTGCTGTCCGCCTCCGCCAGCGCCCGGCCCGCGTCCAGCAGGAAGGCCTCGCGGGACCGCCGCCAGTCCGCGGGGGCGGCCGGTGCCGCCCCGGTGGGCCGGGTGCCGGTGCCCGCGCCGGCGATCGCGTGCGCCGCGGGCGCCTCCTGCAGCGTGCCCATGATCTCCGCCGGCCGGCCGGCGGCAGAGGGGAGCCCGAAGGTGCGCATCACCACGGTGCGGACGACCCGTCCGTCCTCCCGGACCACGCGCAGCAGGGACTCCGAGGAGGTGCCCTCGGCCATCGCCAGGGCGACCGCCGCCGACATGTCCACGTAGTCGGAGGCGTGGTAGCAGGCCCTGGTCACCCCCGAGTGGACCTTCTGCGGCCGGGGCGGAAGCCCTATCAGCCCGGCGCTCACGGCGTCGAGCTCCACCATGTCGGTGGCGCTGTCCCAGCGCCAGACGCCCGTGCCGAGCGAGGCCAGCACGTCCTCGATGCGCATTCGCATAGTTTATGGTTTTTCGCCGCTTTCATACGAATGGGGTCGGGCGCGCGTACCCCCGTAGACTGGGGAGGCCTCATCCCCGAAATCAGACGACTTGGATGAACGATGCATCGGTACCGGTCCCACACCTGCGGTGAGCTGCGCGCCACCGACGTAGACGCGGAAGTGCGCCTGAGTGGTTGGCTGCACAATCGCCGGGATCTGGGCGGCATCCTGTTCGTCGATCTCCGGGACCACTACGGGGTGGTCCAGCTCGTGGCCCGCCCGGGCTCGCCCGCGTACGAGGCACTGAGCCACCAGTCCAAGGAGTCGGTGCTCCGCGTCGACGGACGCGTCGTCGCCCGTTCGGGGGAGAACGTCAACCCCGACCTGCCCACCGGCGAGGTCGAGGTCGAGGTCTCCGAACTGGAGGTGCTCGGCGCCGCCGACCAGCTGCCGTTCCCGGTCTTCCCGGAGGACAACGCGAACGAGGAGATGCGGCTCACCCACCGCTTCCTCGACCTGCGCCGCGCCCGCATGCACCGCAACATCATGCTGCGCACCCAGGTCATCAGCTTCCTGCGGCGCGAGATGACGGCGCTCGGCTTCAACGAGCTGGCCACCCCGATCCTGTCCGCGACCTCGCCCGAGGGCGCCCGCGACTTCCTGGTGCCCTCCCGCGTGCACCCCGGCACGTTCTACGCGCTCCCCCAGGCCCCGCAGCAGTTCAAGCAGCTGCTGATGATCGCGGGCTTCGACCGCTACTTCCAGATCGCGCCCTGCTTCCGCGACGAGGACAGCCGCGCCGACCGCTCGCCGGGCGAGTTCTACCAGCTCGACATCGAGATGAGCTTCGTCGAGCAGGAGGACGTCTTCGCGGTCATCGAGAAGGTCATGACCGACCTCTTCGAGGAGTTCGGCGGCGGCCGCCACGTGACCTCGCCGTTCCCGCGGATCCCGTTCCGTGAGGCGTTCGTCAAGTACGGCAACGACAAGCCGGACCTGCGCGCCAAGCTGGAACTGGTGGACGTCTCGCCGGTCTTCGCCGACTCCGGCTTCAAGGCCTTCGCCGGCAAGCACGTCCGCGCCCTGCCGGTGCCGGACACCGCGGACCAGCCGCGCAAGTTCTTCGACAACCTCGGCGACTACGCCGTCGAGCAGGGCGCCAAGGGCCTGGCCTGGGTTCGCGTCGGCGACGATCTCACCCTCACCGGCCCGATCGCCAAGTTCCTCACCGAGGACGACGTGAAGGCGCTGCTCACGGCGGTCGACGCCAAGCCCGGCCACGCGATCTTCTTCGGCGCGGGCGAGTTCGACGAGGTCTCCAAGATCATGGGCGCCGTCCGGGTCGAGGCCGCGAAGCGGGCCGGCCAGTTCGAGGAGAACGTCTTCCGCTTCTGCTGGATCGTCGACTTCCCGCTGTTCGAGAAGAACGAGGACACCGGGCAGATCGACTTCTCGCACAACCCCTTCTCCATGCCGCAGGGCGGCCTGGAGGCGCTGGAGACCAAGGACCCGCTGGACATCCTGGCGTGGCAGTACGACATCGTCTGCAACGGCGTCGAGCTGTCCTCGGGCGCGATCCGGAACCACGAGCCCGCGATCATGTACAAGGCCTTCGAGATCGCCGGCTACAGCCGCGAGACCGTCGAGCACGAGTTCGGCGGCATGCTCCGCGCCTTCCACTTCGGCGCCCCGCCGCACGGCGGCATCGCCCCGGGCGTCGACCGCATGGTCATGCTCCTCGCGGACGAGCCCAACATCCGCGAGACCATCGCCTTCCCGCTCAACCAGAACGCCCAGGACCTCCTCATGGGCGCCCCGAGCACGGTCGACGAGGCGCGGCTGAAGGAGCTGCACCTCGCGCTGCGGCTGCCCCCGGAGAAGAAGGCCTGACCCACGCCCGCGGGGCATGACGCCGATGGGCCCGGAACCGTACGGTTCCGGGCCCATCGGCGTCATGCCCGTCTCCGCTGCCGTCCCGTCGGGCCGACCCGCCGTCAGCCGACGACCTCGACCACGCAGCGAATGCCGGAAGCTCGCGCCATCCGCCCGTCGGTGGTGAGGAGCGGGCAGCCGTACGCCTCCGCGGCGGCCACGTACGCCGCGTCGTACGCGGTGAGGTTGCCCCGGAGTTCCCAGACGCGGGGCAGCAGAACGCGGGGCATCGGAACGACGGGGTCGAGCCCGCAAAGTGCCTCCACCGCGTCCGCGGCATGGCCGGCCGTGATCTTGCCACCGAGCAGATTGCCCCGGATCACGGACATCACCTCGATCGTCCAGTGCTGCGGCGCGATCCAGCGGTCGTCCGCAGCCAGGGCGCTTCGGCAACGCTCGCCGGTCGTGCCCTCGTCCAGGAGCGAGAAGGCGAAGACAGAGGCATCGACGACGATCACTCGTCGCCTCCCGGCACACCGAGTTGCGCGTCCCGCTCTGCCCTCGCCGTACGCAACACGTCCGTGACGTCGCCTTCGGCAAGCCGGGTGCCGTACGCGGACCTCGAGAACCGCTCGAGAACGGCCAGGTTGTCCCTGCGCCGCACCTCGTCGCGCACGAGGTCGAACAGGTACGCCTGAAGCGACTGGCCGCGCTCCTCGGCTATGGCCGCGAGACGGTCGCGAAGGTCCTCGGGCACGTCACGGATCTGGAGAGCAACCATACGGACAGTGTTGCACGCTTGCATGCATATGTGCATGCAAGCGCCTGGCGAGACGACGGCCGGCCGGGCCGGTCAGCCGTCCAGGGCCACGAGCGCGACCACCGGGTGGGCGGGGTCGCTGTCGTCGACGGCGACACCGCGGCTGTAGGCGCCGTGGCCCGCGGCGGCAGGCACGTGGTCGCCGGCGTAGCGGGCGTGCGCGAGGCCGCCGGCGGCGCGGCGGCAGGGGTCGGCGGGGGGCTCGCCCACGCGCAGTGCCTGGACGTCGGGGCCGAGCGCGCCGAAGCCGGATGCGGAGAGGAACTGCTTCAGGCCGGCGGCCGTGGTGCGGAAGCGCAGTTGGAGGTCGTGCTGACCGGACAGCCCGCCGCCCTGTGCGAGGTAGTGCACGTCCTGCGGGTCGTCCGGCAGCCGCAGGCCGAAGCGCCCCGCGGCCTGCTCCAGCGTGACGTTGCTGCCGCGGCACGCGCCGTCCGGTCCCGGGGCGGCGCCGGAGCGCCGGTCGTCCGAACCGGTCAGGGAGACGGCGAGGATCACCGCGGCCACCACCAGCACCAGGGTCAGGCCCACCGCGAGGATCAGCACCAGCGGGGACCTGTCCCTGGCCGTGGCGGGCATCAGGCGGCCTCCGGCTCCCCGCCGAAGCGCTCCCGGTAGGACTCCAGGTCCTCCTCGGTGATCTTGGCGAAGAGCACCGGCGGCACGGTGAAGGACGTCCCGGCCGGGACGGCGGCCAGGGCGCGGGCCTCCTCGGGGGTGACCCAGGCGGCGGTGTCGTCCGCCAGGTCGAATGCACCGCGCATGGCGGCGGCCGTGGCCGGGATGAAGGGCTCGGAGACGACCGCGTAGAGGTGGATCAGGTTCATGGCCGTGCGCAGGGTCAGGGCGGCGCCGTCGGCGTCCGTCTTGATCTCCAGCCAGGGGGCCTTCTCCTCCAGGTAGGAGTTGCCGGCGCTCCACAGGGCGCGCAGAGCCTGCGCCGCCTTGCGGAACTGCAGGTCCTCCATGTGGCGCTCGTACTCGGCGAGGAGCTCGGCGATCTGCTCGCCGAGGCGCCGCTCGGCCTCCCCGGCCTCCTTGCCCGCCGGCACCTCGTCACCGAAGCGCTTGCGGGAGAAGGACAGCACGCGGTTGACGAAGTTGCCGAGGGTGTCGGCGAGGTCCTTGTTGACCGAGGCCGCGAAGTGCTCCCACGTGAAGGACGTGTCGTCGGACTCGGGCGCGTTCGCGATCAGGAAGTAGCGCCAGTAGTCGGCGGGCAGGATCTCCAGGGCCGCGTCGGTGAAGATGCCGCGCCGCTGCGAGGTGGAGAACTTGCCGCCGTAGTAGTTCAGCCAGTTGAAGGCCTTGACGAAGTCGACCTTCTTCCACTTGTCGCGGGTGCCCAGCAGGGTGGCCGGGAACATCACGGTGTGGA
Organism: Streptomyces sp. BoleA5; assembly: GCF_000373665.1. NCBI lineage: Bacteria > Bacillati > Actinomycetota > Actinomycetes > Kitasatosporales > Streptomycetaceae > Streptomyces > Streptomyces sp. BoleA5. The sequence continues at coordinate 88,339 of NZ_KB892098.1, forward strand.
AGGGGACGTTGTCCTTGGCCATGAACTCGGTGTAGCGGACCTCGGTGTCGACGTCGTACCACCACGAGCGCCAGTCGCGCGCCTCGCCCTGGGGCGCGGCGTCCGACCACTCCTTGGTGGCGCCGATGTACTCGATCGGGGCGTCGAACCAGACGTAGAAGACCTTGCCCTCGGCCGCCAGCTCCGGCCAGGTGTCGGCCGGCACCGGCACGCCCCAGTCCAGGTCGCGGGTGATGGCGCGGTCCTGCAGGCCCTCGGTCAGCCACTTGCGGGCGATGGAGGAGGCGAGCGTCGGCCAGTCCTTGCCGTGCTCGTCGACCCAGGCCTCGACCTCGTGGGAGAGCTTGGACTGGAGCAGGAAGAGGTGCTTGGTCTCGCGGACCTCCAGCCGGCTGCTGCCGCTGATCGCGGAACGCGGCTCGATCAGGTCGGTCGGGTCCAGGACGCGGGTGCAGTTCTCGCACTGGTCGCCGCGGGCCTTGTCGTAGCCGCAGTGCGGGCAGGTGCCCACGATGTAGCGGTCGGGCAGGAAGCGCTCGTCGTCCAGGGAGTACACCTGGCGGATGGCGCGCTCCTCGATGAAGCCGTTCTGCTTCAGCTCGCGCGCGATGGCCTGGGTGATCTCGACGTTCTGCGGCGAGGAGCTGCGGCCGAAGTAGTCGAAGGAGAGCGCGAAGCCGTCGTAGACCGCCTTCTGCGCGTCGTGCTGCTGGGCGCAGAACTCGGCGACCGGCAGCCCGGCCTCCTGCGCGGCGAGCTCGGCCGGGGTGCCGTGCTCGTCGGTGGCGCAGATGTAGAGGACCTCCTGGCCGCGCTGGCGCAGGTACCGGGAGTAGACGTCGGCCGGGAGCATGGACCCCACCATGTTGCCCAGGTGCTTGATCCCGTTGATGTACGGAAGGGCGCTGGTGATGAGGTGTCGAGCCATTGCCGGCTGCTCCCAAGTCGCTACTGTGGGTGAGGAATTCCTCTACGGACCGTCAATATCGTATCCGACCGCCGCGGGCCACCCGTTCGCCTTTTCCGGCATGCGGACAGCGGGCACCCCGTGATCCGCTGGGCGGGTGGACGCGCCCCTTCTGCCGGCATCCGCGCGACGGACGGCCGCGTGGTGCGCCGTCGTGCTGCTGGTGGCCGGCGTGGGCGCGCTCGTGGTCTGGCTCGTCGTCACCTTCGCGGCGGTGGTCACGCCCGTCCTGCTGGCCCTGCTGGGCAGCGCCCTGCTGGGCCCGCTCCACCGGCGGCTGCGGGCCGCCAAGGTGCAGCGGTCGGCGGCCGCGGCGCTGACCTGCGTGGCGCTGGTGGTCTTCGTCGCGGGCGTGGGGTTCGTGGTCGTCCACAGCCTGCTGGAGACCGGGGACGAGATCGTGGCCTCGCTCAAGGAGGCGGCCCGGAAACTTCTGCCGCGCCTGGGCGCGTCGGGGACCTCGCTGAACGACACCATCGACAGCCTCAAGTCCTTCGCCACCAAGTACGGCGCCCGCGCCGCCTCCGGGGTGGTGTCCGGGATCAGCATCGTGGGGCAGCTCATCGCCACCGCCGTGCTGGCGCTGCTGCTGACCTTCTTCTTCCTGCGCGACGGCGCCCGCTTCCCGGTGCTGCTGCGCGAGGCCGCCCCGGACGGCACCGGTCCCCTGCTGGAGCGGATCGCCCACCGCGCCTTCGCCGCGGTCCAGGGCTTCATGCGGGGAACGACCGTGATCGCGCTGATCGACGCCGTGCTGATCGGCATCGGCCTGCTCATCCTGCGGGTCCCGGGGGCGGCCGGCCTGGCCGCCCTGGTCTTCGTCGGCGCCTACATCCCGTACCTGGGGGCGTTCATCTCCGGCTCGGCGGCGGTGCTCGTCGCGCTCGCGGACCGGGGGTGGGTGATCGGCCTGTGGGCCCTGGGCGTGGTGCTGGCCGTGCAGGTGCTGGAGGGGCACGTGCTGCAACCGATCGTGCAGAGCCGCACGGTGCACATGCACCCCGCGCTGGTCCTGCTGGCGATCACCGCGGGGGCGAGCCTGGCGGGCATCCTCGGGATGCTGCTCGCGGTGCCGATCGCGGCGGCCGCCTTCGGGGCCCTGGACGAACTACGGCACCGGGAGCCGGGGACTCCTCCGGACGTCGAAGGTCATCCGTCACATCCGGCCGGGTAGGGGTTGTTTTTATTACCGACGGGTAGCATCATTACCGATCGGTAAGTGATAAAGCTGCGAGGACTGGCACCTTTCCCGCCGTCCGACCGACCCCGACGGAGCCGTCGCCATGGGCCACTACAAGTCAAACCTTCGCGACATCGAGTTCAACCTCTTCGAGGTCCTCGGACGCGACACGCTGTACGGGACCGGCCCGTTCGCCGACATGGACGTCGAGACCGCCAAGGACATCCTGTCCGAGGTCGCGCGCCTGGCGGAGAACGAGCTCGCCGACTCCTTCGCGGACGCCGACCGCAACCCGCCGGTCTTCGACCCGTCGACCAACACCGCCCCGGTGCCGGACTCCTTCAAGAAGAGCTACAAGGCCTTCATGGCCTCCGAGTACTGGCGCCTGGGCCTGCCCGAGGGCATCGGCGGCACCACCGCCCCGCCGTCCCTGATCTGGTCGTACGCGGAGCTGATCCTCGGCTCCAACCCGGCCCTGTGGATGTACTCCTCCGGCCCGGCCTTCGCCCGCATCCTCTTCGAGGAGGGCAACGAGGTCCAGAAGAAGATCGCCGGGATCGCGGTCGAGAAGACCTGGGGCTCCACCATGGTCCTCACCGAGCCGGACGCCGGCTCGGACGTGGGCGCCGGCCGCGCCAAGGCCGTCGAGCAGGAGGACGGCTCCTGGCACATCGAGGGCGTGAAGCGCTTCATCACCTCGGGCGAGCACGACATGGAGGAGAACATCCTCCACTACGTCCTCGCCCGCCCCGAGGGCGCCGGCCCCGGCACCAAGGGCCTGTCCCTCTTCCTCGTCCCCAAGTACCTCTTCGACTTCGAGACCGGCGAGCTGGGCGAGCGCAACGGCGTCTACGCCACCAACGTCGAGCACAAGATGGGCCTGAAGGCCTCCAACACCTGCGAGATGACCTTCGGCGACAAGCACCCCGCCAAGGGCTGGCTCATCGGCGACAAGCACGACGGCATCCGCCAGATGTTCCGCATCATCGAGTTCGCCCGCATGATGGTCGGCACGAAGGCGATCTCCACCCTCTCCACCGGCTACCTCAACGCGCTGGAGTACGCCAAGGAGCGCGTGCAGGGCCCGGACCTCGCGCAGTTCATGGACAAGTCCGCGCCCAAGGTCACCATCACCCACCACCCCGACGTGCGCCGCTCGCTGCTGACGCAGAAGGCCTACGCCGAGGGCATGCGCGCCCTGGTCCTCTACACCGCCTCCGTCCAGGACGCGATCGCCGCCGCCGAGGCGGCCGGCGAGGAGGAGAAGGGCCTCGAGGCGCTCAACGACCTGCTCCTGCCGATCGTCAAGGGCTACGGCTCCGAGAGGGGCTACGAGCAGCTCGCGCAGTCCCTGCAGATCTTCGGCGGCTCCGGCTTCCTGCAGGAGTACCCGATCGAGCAGTACATCCGCGACGCCAAGATCGACACCCTCTACGAGGGCACCACCGCGATCCAGGGCCAGGACTACTTCTTCCGGAAGATCGTCCGCAACCAGGGCACCGCGCTCACCGCCCTCTCCGAGGAGATCAAGAAGTTCCTCGCCGAGGCCACCGGTGGCGAGGAGCTCTCCGCGGCCCGCGAGCAGCTCGCCAAGGCCGCCGTGGACCTGGAGGCCATCGTCGGCAAGATGCTGAGCGACCTCGCCGCCACCGAGCAGGACGTCAAGAACATCTACAAGGTGGGACTGAACACCACCCGCCTGCTGATGGCGTCCGGCGACGTGGTCGTCGGCTACCTGCTGCTCAAGGGTGCGGCCGTCGCCGCCGCGAAGCTGGCCGCCGGCGCCTCCGCCAAGGACACCGCCTTCTACACCGGCAAGATCGCCGCCGCGAGGCACTTCGCCGCCGAGGTCCTGCCCCAGGTGTCCGTCGCGCGGTCCGTCGCCGACGGCGTCACCCTCGACGTCATGGACCTGCCGGAAGAGGCGTTCTGACCCGGCCCTGACCGGCTCCGCCCGGGACCGGTACGGCGACGGCGGCCCGCTCCTCCCACGAGGAGCGGGCCGTCGCGCGTCCTTATGCTTGAAGCATGAACCCTCAGCCCCACTTCGGCCGCGGCCACACCGACGACCTCGCAGCTTTCCTCACCGCCAGCCCGTCGCAGTACCACGCGGTCGCGAGCGCCGCCGAGCGCCTGGAGAAGGCCGGATTCCAGCGGGTGGCGGAGACCGAGGCGTGGGGCGCCGAGGCCGGCGGCAGGTACGTGCTGCGGGGCGGCGCGATCATCGCCTGGTACGTGCCCGAGGGCGCAGGACCCGCCACCCCCTTCCGGGTGGTCGGCGCGCACACCGACTCCACCAACCTGCGCGTCAAGCCGCGTCCCGACTCCGGCTCCTTCGGATGGCGCCAGATCGCCGTCGAGATCTACGGCGGCGCCCTCCTCAACACCTGGCTCGACCGCGACCTCGGCCTGTCCGGCCGTCTGGTGCTGCGTGACGGGACGACGACGCTGGTCAACGTGGACCGGCCGCTGCTGCGGGTGCCACAGCTCGCCGTCCACCTCGACCGCGGTGTCAACGACAACGGCCTCAAGCTCGACAAGCAGCGCCACATGCAGCCCGTCTGGGGCCTGGGCGAGGTCAACGAGGGCGACCTGATCGCGTTCCTCGCGGAGGAGAGCGGCGTGGCCGCCGCCGACGTCGTCGGCTGGGACCTGATGACCCATGACGTCCAGCCGCCCGCCTACCTCGGCCGCGACCGCGAGTTCCTGGCCGCGGGCCGGCTCGACAACCTGCTCTCGGTACACGCCGGCACCGCCGCCCTGGCCGCCGTCGCCGGGGCCGACCTGACCTGCATCCCCGTGCTGGCCGCCTTCGACCACGAGGAGACCGGCAGCGAGTCCGACACCGGCGCCCTCGGCCCGCTCCTCGGCAACGTCCTGGAGCGTTCCGTCTTCGCCCGGGGCGGCAGCTACGAGGACCGCGCCCGCGCCTTCGCCGGCACCGTGTGCGCCTCCGCCGACACCGGCCACGCCGTCCACCCCAACTACGCCGAGAAGCACGACCCGACGCACCGCCCGATGCCCAACGGCGGCCCGATCCTCAAGGTCAACGTCAGCCAGCGCTACGCCACCGACGGCACCGGCCGCGGCATCTTCGCCGCCGCCTGCGAGCGGGCCGGTGTGCCCTGGCAGTCCTTCGTCTCCAACAACGCCATGCCCTGCGGCACCACCATCGGCCCCATCACCGCCGCCCGGCACGGCATCACGACCGTGGACGTCGGCGTGCCGATCCTCTCGATGCACTCCGCGCGCGAACTGTGCGGCGCCGACGACCCGTTCCTGCTGGCCGGCGCCCTGAAGGCGTTCCTTGAGGGCTGAACCGCGGCCCCGCCGGTGAAGTCCGTCCCCCCAGGAGCGGACTTCACCGGCATCCGGCGGTCATGAGTTCGCCGCCCCGGGGTACACGGGTTCTACGAGTCCGTAGACCCAACCCAGTTCGGAGGCGGACATCATGGGCATCGGCGGTTGCATCGGCCTGATCGCGGTGGGGGCCATCCTCACCTTCGCGACCGACTGGCACATGGCCGGCGTCAATCTGGACCTGGTCGGCCTGATCATGATGGCGGTCGGCGTCATCGGCCTGGCCGCGTACATCAGCATCTTCAAGAAGCGCCGCGTCGTGGAGCCGATGCCGGTGATGGACGAGCGGGCCCGCAACTACCCGCACGTGTGACGGACGTGCGGGCGCGTCAGGCGTCCATCCCGGCGAGCACCAGGGCGAGCCGGGTGTCCCCCTCGGGCGTCAGCCGGACGGGGACACCCCAGTCCTGCTGGTGCACATGGCAGGCCGGGAACTCGTTGTCCGGGTCGTCGTCGCACGACGCGGCCATCGCGGAGACGTGGAGCACCCCCTCGCCGACGTCGCCGTTCAGGACGACGTCGCGGAAGAGGTCCGTGCCCTTGCCCTCCCCCTCCAGCAGCAGCTCCGGGGGCGTCGCGCCGACCAGCAGCCGCGTCGACGGGCCGTAGCGCTCGTCGAGCTTCTGGCCGGCCGGGGCGGAGAACACCACGTCCAACCGCAGCGGCCCCGGCGCCACATCGGTCGCGGGCCGCTGCGTGCGGTGCGCCGCGCCCTCGACCCGCACCGCGTCCTCCGGCAGGCGCAGCCGCGTCAGCCGGTGGCGGGCGGACTCCACCACCACGATCTCCCCGCCGTCCAGCACCGCGCCGGACGGCTCCCGCAGGTCCGTGGCGAGCGTGGTGACCTCGCCGGTCGCCGGGTCGAAGCGGCGCAGCGCGTGGTTGTACGTGTCGCTCACCGCGACCGAACCGTCGGGCAGCGCGGTCACCCCGAGCGGATGCTGCAGCAGCGCCTGCTCCGCGGCCCCGTCGCGGTGACCGAAGTCGAACAGCCCGGTGCCGACGGCGGTACGCACCGCGTACCCCGCGCCGTCCGCGCTCCGCTCCACCCAGCGCAGCGCGCTGGTCTCGGAGTCCGCGACCCACAACCGGTCGCCCGCAGCCGCCAGGCCCGACGGCTGAGCGAACCACGCCTCCTCCGCCGGTCCGTCGACCAGCCCCTCGTTGGTCGTGCCCGCCGCCACGGCGACCGTCCCGTCCGCCGGGTCGTACGCCCACAGCTGGTGCACGCCGGCCATGGCGATCCACACCCTGCCGTCCCACCACGCCACGTCCCACGGCGACGACAGGTCGGTCCCGAGTGCCGGGCCCGAGGTCGCCGACCCCTGCCACCACTGTCTGCCGGTGCCGGCCACCGTCTCCAGGGCCCCGCTCGCCGGGTCGAACGTCCGCAGCCGGTGGCCCACGGTGTCCGCGACGACCACGGTGCCGTCCGGCAGCAGCGCCAGCCCCTGCGGCTCGTTGAAGTCCCCCGGCCCGCCGATCCGCCGTACGACGGTCTCCCCGTCCGGCTCCATCTCCACCAGCTGGTGCCGGGTCGAGTCCGAGACCAGCAGGTTCCCCGACGGCAGCCGCAGCGCCTTCCCCGGGAACCGCAGGTCCGTCGCCACCGGTTCCGGGGCCACGTACGGGCCGTCCCCGCGGCGCAGCGTCCCCTTCGCCGCGTGCTCGGCCTCCAGCTCGGTGACCAGCACCTCCAGCGCGTGCGCGTGCCCCTCCCCGGAGTGCTGGGCGACGACGTACCCCTCCGGGTCGATCACGGTCAGCGTGGGCCACGCGCGCACGGCGTACTGCTTCCACGTCGTGAGCTCCGGGTCGTCCAGCACCGGGTGGTGCACCCCGTACCGCTCGACGGCGTCGACGACCGCGTCGTGCTCCGCCTCGTGCACGAACTTCGGCGAGTGCACGCCGACGATCACCAGGGTGTCGCGGTGCTTCTCCTCCAGCTCGCGCAGCTCGTCCAGGACGTGCAGGCAGTTGATGCAGCAGAAGGTCCAAAAATCAACGATGACGCACTTGCCCCGCAGGTCGGCGAGAGTGAGATCCCTGCCCCCGGTGTTGAGCCACCCGCCCTTCCCGACCAGTTCAGGGGCGCGGACACGGGCACGGCGGGGCTTGGGGGCGGACGCGGAGGCGGAATCGTTCATGCTTCAAGGGTGCCATCCGCGCGCCGCGCCCGATCACGGCGAGGACGGGCTCAGGGGCGCAGGTCGCTCACGGCGTCCGTGGTGGCGACCAGGCCGGAGTGGATGGTGGGGGCGAGGCTGGAACTGGCGAGGCAGAAGCCGAGAAGGACGCACAGGATCGCGTGGGAGACCTTCAGCGACTTCGCCCGGAGCAGGATGAGCGTGATCACGACCAGGAGCAGGACCACGGAGATGGATACCGCCATGGCCGTATGACGTCACAGATCGCCGCCGGGTTGGGGGCGACACGCGCGGGAAGGGCCCGGACGCACAAACGTCCGGGCCCTTCCCGTTGCCGTGTCCGGGCGGCTCAGGCCCAGGTGATCAGGCGCTTGGGGTACTCCAGGACCGCCGCGACGTCGGCGAGGAACCTGGAGCCGAGCTCGCCGTCGACCAGGCGGTGGTCGAAGGAGAGCGCGAGCGTGGTGACCTGGCGGGGCTTGACCTTGCCCTTGTGGACCCAGGGCATCTCCTTGACCGCGCCGAAGGCGAGGATCGCGGACTCCCCGGGGTTGAGGATGGGCGTGCCGGTGTCGACGCCGAAGACGCCGACGTTGGTGATGGTGACCGTGCCGCCCTGCATGTCGGCCGGCGAGGTCCTGCCCTCACGTGCCGTGGCGACCAGGTCACCGAGGGCGGACGCCAGTTCGGGCAGGGTCTTGGCCTGGGCGTCCTTGATGTTGGGGACGATCAGGCCGCGCGGGGTGGCGGCGGCGATGCCCAGGTTGACGTAGCCCTTGTGGACGATCTCCTGGTTGGCCTCGTCCCAGGCGGCGTTGATCTCCGGGTTGCGGCGGACCGCGACCAGCAGCGCCTTGGCGACCAGCAGCAGCGGGCTGACCTTGAGCCCGGCGAAGGCCGGGTCGGTCTTGAGCTCCTGGACGAGCCGCATGGTCCGGGTGATGTCGAAGGTGACGAACTCGGTCACGTGCGGCGCGGTGAAGGCGCTGGCGACCATGGCCGCGGCCGTGGCCTTGCGGACGCCCTTGATCGGGACGCGGGTCTCCAGCGCGCCTGCGGCGGCGGCCGGGGCGGTCGGAGCCGGTACCGCCTGCGCGGCGACGGGCACCTGCGCGGGGGCGGCCGGCGCGGCGGCGGGGGCCACCGCCCTCTGGACGTCCTCGCGGGTGATCGTCCCCTGCGGCCCGGTCGGGGCGACCGTGGCCAGGTCCACTCCCAGGTCCTTGGCGAGCTTGCGCACCGGCGGCTTGGCCAGCGGGCGCACCTCGGCGGGGGCGAAGGAGGCGGCGGCCGCCGGGACCGGGGCGTGGCCGTTCAGCTCGCCCTGGACCGCCTGCCGGGCAGGGGTCTGCGCCGGCACGGCGGGATGCCTGCGGGGCCGGCGCTTGGTCGACGAGGCGGCGACGCCGTAGCCGACCAGCACGGGCTGACGCTTCTGCTCCGGCTCCGCGGCGGGGGCCGGCGCGGCGGCCGGTTCCGCGGCGGCCTCGGCGGCCGCTTCGCCGGCGTCGCCCTCGCCGGTGTCGACCGCGATGATCACGGTGCCGACGTCGACGGTCTCGCCCTCGGGGAAGCGCAGTTCGTGCACCACCCCGTCGAACGGGATCGGAAGCTCGACCGCGGCCTTGGCGGTCTCCACCTCGCAGACGACCTGGCCGTCGGTGACGGTGTCGCCGGGCTTGACGTACCACTTGAGGATCTCGGCCTCGGTGAGTCCCTCGCCGACGTCCGGCATCTTGAACTCACGGAAGCGCTGCGGTGCTGCCACTGTCGTCACAACCCTCTCCTCAGAACGCCAGCGAGCGGTCGACGGCGTCCAGCACCCGGTCCAGGCCGGGCAGGTACTCCTCCTCCACCCGGGCCGGCGGGTACGGCGCGTGGAAGCCGCCGACCCGCAGCACGGGGGCCTCGAGGTGGTAGAAGCACCGCTCGGTGATGCGGGCCGCGATCTCCGCGCCCATGCCGAGCTGCACCGGCGCCTCGTGCACGACGACCAGGCGGCGGGTCTTCTCCACCGACGCCTGGACGGCGTCGAAGTCCAGCGGGGACAGCGACCGCAGGTCCACGACCTCCAGGCTACGGCCCTCCTCGGCGGCCGCGGCGGCCGCTTCCAGGCAGACCTTCACCATGGGGCCGTACGCGGCCAGGGTGAGGTCGGTGCCCTCCAGGGCCGTGCGGGCCTTGTGGAGCGGGGCGGGGATGCCGTCGGTGTCGACCTCTCCCTTGTCCCAGTAGCGGCGCTTGGGCTCGAGGAAGATCACCGGGTCGTCGGAGTCGATCGCCTGCTGCAGCATCCAGTAGGCGTCCTGCGGGGTCGACGGGGAGACGACCTTGAGTCCGGCGGTGTGCGCGAAGTACGCCTCGGGCGACTCGCTGTGGTGCTCGACGGCGCCGATGCCGCCGCCGTAGGGGATGCGGATGACGACCGGGAGCTTGATCTTGCCCAGGGCGCGCGCGTGCATCTTGGCGAGCTGGGTGACGATCTGGTCGTACGCGGGGAAGACGAAGCCGTCGAACTGGATCTCCACGACGGGCCGGTAGCCGCGCAGGGCCAGGCCGATCGCGGTGCCGACGATGCCGGACTCCGCGAGCGGGGTGTCGATCACCCGCTCCTCGCCGAAGTCCTTGTGCAGCCCGTCGGTGATCCGGAAGACGCCGCCGAGCTTGCCGATGTCCTCACCCATGAGGACGACCTTGGGGTCGGTCTCCAGGGACTTGCGCAGCGCCTCGTTGAGGGCCTTGGCGATGGTCATCGTTGCCATGGTCAGTGACCCTCCGTGCTGTCCGCGAACGACGCCTGGTACTCGGCGAACTGGGCGCGCTCCTCGTCGACGAGCGCGTGCCCGTCGGCGTAGATGTTCTCGAAGATCGACATCGGGTCGGGGTCGGGCATGGCGCGCACGGCCTCGCGGACCCGCTTGCCGAGCGCCTCGCTCTCCGCCTCGACACCGGCGAAGAAGGCCTCGTCGGCGATGCCGTCCTTCTCCAGGTAGCTGCGCAGCCGCAGGATCGGGTCCTTGTGCTCCCACTGCTCGCGCTCCTCGTCGAGGCGGTAGCGGGTGGGGTCGTCGGACGTGGTGTGGGCGCCCATGCGGTAGGTGAAGGCCTCGACGAGCATCGGGCCCTGGCCGGAGCGGGCGTGCTCCAGGGCGGCGCGGGTGACCGCGAGGACCGCGAGGACGTCGTTGCCGTCGACCCGCACGCCGGGGAAGCCGAAGCCGGCGGCGCGCTGGTAGATCGGGACGCGGCTCTGCTTCTCGGTGGGCTCGGAGATCGCCCACTGGTTGTTCTGGCAGAAGAAGACCACGGGAGCGTTGTAGACGGCGGCGAAGGTGAAGGCCTCCGCGACGTCGCCCTGGCTGGAGGCACCGTCGCCGAAGTAGGCGATGACGGCGGAGTCCGCGCCGTCCTTGCTGATGCCCATGGCGTAGCCGGTCGCGTGCAGCGTCTGGGAGCCGATCACGATCGTGTACAGCTGGAAGTTGTTCTCGTTCGGGTCCCAGCCGCCGTGGTTCACCCCGCGGAACATCCCGAGCAGGTTGACCGGGTCCACGCCGCGGCACCAGGCGACGCCGTGCTCGCGGTAGGTGGGGAAGACGTAGTCGTCCGGCCTGGTGGCCCGCCCCGAGCCGATCTGTGCGGCCTCCTGGCCCAGCAGCGACGCCCACAGACCCAGCTCGCCCTGCCGCTGCAGGGACGTCGCCTCCGCGTCGAAGCGGCGGGTCAGGACCATGTCCCGGTACAGACCGCGCAGCTCTTCGGGGCTCAGGTCGATGGAGTACTCACTGTGCTGGACGCGCTCGCCCTCGGGGGTCAGGAGCTGTACCAGCTCCGGCTCGCCCTCACGGCGCTTCGCTCCACCGCGCGCGCCCGTACGGGGCGTACGGGGCTTCGCGGCAGTGCTTTTCACGCTCACGCTTGCTCCTCCGTCTGTCCGGCCCCCGGGATCCGCCGGCGGCCAGTGCGGCTCCTGCCCGACTCGTCGCGGCGCACGGGGTGTGTGCGGCACGGCCGAGCCGGGAGTGTTGGTCGACCCGGCAGGAGGCCCTGCGAAGTGAACGTTACCCACACCTTCCGCTTTCGCGCGAAGGGTGTTCTACCTGCGGTTTTGTTTGGATTTCCTAGTAAATGGGCGTTCTCGCAGGCCACCGGGACAACGGCACGGTATCCCGAGGATCGATTCTGCGTAAGAGGTCGGCGCGGGTCGCGTGTGCAACGCTGAACTTGTGACCGAAAAGTCGGGAATCACGGTTTTCCTACTGGACGACCACGAAGTCGTCCGGCGCGGGGTGCACGAGCTCCTCGCCGCCGAGGACGGGATCGAGGTCGTCGGCGAGGCCGGCACGGCCGCCGAGGCGCTGGCCCGGATCCCCGCCGTACGCCCCGACGTGGCGGTCCTGGACGTCCGGCTGCCGGACGGCAGCGGAGTCGAGGTGTGCCGGGAGATCCGCTCCTCCCAGCCGGGGATCGCGTGCCTGATGCTCACCTCCTACGCGGACGACGAGGCCCTCTTCGACGCCATCATGGCGGGCGCTTCGGGCTACGTGCTCAAGGACATCCGCGCCAGCGACCTGGTCGGCGCCGTACGGGACGTCGCCCGGGGCCGGTCGCTGCTGGACCCGGTCGCCACCGCGCGCGTCCTGGAGCGGCTGCGCGGCGGCGGGGAACGCCAGGAGGGCCGCCTCGCCGATCTGACCGACCAGGAGAAGCGGATCCTCGACCTGATCGGCGAGGGGCTCACCAACCGGCAGATCGGCGACCGGCTGCACCTCGCCGAGAAGACGGTCAAGAACTACGTCTCGTCCCTGCTCGCCAAGCTCGGCATGCAGCGGCGCACCCAGGCCGCCGCCTACGTCGCGCGGCTGCGCAGCGGCGGCTCCACGGGGACGGGCACGGGAACGGGTCCCGGGCCGCCCGGATCCTGACCACGCGCGGCCCGCCACGGCGAAACACGTACCAGTCCGTATGCCGGACGCGCACCGCCTGTGCATACGTCTTGTATCTATGATGTGCGCATCATGACCCGAAGCCCCGTCGCGACCGCCGGCACCACCGCCGAGCAGGCCGCCAAGCAGCCACCCGCCGCCGAGCGGGTCTACACCCACGTCAAGCAGGCGGTGCTCGACCGCCGCTACGAGGGCGGCACCCTCCTGAGCGAGGGCGAGCTGGCCGAGGCGGTGGGCGTCTCGCGCACCCCCGTCCGCGAGGCCCTGCTGCGCCTGGAGGCCGAGGGCCTGCTGAAGCTCTACCCGAAGAAGGGCGCCCTGGTGCTGCCGGTCTCCGCGCAGGAGATCGCCGACGTCGTGGAGACCCGGCTGCTCGTGGAGCGCCACGCCGTGATGAAGGCGGTGCCGGCCCCGGAGCGGCTGCTGATCCGGCTGGAGGAGCTGCTGGACGAGCAGCGCGGCCACGCCGCCACCGGCGATTTGGCCGCCTTCGCGGCGGCCGACCGCTGCTTCCACGCGGAGATCGTGCGCGCCGCGGGCAACCGCATCCTCTCCCAGCTGTACGACCAGCTGAGGGACCGTCAACTGCGGATGGGAGTGGCCACGATGCACGCCGAGCCCGGCCGCATCGCCAAGAACGTCGCCGAACACACCGAGATCCTCGCGGCGTTGCGCGCGGGGGACAGCGCCTCGGCGGCCACGCTGGTCGAGCGGCACGTCAGCTGGGTGAGCCACCTGGCCCGGGGGGAGTAATGACGACGAGCGGCACCACCAGCGGTGAACCTCCCGGCGGCACCAGGGCGGTCGCCGTCTGGAGCATCGGCACCCTCGTCTACACGGTCGCGGTCGTGCACCGCACCAGCCTCGGCGTCGCCGGTATCGACGCCGCGGAGCGCTTCCACATCGGCGCCTCGGCGCTGTCCACCTTCTCGATCCTGCAGGTGCTGGTCTACGCCGGCATGCAGATACCGGTGGGCCTGATGGTCGACCGCCTCGGCACCAAGAAGGTGCTGAGCATCGGCATCGTCCTGTTCACCGCGGGCCAGCTCGGCTTCGCCCTCTCCCACGCCTACGGCCCGGCGCTCGCCGCCCGCGCGGTGCTGGGCTGCGGCGACGCCATGACCTTCGTGAGCGTGCTGCGGCTCGGCTCGCGCTGGTTCCCAGCCCGCCGCGGGCCGATGATCGCGCAGGGCGCCGCGCTGTTCGGCGTCGCGGGCAACCTGCTGAGCACCGTGCTGCTCGCGCGGCTGCTGCACTCCGTGGGCTGGACCCCGACCTTCGTGGGCACGGCGCTGGGCGGCGCGCTCGTCCTCGTCCTCGTGCTGGCCTTCATGAAGGACCACCCCGAGGGCTTCGAGCCGGCGCCCCCCGAGCACCCGGGGCGCGGTTACGTGAAGCGGCAGATCGCCGCCGCCTGGCGGGAGCCCGGCACCCGGCTGGGGATGTGGACGCACTTCACCACCCAGTTCTCCGGGATGGTCTTCCTGCTGCTGTGGGGACTGCCGTACCTGGTGGAGGACCAGGGGCTGTCCCGCGAGACCGCGGGCACCCTGCTGACGGTGGTCGTGATCGCCAACATGGTCTTCGGGATGCTCTTCGGCCAGATCATCGCCCGCCACCACGGGGCCCGGATGCCGCTCACCCTGGGCGTCGTCGGGGCGACCGCGGTGATGTGGGCGGTGGTCCTGGCCTGGCCAACGGACCACGCGCCGCTGTGGCTGCTGGTGCTGCTCTGCGTCGTGCTGGGCACCTGCGGGCCGGCGTCGATGATCGGCTTCGACTTCGCCCGCCCGGCGAACCCTCCCGAGCGCTTCGGCACCGCGTCCGGCATCGTCAACATCGGCGGCTTCACCGCCTCGATGGCCACGCTGCTGGCCATCGGCGTCCTGCTGGACGCGAGCGGCGACGACTACCGGGTGGCCTGGAGCAGCGTCTTCGTCCTCCAGGCCCTGGGCCTGGCGCAGATCCTGCGGCTGCGCGGCCCGGCCGCGCGGCTGGAGCGGCAGCGCATCGCCGTCAGCCGCGTCGAGAGCGTCCACGTCCCCGCCGGGACATGAACGCTCCCCCCGGCGTCACTGCGTGACGGCGATGTTCGCGAGGATCGCGTCGGCCAGCGACCGGTCGCCCTCGGTCTTGAGCCGGTCCTCCACGGCGGCCGCACGCGTGCGGCCGCAGGTCAGCCGGACGAAGGTCTCCCAGTCCAGGGTCAGCGTGACCGCGGGACCCAGCGAGACGCTGCCGTCGATCGAGCCGTGGCCCTCGGCGTCGACCCGGACCGTCCGCATGAACTCCAGTTCACCATGGACGTCGAACACCACAGCGGAGCCCGCCGGGGCGCCCGCGCGCTCGGCGACCACCTTCGGCAGCTCGGAGAGGATGTGGTCCCGGGCGACGACCGCGCCCGGCGAGTCGAGGTTGCCGGGCTCGCCCAGTGCCCTGCGCAGGTCCTGCTCGTGCACCCACACGTCGAAGACCCGCCACTTCAGCAGCTCCTCGAGGGTCGTCTCCCTGCCCATGGGTCCGCGGACGGTGTCCTGCGCGCCACGGGTCTCGTTCCGCAGCTGCCGGGAGCGGCGGATGATGGTGTAGTCGAGTTCGCCGACGACCTCCGGCGCGGTGTGGTGCCGCCGCTTGTCGACCGGCACCTCCACGTAACGGGCGTGCTCCGTGGTCATGTGCCGCAGGTCGCTGGGGAGCGTGTGGATCGGCCGGGGATCTCCGAGCAGCTCGCACTCGAACCCGATCACGTGCGACACGACGTCGCGCACGGACCAGTACGGGCACTCGGTCGGCCGGTTCCAGGCGCCCGCCGGAACGGGACGGACCAACTCGGCTATGGATTCTATGGAGTGGGTCCAGGCGTCGATGTACGGCTGGATCTGGCTGTGGACGGTGCCGGTCACGGGACCCCTCGACGGTCGGAGCGCGGTCGTGGTGTGCGCCTTAAATTACGCTGCGCAGTGACACCACGGGAGTGCTTTCGTGTGACGATCGTAGGCCCGCAAGAACGTGCCGAACTCATGGGCGGTGGTACTGTGCGCGTTTCCCTGCTCCAGATCGACGTCGACCCCGGCGAAGCGGTGGACGCCCGGCGCGAACGGGTCGCGTCGCTCGTCCGCGGACAGGCCGGGTCGGACCTGGTGGTCCTGCCCGAACTGTGGCCCGTCGGCGCCTTCGCCGCCGATCTTTTCCAGCCAGAGGCCGAGCCGCTGCGGGGTCCCACCGCCGAGGTCATGAGCGCCGCGGCGCTCGACGCGGGCGTCTGGCTGCACGCGGGGTCGATCGTCGAGCGCGCCCCCGACGGCGCGCTGTACAACACCTCGCTGCTCTTCTCCCCCGACGGCGAACTGCGCGCGACCTACCGCAAGATCCACCGCTTCGGCTTCGACCGGGGCGAGGCCGTGCTCATGAGCGCCGGCGACCGCATCGTCACCGGCGACGTCCAGGGCGTCCCCGTGGGCCTGGCCACCTGCTACGACCTGCGCTTCCCCGAGCAGTTCCGGCTGCTCGTCGACGCGGGCGCCACCGTCCTGGTCGTCCCGGCCGGCTGGCCCGCCCGGCGCCGCGAGCACTGGACGCTGCTGGCCCGCGCCCGCGCGATCGAATCGCAGGCCTACGTGCTGGCCTGCGGCACCGCGGGCACCCACGCCGGGGTGGAGCTGGCCGGGCACAGCGTCGTCGTCGACCCCTGGGGCGCCGTCCTCGCCGAGGCCGGGCCGGGAGAGGAGGTCCTCACCGCCGAACTCGACCCGGGCCTGGTGGCGAAGACCCGGGCGGACTTCCCGGTGCTGCGCGACCGCGTGCTGGGCCTGCCGGTGCCGGATTCGGCCGGTTGAGGCGGTATGGCCCCATCAGGGACCATCGGCCCCGGAGGTGGGGGCGGAGTGCTCTGCGCCTGCGGGGGGCCGGACCGGCAGGGTGGATCCCATGGAATTCGAGGGGCGCGCTGCGCTGGCGCTGCTGGGAAGGGTTCGGTACGGGCGGCTGGCGCTGACGCGGGGGGCCCTGCCGTACATCGCCGTGGCCCGGCACGTCGTCGCCGACGACTCCGTGCTGATCCGCACCGACCGCTCATGGGGTGTGGACGGCACGGTCGTGGCCTACCAGGCGGACGACCTCGAAGCTGGCTGGGCGGTGCAGTTCCTCGGGACGGCGCGCGCCTTCCACCCGTCGACGGCACAAGAGGCGCTCTTCGGCACAGATCGTCAAAACGATACAAGCCTGGAGCCGGGCCATGTGTACGTACGACTCGACCCGCGAGTCCACCACCGGAATGATCTAGCATCTGCCTGGTGATCGGGAGTTCGGCGACGGCGCCGCCCTCCGCCGGGACACTGGACACCCTGCTGCGCCGATACAAGGACGCCGGCGCCCCGCTGTCCTGCGAACCCGTTGCCCAGGGCTTACTGAACCGGGGATTCCGGCTGGCCACCACCAGCGGCCGCTACTTCCTCAAGTTGTACGTCGACAGCGCCACCTCCGACTCCGCCGTCATCGCCCGCCAGCACCGTGCGACCCAGCGGCTCGACGAGGTGGGCCTGCCCGTCGCGCCGCCGGTGCCGGACGCCGACGGGCGCACCGTCGCCGTGGTCGGCGGGCGCCGCTTCGCGCTTTATCCGTGGGTGGAGGGACGGCACCGCGAGGGCGGCGAACTCACCACCGCCGACTCCCGCCGCCTCGGCGCGCTGCTCGGACTCGTCCACACCACCCTGGCCCAGGTGCAGCCCGCCCCGGAGCCGGGCCGGCACGCCAGCGCCGACCCCGAACTGACCTACGCGCTGATCGCCGCGCTGCTGCGCCGGGTGCGCGCCCGCGCGCCGCGCGAGACCTTCGACGAACTGGCCGAGCACCGGCTGCTGGAGCGCCGCGCCCTGCTGGAACGTCACGCCCACCGCCGCCCGCCCGACGCCGCCGGCCCGGTGTCCGGATGGGTGCACGGCGACTTCCACCCGCTCAACCTGCTCTACCGCGAGGACGAACCCGTCGCCATCGTCGACTGGGACCGGCTCGGCGTGCGGCCGCGCGCCGAGGAGGCCGTACGGGCCGCCGTGATCTTCTTCGTGCAGCCCGGTGGCGCCCTGGACCTCGACAAGATCCGCGCGTACGCGGGCGCCTACCGCCGCGCCGCGGGCGTGGCGGAGGACGAACTGGCCGCCGCCGTGCACCGGGTGTGGTGGGAGCGGCTCAACGACTTCTGGATGCTGCGCTGGCGCTACGTCCTCGACGACCGCAGGACCGACCCCCTCTTCCCGGCCTCGTCCGCCCTGGTCGTCTGGTGGACCGCGGCGTACGAGGCCGTGCTGGAGGCCTTCACGGGCTGACCCGGAGGTCAGCGGGCCGGCCACCGGCCGGTCAGCCGCCCGTGACGCCGGCGTCCGCGGCGCCCTCGGTGCCGGCGGTACCGCCGCTCTCGGACGCGGTCGGCGTCGGCTCGCTCGGCGTCGGCGTGGGCGGCGCGGAACTGGCGGGGGCGCTCGGCTCCTTGGTCGGCGCCTCGGAGGTGGCGGGCGCCTCGGAGGTCGGCCGCGTGTAGGAGGGGGTCGAGTTGTACGACGGCTTCTCCGTGACCCCGCCGGTGCCTTCCTGCGTCTCCTGCGTGGAGTCGTCCCGGGTCGGCTGCGACGTCGGCTTCTCCGGCTGCGAATGCGTCGGCGTCACCTTCTCCGCCGGGGGCTTCTTGCCACCGGTCTGGGAGACGGCGAAGTAGATGCCGAGCGCGACCGCGAGCACCGCCGCGACCACGAACAGCGCCGGCTTGGCCCAGCGGCCGCCGCCGTGCGGGGGGCTCGCGCCGTTGTAGCCGTGGTCGCCGCCGTCGCCGCCGGGCGGCCCGAGCAGCAGCGGCGGCTGCAACTCCGCGGTGTTGTGCGGGTTCTGCTGTCCGTACTGCGGGGAGACGCCCATCGGCGCGGTCGGGGCGGCGTTCGGCGCGGGCACGTACCCGGTGTTCCAGGTGCCGGTGTGGCCACCGCGCTCGCTCAGCATGCCCAGCGCGTACTGGACGACGCCGCGCATCTCCTCGGCGGTCTGGAAACGGTCGTCCGGGTGCTTGGCGAGCGCGTGCAGCACCAGCCCGTCCAGCTCCGGCGGCACCCGGTCGCTGAGCTGGGACGGCGGGCGCGGCTCGTCCTGGACATGCTGGTAGACCACCGACAGCGGGGTCTCACCGGTGAACGGGGGCCGCAGCGCGAGGAGTTCGTAGAGCAGGCAGCCCGTCGCGTACAGGTCGGAGCGGGCGTCCACCGTCTTGCCGAGCGCCTGCTCCGGCGACAGGTACTGCGGGGTGCCCATGACCATGCCGGTCTGCGTCATCGTGGTCGAGGCGCCGTGCAGCGCCCGCGCGATGCCGAAGTCCATCACCTTCACCGCGCCGGTGTTGGTGATGATCACGTTCGCCGGCTTGATGTCCCGGTGGACGATGCCGTGCGCATGGCTGTAGGCCAGCGCCTCCAGCACGCCCGAGACGATGATGAGCGCCTGGTCGACCGGCGGCGGCTGGTCGGAACCCAGCAGCAGGTCGCGGATCGTGCGGCCCTCGACGAGCTCCATCACGATGTACGGCACGGTGCCGCCCGGCGTGACGTCCTCGCCCGAGTCGTACACCGCCACCACCGCATGGTGGTTGAGCCCGGCGACCGACTGCGCCTCGCGCGTGAAGCGGGCCTTGGACACCGGGTCCTCGGCGAGGTCGGAACGGAGCAGCTTGACGGCCACCGTCCGCCCCAGGCGCACGTCCTCAGCCGCGAAGACCTCGGCCATGCCGCCGCGTCCGAGACGCCCGGTCAGCCGGTAGCGGCCGTCGCCCACCAGGCCCGCGGCGCCCCACAGCTCGGGCGAGTCGGGCACGCCCCGGCCGTCGGCAGAGGGCTCGTCAGGGCCCCCGGCGGCTGTCGTCTGTGCCATCAGTCCTCGCCGTCGATCGTCGCCGTACAGGGTCCTCCGGCGCACCACGCTACCGCGTTCCGTGTGGGACGCGCTCCCGTGGCACCCGTGCCCCCGATGAAGGGATTCATACGCATCCGGTGACGAACAGGTCAACGAACTTGACCTGTCCAGGCCGTCGGGCAGACTGGGCTGGCAGGATCGGGACAACCGTCTTGTGCGTACGCGCGGTGCGCCCAGGGGGAACGTCAAGGGGACGGGTACGGATGAGCGGGGACGGCACGCGGGGGACTCATTCGGGGCGCTCGGTCGGTAACGGTCGCTACGTACTGCGCGACCTGCTGGGACAGGGTGGCATGGCCGCCGTGCACCTGGCACACGACACAGTGCTGGACCGTCCGGTGGCCGTCAAGACGCTGCACACGGACCTCGGCCGGGAGCAGTCGTTCCGCGAGCGGTTCCGGCGCGAGGCGCAGGCCGTCGCCAAGCTCAACCACACCAACATCGTCTCGGTCTTCGACTCCGGCGAGGACACCGTCGACGGCGCGCTCGTGCCGTACATCGTCATGGAGTACGTCGAGGGCAAGCCCCTGCGCGAGGTGCTCGACGAGGACGTCGCGCAGTTCGGCGCGATGCCCACCGAGAAGGCCCTGAAGATCACCGCGGACGTGCTCGCCGCGCTCTCCGAGAGCCACAGCATGGGCCTGGTCCACCGGGACATCAAGCCGGGCAACGTGATGCTCACCAAGCGCGGTGTGGTGAAGGTGATGGACTTCGGCATCGCCCGCGCCATGCAGTCCGGCGTCTCGTCGATGACGCAGACCGGCATGGTCGTCGGCACCCCGCAGTACCTCTCGCCGGAACAGGCGCTGGGGCGGGGCGTGGACGAGCGCTCCGACCTGTACTCGGTGGGCTGCCTGCTCTTCGAGTTGCTCACCGGGCGGCTGCCCTTCGACGGCGACTCCCCGCTGTCCATCGCCTACCAGCACGTGCAGGAGGTCCCGCCGGCCCCGTCGGCGCTCAACCGGGCGGTGCAGCCGGGCGTCGACGCGCTCGTCGCACGGGCCCTGAGGAAGAACCCGGCCGAGCGCTTCCCCACCGCCGACGCCATGCGCGACGAGGCGGAGCGGGTCGCGGCGCCGGGCCGCGGCGGGGCGACGACACCGCTGATCATCGGTGGCGGGCCGCGCCCGCGCGGCCGCGGTGAGGAGGTCTCCTCCGCGGTCTTCCCGCCGGTGCAGGGGGACCTGGGGACCCCGCCGCCGCACGTGCAGACCCCGTACCAGGCCCCGGCCCCGCCTCCGTACGCGCAGCCGCGGCAGCAGTCCCCGCAGCGCTGGGGCACCGGCGGTCAGGGGGGCGGCGCCCACACCCCGCCGCCCGGCCCCGCCTACGGCTACCCGCAGAACGCGCACGCGTCCCACCCGGCACACCCGCAGGCCGCGCAGCAGCACGCCACCCCGCCCTACACGATGCGCCCGGGCACCCCGGCGGGCGGCGGCCGCAGGGGAGGCGGCGCCTCGACGGCGGTCGTCGCCATCGGCGCCACGGTCGCCGTGATCGCGGTGGTCGCGGTCGTCATCATCGCCATGGCGATGGGCGAGCAGGGCGAGAAGGGTGACACCGGCGGCACTCCCACCTACGACTCCCGGCCCGGCGCCTCGGTCACCGCCACCGACCGCAGAAATACCCCCTCGCGCCCGGCGGACGACGAGCCCGCGCCGGGCGTCAGCCAGGCCGACCAGACCCGGACCATCGACGCCTCGCGCTGCTCCGAGGCCACCAAGAGCTACCTGGGCGACGACCCGGACGCCGTGGTGATGCCGGACTTCTTCACCAAGTACGTCGACTCGGTCAAGTCCTGCATGGACGCGGCCGGTTGGGACTACGAGATCAAGTACCGCAACGAGCAGATCTACGGGAAGGGCGCGGTCGTCGACCAGAAGCCCAAGACCTACGGCGCGTTCAAGCCGGAGAAGGACAAGATCACCATCTGGGTCTCCACCGGCCAGGGCGGCTGACCCCCGGCGTCCCCCGGACGCCCGCACGGCAACGACGGACGGCGGGTGACCCCATGGGTCCCCGCCGTCTGTACCTACGCGTACGTACCGTCCTGGTCCCGCCGGCTCACAGATACGGGCCCGTGCGGGCCCCGCCCGGAACGTTCCCCTCCTCGTCGCCCTCGTGGCCGACACCGGGCGGCAGCGCGCGGCGCATCTGCTCCAACTGGGCGCGGGCGGCCATCTGCTGGGCGAACAGGGCGGTCTGGATGCCGTGGAAGAGGCCCTCGAGCCATCCCACCAACTGCGCCTGGGCGATCCGCAGCTCGGCGTCGCTCGGCACGCCGTCCTCGGCAAAGGGCAGCGAGAGCCGCTCCAACTCCTCGACCAGCTCGGGGGCGAGCCCCGCCTCGAGCTCCTTCACGGAGCTGTGGTGGATCTCCTTCAGGCGCACCCGGCTCGCCTCGTCCAGGGGCGCGGCCTTGACCTCTTCCAGGAGCTGCTTGATCATGCTGCCGATCCGCATGACCTTCGCGGGCTGTTCGACCATCTCCGTCACGGGAACCTCGCGCTGCTCGTCGCCTTCTCCGGCGCGGTCGGCGTGTCCGCCGCCGCCGAGGGCCATCCCGTCCGGGCCGACGACCAGGACCTGCGGGCTCTCCTGCGACCGTTCGTTCATCGGCATCTCCATGCCGCCATTGTCGCGCACCGGCGCCTCTCCGGAATGTGTGCCCCCCACCACCCCGCGCTACCCCTCCCGGCCGCCGCCGTCCGCCGCCGGGCCGGCCCGGTGCGTGGCGCGAGGGGCTCAGCGGCCACGGCGCAGCCGCAGAGCGAGGAAGCCCAGTCCCAGCCCGATCAGCACCAGCCCCGCACCGAGCGGCAGCACTTCCAGCACCCGCCCCACCGGTGCCCGGACGGCGGCCGGTCCCTGGTCCTGCGGCTCCTCGACGTGGACGGGGAGGTTCGCCGGGGGCCGTTCCTCGCCGGTGCCCGTGGTCTGCGGCGGTTCCGCCCGCCCGGGGTGCCTGCGCCCCTCACCGGACTCGTTGCCCGCCAGCCCGGAGGACGCCGCCGGGTGGGGCGGGGGCGGCGCGGCCGCGCCGGTGACCAGGAGGGCGACTCCGGTCACCGTCGCCGCCACGACCACCTTCCGCAACTCCATGCTTCCAGCGTCACACGGAGCGTCACGAGCGGCCAGTCGTGCCCGCGGGGCCGTACCGGCCGTCCGGCGGCGGTTCAGAGCGTGAGCAGCACCTTGCCGACGTGGGTGCTGGCCTCGACCAGCCGGTGCGCCTCCGGCGCCTTGCGCACGGGGAGCGTGCGGTCCACGACCGGGCGCACCACCCCGGACTCCAGCAGCGGCCAGACGTGCTCCCGCACCGCCGCCACGATGGCCGCCTTCTCCTCCAACGGCCGTCCACGCAGAGAGGTCGCGGTGATCGCGGCCCGCTTGGCGAGCATCCTGCCGAGGTCGAGCTCTCCCTTGACGCCGCCCTGGAGCCCGATGACGGCCAGCCTGCCGTTGACCGCGAGGGCCTCGACGTTCCGGCCCAGGTACTTCGCGCCCATGATGTCGAGGATGACGTCGGCCCCGCCGAAGGCCTTGCGGACCTCGGCCGTGAAGTCCTGCTCGCGGTAGTTGATCCCGAGGTCCGCGCCCAGCTCGCGGCACTTGGCGAGCTTGTCCTCGCTGCCCGCGGTGACCGCGACCTTGGCACCGACCGCCTTGGCCAGCTGGATCGCCATCGTGCCGATGCCGCTGGAGCCGCCGTGGACCAGCAGCCTCTCGCCGGGACGCAGGTGGGCGATCATGAAGACGTTGGACCAGACGGTGCAGACCACCTCCGGCAGGGCCGCCGCCTCGACGAGTCCCACCCCCTTGGGCACCGGCAGCAGCTGCCCGGCGGGTACGACGACCTTGCCCGCGTAGCCGCCGCCCGCGAGCAGTGCGCACACCTCGTCGCCCACGGACCAGCCGCTCACCCCCGGGCCGAGGGCGGCGATTCGGCCCGAGCACTCCAGGCCCGGGTAGGGGGACGCGCCCGGCGGCG
This sequence comes from Streptomyces sp. BoleA5, assembly GCF_000373665.1. Classification (NCBI taxonomy): domain Bacteria; kingdom Bacillati; phylum Actinomycetota; class Actinomycetes; order Kitasatosporales; family Streptomycetaceae; genus Streptomyces; species Streptomyces sp. BoleA5. The sequence continues at coordinate 111,875 of NZ_KB892098.1, forward strand.
GGTCGTAGAAGCCCTGCCGCTGCAGCAGGTCGGCACGGTTGACGGCGGTCGCGGCGACCTCGACCAGCACCTCGCCCTCGGCGGGTACGGGATCGGGGACCTCGGCCCAGACGAGCGCGTCGGGACCGCCGGGTTCGGGGATGGTGATCGCATGCATATCGCCGACGCTACCCCTGCGGGACGTGCGACGGGTCGCCCTGACTCGTCCTGTGGATGACGATGAGCCGATCGGTCAACTGCAGCGGGCTCGCCTCGGGGTTGTCGTGGTCGAGCAGCCGGTGGCCGCGCTTGACGACCACCACCAGGTCACCGACCTCGCGCGGGTCGAGCCCGGCCTCCGCCTTGGTGACGGGGCGCTCGATCAGGTCCAGCCCGCTGCCGTAGCTGATCAGCTCCTCCATCACCTCGCCGGCGCTGGGGCTGAGCATCGACATCCCGAGCAGCCGGCCCGCCGCGCCGGAGCTGGTCACGACGGCGTTGGCGCCCGACTGGCGCAGCAGCGGGGCGTTCTCCTCCTCGCGCACGGACGCGACGATGTTGATCCGCTTGCTGAGCTGGCGGGCCGTGAGGGCCACCAGGACGGCGGTGTCGTCCCGTTGCGCGGCGATGATCAGCTCCTTGGCCCGCTGGATCTCCGCGCGCAGCAGGACGTCGTTGCGGGTCGCGTCGCCGGTGACGCCCGCGAACCCCGCGGCGACCGCGGACTCCACGGCCTTGGGGTCGGGGTCGACCACCACGATCCGCTGGGCCGGCACGCCGTGCCCGGTCAGCGTCCTGGCCGCCGAGCGGCCCTTGGTGCCGTATCCGACGATGACGGTGTGGTCGCGCACGGCGGACCTCCAGCGCTGCTGCCGGTACTGCTCGCGGGTGCGCTCGGTGAGCACTTCGAGAGTGGTGCCGACGAGGATGATCAGGAAGAGCACGCGCAGAGGCGTCACCAGGAGCACATTGGTCAGCCGGGCGCTCGCGCTGTACGGGACGACGTCGCCGTAGCCCGTGGTGGAGAGGGTGACGGTGGCGTAGTAGACGCAGTCCAGCAGCGACATCGAACCGCCGGCGTTGTCGTGGTAGCCGGCCCGGTCGATGTACACGATCAGTACGGTCAGCGCCATGACCAGCAGGGCCAGCACTAGCCGCCGGACCACCTGGCGCAGGGGCCCGACGGCGTTCTTGTGGGGCAGGTGCACGATGTCGGCGCCCGCCCGTACGGCGCCACGACCGCGGCCGGTGTCCCTCACAGCCGGCCCCAGCCCGTCTCCAGTACGGCCGTGCGGTCGCCCTTCACCGCCCCGCCGGGCGGCACGACGGCCATGCCGTCGGCCGCCGCGATGCCGCGGAGCATGGCCGGGCCGCTGAAGTGCAGCGGGGCCGCCTGCGACTCCTCGTCGAGGACCACCGGCACCAGGCGGGTGTCGGTGGGGTGGCCGTGCACGTCTCCGGTGAGCCGGGCCTCGTACGCCACCGGGGCCGGGCGGCCCGCGAGCGCGCGCAGCAGGGGGACGGCGAGGGTCAGCACCCCGGAGACGGCCGCCAGCGGGTTCCCCGGCAGACCCACCAGCCTTCCGCCGCCCGGCAGTTCGGCCAGCAGCATGGGGTGCCCGGGGCGGACCGCGACGCCGTCGACGAGCAACCGCGCCCCGATGCGCTCCAGTACGGGGTGGACGAAGTCCACCGGACCGCCCGCAGTGCCGCCCGTGGTGACGACGAGATCGGCGGTCGAGGCGGTGACGGCGTCCTGCAGCAGGCCGGCGTCGTCCTTCAGCCGCCGGGCGCTGACCGTGCCGGCCCCGAGCGCGGTGAGCCAGCCGGGCAGCAGCGGGCCGAGCGCGTCCCGCACCCGGCCGGCGCCGGGCGCGCCGGCGTCCAGCAACTCGTCGCCCAGGACGAGGATCTCCACCGACGGCCTCGCGGTGACGGCCAGTTCGTCGTAACCGGCCGCCGCCGCCAGGCCGAGCACCGCGGGCGTGACCAGTACCCCGGCGGCCAGCAACTCGTCGCCGCCGCGGCACTCCTGGCCGCGGGGCCGCACGTCCTGCCCTGGCCCGGGGCCGCCCCGCGTGGCGTGCAGCAGCCCGTCCGCGGTGGTCCGCCCGTGCTCCCGGCGCAGCACCGCGGTCGCGCCGGGGGGCAGCGCGGCGCCGGTGGCGATGACCGTGGCATGGCCGTCGAGCAGCGCGGTGGTGGACCGCTGCCCGGCCAGGACGCTGCCCTCCGTGCGCCACGGGCCGGGGCCCGCGACGGCCCAGCCGTCCATCGCGGAGGTGTCGAAGGAGGGCAGGTCCGTGAGCGCGGTCAGCGGTTCGGCCAGCGCGTGTCCCAGCGCCGCGTCGAGCGGCAGCGCCAGCCGTCCCAGCGGGCCCGCGGCGGACCCGGCGATGTGCCGGGCCCGCGGCCACGGCAGGTCATGGCGACCGCTGTGGGGGGAGCCGTGGGAGGAGCCGTGGGAGGCCCCACGGGCGGCGCCGTGGGTCTCGCCCCGGGCCCCGCCGTGGGGGCGGGGGTGGGACGACGCCGCGCCGTCGGGGCCGCCGCCTTCGGAAGGCGGCTGCGCGGGGTCGTGCCGGCCGACGGACCGCCCGTTGACCAGGGCCAGCGCCGCGTCCAGCTCGTCGTCGGCGGCGTCCCCGGCACCGGTGTCGCGGGCACCGCCCGCCGCACCCGGCAGGTTCATGCGCCCGGGTCCCCGCTCTCCGCTTCCTTCGCCCACCGCTCGGCCAGCGCGGCGGCGCGCCTGGCGGCCTCCGCGACGGCCTGCTCGCCGCCGCCCGCCGTGGCCGCCGCGTAGCCCACCAGGAAGGTGGTCAACGGCGCGGCGGGGCGGTCGACACCGTGCGCGGCGTCCCGGGCGAGGTCGAGGAGCATACGGATGTCGACGTCGAGATCGATGCCGAGTTCGGACTTGGCTGCGGTGATCCATTCATCCAACACGCCCCCATGCTCCCTGATACGGGCCCGCGCTGTGGAGAGGTCGTCCCAGGTGTCGCAGTCGAAGGAGGCCTGCCCTGTGGGGTCGGGCAGCCTCCGCAGGGCCAGTTCACCGGTGAGCAGACGCAACGGCAGCCCGGTGAGGGTTCCGTGCTCGGCGGCGATCAGCGCCAGGTGGTGGCGCAGTGCCTCCGTGCGGTAGGCGGCCGCCAGCGTCTGGTCGCGGCCGTCGGGGTCGGTGAGCACGACCCCGTCGTCGCCGTCCGCGCCGCTGCGCAGGTCGGCGAGCAGGGCGTCCGCCGTGGCACGGGACAGGAACGGCAGGTCGGCGGCGAGCACCAGCACGACGTCCGCGGTGACCTGGCGCAGCCCGGCGGCGAGCGCGGGCAGCGGGCCCCCGCCCGGCGGTTCCTCGCGGGCCCAGGCCACCGGGCGGACGGTGGGGCGGCGCGGGCCGACGACCACAGTGGTGGCCGCGCCCGCGCACGCGTCCAGGACACGGTCGATCAGCGCGCGACCGGCGACGGGCAGTCCCGGCTTGTCGGCCCCGCCGAGGCGCCTGGCGGCGCCGCCGGCGAGGACGACCGCGTCGTGGGGCCGCTCGTACGACGAAGGCGGCGATGGGTGGTCCCGCGGCTCATGCGGCTCCGGAGTCATGCCCGGAGTATCGCCCACCGTGATGTGTTCACACCGCCCGGAGCAGTACCGCCGGTTGTTCCACGCAGTCCGCGACGAAGCGGAGGAAGCCGCCCGCCGTGCCGCCGTCGCACACCCGGTGGTCGAAGGTGAACGACAACTGGACCACCTGGCGCACCGCCAGCTCGCCCTGGTGCACCCACGGCTTGGGGGTGATCCGGCCGACGCCGAGCATCGCGGCCTCGGGGTGGTTGATGATCGGCGTGGAGCCGTCGACACCGAACACGCCGTAGTTGTTGAGCGTGAAGGTGCCGCCGGTCAGCTGGGCCGGGGTCAGCGCGCCGGAGCGGGCCGCCTCGGTGAGCCGCCCGATCTCCGCCGACAGCTCCTCGGTGCTGCGCCGGTGGGCGTCCCGCACGACCGGCACGACCAGACCGCGATCGGTCTGCGCCGCGAAGCCGATGTGCACCTCCGGCAGCACGACGATCTCGCCGCGCCCGGTGTCCACCGTGGAGTTCAGCTCCGGGTAGCGGGCGAGGGCCGCCGCGCAGATCCGCGCGAACAGCGCGAGGACGGAGACCTTGGGACCGCCCGCGGCGTTCATCGCCGCCCGTGCCGCGAGCAGTTCCGTCGCGTCGGCGTCCACCCAGCAGGTGGCGTCGGGGATCTCCCGCCGGCTGCGGCCGAGCTTCTCGGCCACGGCGCCGCGGATGCCGCGCAGCGGGATGCGGGTGCCCTCGGCCGGGGCCGCGGACGCCGCGGGGGCGGCCGCGGTGACCGGCGCCGTGGACACGGCCGTGATGGCCCGCTCCACGTCGGAGCGCAGGATCAGCCCGTCGGGGCCGGAACCCGTCAGCACGCGCAGGTCGAGACCGTGCTCACGGGCCCGACGCCGCACGAGCGGGGAGATGACGGCCACCGGACCCTCGTGCCGGACCGGCACGGCGGCCACCGTCGCGGAAGCGGGCACCGGAGCCGGAGCGGGCGCGGGGGCGGATGCGGCGGGCGCGGGGACACCCGGCGCCGGACGCACCCGTCGGCGGCGGGCCACGGGGCCGCTGGTCCCGTAGCCGACCAGCACGTTGCCGGACCCGGAGTCGCCGTCGGCCGGGGCGGCCGGGGCGGCGGGCGTCTGCCCGTCGGGGGAGCCGACGGCGACGGTCAGCAGCGGCCGCCCGACGTCGAGGGTCTGGCCCTCCTCGCCGAAGCGTGCGGTGACCACGCCGCCGTAGGGGCAGGGCACCTCGACCACGGCCTTGGCCGTCTCGACCTCGACGACCGGCTGGTCGATGGCGACGACGTCGCCGACCCGCACCATCCAGCGCACGATCTCGGCCTCGGTCAGCCCCTCACCCAGGTCGGGGAGGGCGAACTCGCGGACGACGGCCATCACGCCTCCTCCCACTGCAGGCGCCCGACCGCGTCGAGGATGCGGTCGACACCGGGCAGGTGGTGCCGCTCCAGCATCGGCGGCGGGTAGGGGATGTCGAAGCCGGCGACCCGCAGGACCGGGGCCTCCAGGTGGTGGAAGCAGCGCTCGGTGACCCGGGCGGCGATCTCGGCGCCCACGCCACCGAAGCCGGAGGCCTCGTGGACGACGACCGCGCGGCCGGTGCGGCGCACCGAGGCGCTGACCGTCTCGTCGTCGAAGGGCACCAGGCTGCGCAGGTCGACGACCTCCAGGTCCCAGCCCTCCTGCACGGCGGCCTCGGCCGCCTCCAGGCAGACCGGGAGCGACGGGCCGTAGGTGATCAGGGTGGCGGAGCGGCCGGCGCGGCGGACGACGGCCCGTCCGATGGGGGCCACCTCCTCCGGCGCGTCCGCCGACCAGTCGGCCTTGGACCAGTACAGCCGCTTCGGCTCGAGGAAGACCACCGGGTCGTCGGAGGCGATCGAGGCCCTCAGCAGCCCGTAGGCGTCCGCCACCGTGGCGGGGGTGACGACGTGCAGGCCTGGGGTGTGCGCGTAGTAGGCCTCGGACGCGTCGCTGTGGTGCTCGACGCCGCCGATGCCGCCGCCGTAGGGCACGCGGATGGTCAGCGGCAGCGGCATGGCGCCGCGCGTGCGGTTGCGCATCTTGGCGACGTGGCTGACCAGCTGCTCGAACGCCGGGTAGGCGAAGGCGTCGAACTGCATCTCGACCACGGGGCGCATGCCGTACATCGCCATGCCCACGGCCGTGCCGAGGATGCCGGCCTCGGCGAGCGGGGTGTCGGTGCAGCGGCTGTCGCCGAACTCCTTGGCGAGGCCGTCGGTGATCCGGAAGACACCGCCGAGGGTGCCGATGTCCTCGCCGAAGAGGTGGACGGAGGGGTCCTCGGCGAGGGAGTCGCGCAGCGCGCGGTTGAGCGCCTGGGCCATGGTGGCCGGCTTGCGTCCGGCGGCCACGGGGGTCGCGGTGGTGGCGGTGCTCATGACTGTGCCTCGGCCTCCAGCTCGGCCCTCAGCATCGCGGCCTGCTCGCGCAGCTGCGGGGTGGGCTCGGCGTAGACGTGTGCGAACAGGTCCATCGGGTCGAGGACCGCCTCCTCGTTCATCCGCTCGCGCAGCGCGGCGGCCATCCGCTCCGCGTCCTGCTCGGTCTCGCGGACCGTCGCCTCGTCGAGCAGGTCGCGCTCGCGCATCGCGCGTTCGAGCACCGCGATCGGGTCGTGCTCGCGCCAGGCCTCGACCTCGGCGTCCTCGCGGTAGCGGGTGGCGTCGTCGGCGTTGGTGTGGGCGTCCATGCGGTAGGTGATCGCCTCGACCAGGGTCGGCCCGCCGCCCTCGCGGGCGCGGGCCACGGCCTCGGTGAGCACGGCGTGAACGGCCGCGATGTCGTTGCCGTCGACGAGCCGGCCGGGGATCCCGTAGCCCACGGCCTTGTGGGCCAGCGACGGGGCGGCGGTCTGCTTGGCGAGCGGCACCGAGATGGCGAAGCCGTTGTTCTGCACGAGGAAGACGACGGGGGAGCGCCACACGGCGGCGAAGTTCAGCGCCTCGTGGAAGTCGCCCTCGCTGGTGCCTCCGTCGCCGACCATGGCGAGCGCCACCACGTCGTCGCCCTTGAGCCTGGCGGCGTGCGCCAGGCCGACGGCGTGCGGCAGCTGGGTGGCCAGCGGAGTGCTGAGCGGGGCGACCCGGTGCTCGCGCGGGTCGTAGCCGGTGTGCCAGTCGCCGCGCAGCAGCGTCAGCGCCTCGACGGGGTCGACGCCGCGGGCGACGGCGGCGAGGGTGTCGCGATAGCTGGGGAACAGCCAGTCCCGGGGCTCGAGGGCGAGCGCCGCGGCGACCTCGCACGCCTCCTGGCCGGTGCTGGAGGGGTAGACGGCGAGCCTGCCCTGCTTGGTGAGCGCGGTGGCCTGCCGGTTGTAGCGGCGGCCGCGCACCAGCTGTCCGTACATCGTGGTCAGCAGTCCGGCGTCGAGCGCACCTGCCTCGGGGGTGCCGAGCAGTCGGTACGGCTCAGGGTCGGGCAGCAGCGGCGCCGGGTCGGTGCGGGGTTGCCAGACGTGCTGGTCCAGGACGGTCATCGCGAGCACCTCCTCGTGGGCGTGTTCGATCGGTGGAGCGGGTATCGCTCCCCTACCGATTGTTCGGTCGCCGGAGGCATTTTGGCTACAGGTGCGTCCTGCCTGTGGACAAACGGTTCTCCACACCCTGAGATGGAGCCAGTACGTCCATGCTAGGGAGGCTCGGGGGCGTGACGGATTCCCAAATTTCTCGGGGCGGGGCCCCGGGACCGCAGGCAGCGGCACCGGACACCGGTCCGGCGGCGGTGCGTCCGCTGGACGCCATCGACCGCGCGATCCTGCGCTACCTGCAGGAGGACGGCCGGGCGTCCATACGGTCGGTGGCGGAGCACGTCCATGTGTCCCGCGCCAACGCCTACGCCCGGATCAACCGCCTCATCGAGGACGGGGTCATCCGCGGCTTCACGGCCCGGGTCGACCACGAACGCGCAGGTCACGGGGCATCCGCGTACATCACTCTGAAGATCGTGCAGAACTCCTGGCGCACCGTGCGGGAGAAGCTTCTGGAGCTTCCCGGGGTCGCCCACATCGCCCTGGTGAGCGGGGACTTCGACGTGCTGCTGCTCGTCCACACCCCCGACAACCGCAGCCTGCGGGAGCTGGTGCTGACCCGCATCCAGGCGGTGCCGGAAGTGCTCAGCAGCCGCACGCTGCTGGTCTTCGAGGAGACCGACCGGGTGCTGACCGACTGACGCCGGCCCCGTCCGCGGATCCGCCCGCCCATCCTCCGCCCGGCTATCCGGCGTACTTCTTCAGGAAGGCCGTCACGGTGGCCCAATTGGGGTCGTAGGTGAGCATGCCCACGCCGTGCTGGGGTCCGCCGACGATGTCGAGCCGGTTCTCGGCCGCCTTCTTCGTGGCCTTGCTCAGCGCCTCGGTCGACTCCGCGAACGCCGTGTCGCCCGCCGCCGCCATGTAGAGCACGGGCACGGTCAGCCGGGGCACCGCGGAGCTCGCGTCCATCGTCCCGTAGGTCTCGGGTGCGGAGAGCGAGACCACGGCGTCGACCGGCGGGTCGGCCGACGCGGCACCCTCCAGCACGGCCGTGCCGCCCTTGGAGGCGCCCATCAGCAGCACGTGCCGCGCGCCCTTGGCGCGCAGGAACGCCACGCCGCCCACGACCTCGGGCACCTCGCTGCCGTTGGAGTCGACGACCAGGACGCGGTAGCCGTCCTTCACCAGAAGGCCGGCCTGCGGCATCCACTGGCACATGTCGCCGTCCGCCTGGTGCATCAGCAGGACGGCCGTGTCGCCCCTGCCGCCGAGCCAGGCGTCCACGGGGTTGCCGCCGGTGTCGTCGTAGCCGACGGAGCCGGCCTTCGCCTGCGCGGCCGTCAGGCATCCGAAGTCCTCCGGCGGTGCGGCGTCGGCGGCCCGCCCGTCGCCGTCGCCGTCACCGCCTCCGCACCCGGCGAGCAGCAGGACGGCCGCCGAGGCGGCGCACAAACGGGCACGCAAGGTGAGGGCCATGACCCTGAGCGTGACGGTTGGTCTGGACCAGCGTCAAGAGACGCGCAACCCGTCGAAGGCCAGCCGCACGACGGCGTCCACGACCGCGGCGTCGTCGTGCTCCCTGGTACCGGCCGCGTGCGGCTGGTACCACTCGACTATGGAATTGATCATTCCGAAGAGCAGCCTGGTCGCGAGCCTGGGCTCCACGTCACCTCGCAGGTCCCCCTCCGCGACGGCCGACTTCAGCAGGTCGGCGACCCGGTGGTCGAACTCCCTGCGGCGCTCCATGGCCGCCCGCTCGGCCGTGGTGTTGCCGCGCACCCGCAGCAGCAGCGTGACGTAGGGCAGCTCCGCCATCAGCACCTCGGTGGTGCGGCGCGTGACGTACTCCAACCGCTCCACGGCACGCCCGCCGCTCGCCCCGGGCTCCGCCAGGATGCCGAAGAGCCCGTCCAGGGCACGGCCGACGGCGCGCTCCAGGAGCTCCTCCTTGCCCCGCACATGGTGGTAGATCGAGGACTTGGAGATGCCGGCGGCCCGTGACAGGTGCTCCATGGACGTGCCGTCGTAACCGCGCTCGATGAAGACCGCCACTGCCACGGCCAGCAGCGAGTCCGGGGTGTACGTGTCCCTCTTGGGGGCGGAGCCGTCGCGCTGTGCCATGGTCATGATTAGAGCAGTCTCCCCTCGACCGCCGCGCGGCGGTTCAGCGGACGGGACGGCGCGTACCGCCCGCCGGGGTACGCCTGGTGCAGGTTGCGCAGCACCTCGCGCACCCACTCGAAGCCCAGTTCCTCGCCCCAGGCCAGCGGACCGCGCGGGTAGTTCACGCCCAGCCGCATCGCGGAGTCGACGTCCTCCGGCGAGGCCACCCCGCGCGCGACCGCGTCGGTGGCGAAGTCCACCAGCATCGCCACGGTACGGGCGACGATCATGCCCGGGACGTCCTCGATGACGCTGACCTTCTTGCCCAGCGCCTGGAACAGGCCGATCGCCGCCTGCATGGTCTCCGGGCGCGCGGAGTCGGACGGAGCGAGGGCGACCCGGGTGGCCACCCGGTAGTCCAGCGCGAGGTCGAACTGCACGTAGTCGACGGCCGGGCCCGTGGTGGCCGGTCCGCCGTCCGCCAGGTAGAGCCGGCCGCCGCCGGGCAGCTCGATGAACCCGTCGTCCGGGTCGGCGACCTCGCCGTCCAGCACCTCGATCCCCGCCTCGGCGATCAGCCTGGGCAGCACCGCGGCCGGGCCGCGGCCGCTCATGCACACGGTGACCTCGGCGGGCGGCTTCTCCGGCCCGGCGGTGTGGGGGGCCGCGGCGGCCGCGCCCTCGGCGTGGTCGTACCAGCCGTGCCCGCTCTTGCGGCCGAGCCGCCCGGACTCCACCAGCCGCCGCTGGGCGAGCGAGGGAGTGAACCTGGGGTCCTGGAAGAAGGAGTCCCACACCGAGCGGGTGACGGCCTCGTTGACGTCCTGGCCGATGAGGTCGGTGAGTTCGAAGGGGCCCATCCGGAAGCCGCCGCTCTCCCGCAGCACCGCGTCGATGGTGGCGGGGTCGGCGACCCGTTCCTCGTGGAGCCGGAAGGCCTCGGCGTAGAAGGGGCGCGCGACCCGGTTGACGATGAAGCCGGGGGTGTCGGTGCAGCGCACCGGCGTCTTGCCCCAGGTGGCGGCGGTGTCGTACGCGGTCCTGGCGGCCGCCTCGTCCGTCGCGGCGCCGGAGACCACCTCTACCAGCGGGAGCAGCGGGGCGGGGTTGAAGAAGTGCAGGCCCACGAAGCGCCCCGGAAGGCGCAGCGCGCCGCCCACGGCGGTCACCGACAGGGAGGAGGTGTTGGTGGCCAGCAGGCAGTCCTCGCGGACCACCGACTCCAGCGCCGTGAAGAGCTGCTGCTTGGCGCCCAGGTCCTCCAGGATCGCCTCGACGACGAGCGACACGCCCGCCAGTTCCTCGATCTCGCGGACGGCCGAGAGCCGCCCGCGGGCCGCGTCGCGCTCGCCGGCGGACAGCCGGCCCTTCTCCACCAGCCGGTCCAGCCGTTCCCCTATGGCCCGCTCGGCCTGCTCGGCCCGGCCCGGCCCGGCGTCGTAGAGGCGCACGGGATGCCCCGCCACCAGTGCGACCTGGGCGATCCCCTGGCCCATCGTCCCCGTGCCCACCACCGCGACCGTGCTGGATCGGTCAAGAGCGCTCATCGCCGCCACTGCTCCTCGCCGGTTGTCCACAGCTTGGGTCGGCCCCCTTGTCCCGACCGAACATTCGGTTAATCTAGCGGTGAAGCCAGCACCCTGCCCACCCCAATCCAGCTCGACGAGGAGTTGGCCCCATGGCTGCCGATCTCACCGCTGTACCGTCGGTCGAAGCGCACCGCGAGACGCTCGACAAGGCGCTCGAGGCGATCCGTACCCGCGAGTACTGGTCCCCGTACCCCGAGCACCCGAAGGCATACGCGGACGGCGAGACCGCCCAGGCCGCGTTCGACGCCCTGCGCGGCACCCGCTTCGACCTGGACCAGCCCGGTACCGACGGCTGGACCGGCGGTGAGGTGTCCCCCTACGGCATCGACCTGGGCGTGGAGTACCCGCACCCGGCCGTCGACGTGCTCCTCCCCGCGATGAAGGCCGCGATGCCCGCCTGGCGCGAGGCCGGCCCCGAGAACCGGGCCCTGGTCTGCCTGGAGATCCTGGCCCGGATCAACGCGCGCACCACGGAGATGGCCCACGCGGTCATGCACACCTCCGGCCAGGCCTTCATGATGGCCTTCCAGGCCGGCGGCCCGCACGCGCAGGACCGCGGCCTCGAGGCCGTCGCGTACGCCTACGTGGAGCAGGTGCGCACCCCCGGCACGGCCGAGTGGGTCAAGCCACAGGGCAAGCGCGACCCGCTGAGCCTGCGCAAGGACTTCACCGCCGTGCCGCGCGGCGTCGCGCTCGTGATCGGCTGCAACACCTTCCCCACCTGGAACGGGTACCCGGGCCTCTTCGCCTCCCTGGCCACCGGCAACGCGGTGGTGGTCAAGCCGCACCCGCGCGCGGTGCTCCCGCTGGCGCTGACGGTCAAGATCGCCCGCGAGGTGCTCGCCGAGACCGGCTTCGACCCGAACCTGGTCTGCCTGGCCGCCGAGCGGCCCGGCGAGGGCCTGGCCAAGACGCTGGCGCTGCGCCCCGAGATCCGCGTCATCGACTACACCGGCTCCACCGCCTTCGGCGACTGGCTGGAGGAGAACGCCCGCCAGGCCCAGGTCTTCACCGAGAAGGCCGGCGTCAACACCGTGGTCGTCGACTCCACGGACGACTACAAGGGCATGCTGTCCAACCTGGCCTTCTCCCTGTCCCTGTACAGCGGCCAGATGTGCACCACCCCGCAGAACCTGCTGATCCCGCGGGACGGCATCGCCACCGACGACGGCCACAAGGGCTTCGACGAGGTCGTGGGCGATCTGTCGGCCGCCGTCGGCGGGCTGCTCGGCGACGACGCCCGGGCCAACGCCCTGCTGGGCGCCCTGGTCAACCCCGATGTGAAGGCCCGCCTGGAGGCCGCCGCGTCGCTCGGCGAGGTCGCGCTCGCCTCCCGCGAGGTCACGCACCCCGACTTCCCGGACGCCGTGGTCCGCACCCCGGTGATCGTGAAGCTGGACGGCGCCAAGCCGGACGACGAGGCCGCCTACATGTCGGAGTGCTTCGGCCCGGTCGCCTTCGCGGTCGCCATGGACTCCACCAAGGACTCGGTCGACCTGCTGCGCCGCACCGTGCGGGAGAAGGGCGCCATGACGGTCGGCGCCTACACCACCTCCGGCGAGGTGGAGCGGCAGATCGAGGAGGTCTGCCTGGAGGAGGCCGCCCAGCTCTCGCTGAACCTGACCGGCGGGGTGTACGTCAACCAGACGGCCGCCTTCTCCGACTTCCACGGCTCCGGCGGCAACCCCGCCGCCAACGCGGCCCTGTGCGACGGCGCCTTCGTCGCGAGCCGCTTCCGGGTCATCGAGGTCCGCCGCCAGGCCTGATCCGGCCGCCTCACCGACGACAGCCCCGCCCGGAGAAGCCCTGTCACTCCGGACGGGGCTGCTCCGTCCCCACCCGCGCGTAGCGCTGGATCCAGGCGTGCATCGCGATGGCCGCCGCCGCTCCCGCGTTGATCGACCGCGTGGAGCCGAACTGGGCGATCGAGCAGACCGCCGCGGAGTGCTTCCACGCCTCGTCGGTCAGACCGGGCCCCTCCTGCCCGAAGAGCAGCACGCAGCGCCGGGGCAGCTCGGTGGTCTCCAGGGGCACGGCGCCGGGGAGGTTGTCGATCCCGATGACCGGCAGGTCCTCCGCGGCCGCCCACGCGGCCAGCGCCGCGACGTCCAGGTGGTGGCGCACGTGCTGGTAGCGGTCGGTCACCATGGCGCCGCGTCGGTTCCACCGGCGCCGCCCCACGATGTGCACCTCCTTGGCCAGGAAGGCGTTGGCGGTGCGCACCACGGAACCGATGTTGAAGTCGTGCTGCCAGTTCTCGACGGCGACGTGGAAGTCGTGGCGCCGGGTGTCGAGGTCGGCGACGATCGCCTCCCGCGTCCAGTAGCGGTACTCGTCCACCACGTTGCGGCGGTCGCCGTGCGCGAGCAGCTCGGGGTCGTAACGCGGGCCCTCGGGCCAGGGTCGCGGATGCGGCCCGACCCCGATCTCGGGGCCGAAGCCGTCGTCGTACTGCAGCGGCTCGGCCGCGTCGTCCTGGCTGGTGCTCACACCACGAGGTTAGAGGGGGCGGGCTCGCCGTCCGGTCCCGGCCCCAGCGGCCCCGCGACCGCCCGCGCAGGCGCTTCCTTCGGCCTCTCCGCGTCCTTCGCCTTCTCCGCGTCGTCCGTGTCCTCCGCGTCCCGCGCCCGGGCGTCCGCCGGCTCCCCGGCGCCGTCCGCCGCCGCGCCGGCTCCGCCGCCGCGCCGCAGCGGGCGCGCCACGCGGTCGCCCGCCCAGCGCAGGAAACCGGTGGGCAGGAAGACCGCGTCGGCGGCGATCATCGCCAGCGAGAAGAAGGGCAGTCCGAGGACGACCGCGATCGAGGCGTGCTCCACCATCATCAGCGCGAGCAGCACGTTCTTGACCCGGCGGTTGAAGAGCGTGAAGGGGAAGGCGACCTGGACGATCACCGTGCCGTAGGTGATCACCATGACCATCAGTCCGCTGGCGGCCATCGCGTGGGACAGCCCCGGCCAGGGGCTGAAGTCGTCCAGGTGCAGGGGGTAGTACAGCGCCGTGCCGTCCTGCCAGCGCGAGCCCTGGACCTTGTACCAGCCCGCCGTGGAGTAGATCAGGCACACCTCGACGACGATCACCAGCAGACCGGCGCCGTGCAGGATGTTGGCGAGGATGTCGAGCACCGTGCGCGGCTCGCCCGGCGCGTACCGCCGCACCGCCCACCACACGGCCTGGAGCAGCAGGAACCCCCACAGGAACGGCGTCCAGCCCAGCCAGGGCAGCAGGCCGTCGGTCCAGGTCAGTCCGGTGCGGCCGAGCAGCTGCGCCACGGCCAGCACGAGCCCGAGGACGATCCACAGCGCGATCCCCGCGCCGTCGCCCTCCCGCCGCCTGGCCCGGCGGCGGGAGTCCAGCGACCAGACCTGCCCGCACCGGGTGACGACGAGGTAGATCGCCATCAGGTGGATCACGTTGTCTCCGCCGTCGCCGACGAAGACGCTGCGGTTCTGCAGGGAGAGCACGCCGATCATGAACAGCAGCGAGGCCGTGCGGGTGCGCCAGCCGAGCAGCAGCATCACGCTCGCCAGGATCGCGCCCGTGTAGACGACCTCGAACCAGACGTCGGCCCTGCCCCACAGCAGCAGGGTGAAGGCGTGGTTGCCGGCGACGAGCCGGTCCGCCAGGTCCCAGCTCCAGGCGCCGTCCGGCCCGTAGAGCTCGTGGCGGTGCGGCCACTCGCGCAGCAGGAACAGCAGCCAGGTCAGCGAGATGCCTATGCGTACGACGGCGGCCTGGTAGCGGCCGACGGTGGTGCCGGTGATCCGGGCCAGCCCGCGCGACAGACCGCCCGCGGCGGAGTCGAGCACCCCGGCGAAGGGGGACGGAACCGGCGCCGGGGCCGCCGTGCGGCCGGGGGCGGGGACCGGCCCGCCGCGTACGGCTTCGTGCGGGGCCGGGTGGGCTCCCCGCGGGGCCCCCTGCGCGGCTTCGTTCAGCGCCTCGCTCACGACGCGTCCTCCCCGCCCTCGTCCTCGTCCGCCTGGTCCGCCACGTCCGAGCTCCACCAGGGCAGCACCTGGAAGGTGGTGCGCGTGTCGATCTTCTCGGGGCTCCAGGTGGGGGCCGCGACCGCTGTGGTGCCGCTCCGCACCTGCAGGCGGACGACGTCGCCGCCGTTGAGCCGGGGCCCGAACCGGTCCTCCACGATGCGCTGCAGGTACTGCCTGCTCAGCTCGCCGCGCAGGCCGATGGGCTTGTCCTTCTCACCGTGGGAGGCCGCGTAGAAGCTCCACGCCCGGCGCAGTTGGTTCTGCTCGGTGTGGCTGGGCGCGATGTTGTGCCTGATCGCGGCTATGTCCATGGCCGTGAGGTCGACCCAGCCGGTCACCTGGCTGCCGCCGTCGTCCTTGCGCACCTCGGCACGCGCCCAGACGTGGATGTTCTGCTGGAGCGGATTGGGCGCGAAGAGCTTCCAGTTCTGCTCGAACTCGGGATAGACGTAGCTGCCGACCAGTTCGCCGTGCTTCTTGGTGGCGGTGTTCGGCGGCGCGACGTGCAGGAAGACCATGAGGAGGTGCACTGCGACGCCGACCGCGGCCGCGGCCAGCGCCAGCGCGACCACGGTCCGCGCGGGCGGTGACAGCGCGGCTATCGCGGCCGGTCCCCCGGACTCCTCGGGTGGCTCCATCGTGGTCTCCGCTCCTGTTCCCCGTGTTCCGCTCAGCACGGAACGGTACTCATGCCCCACGCGTGCGGTACAGCCGTCCCGGTCAGCACGGGCCACGGCCCGGCACGGGGAGGCGGGCGAGGGCGACGGGGATGCGGACTTCCCCGCCCGGCCCCCTGATCTGACACACCGTCAGAATCGATGCTTCCGGGAGGCCGGGCCATGGACTTCAGCTTCAGCCAGGAGCAGCTGGCGGCCGTCGAGGCGGCTCGGGCGGTGTTCTCCGGGGTGGCCCCCGACGCCGTGCCGAGCCCCGCGCTGACCGCCGGGGCGGTCGCGGAGGACTTCGACCGCCCGCTGTGGCGCCGCCCGGCCTCGGCCGACCTCCTCGGCCTGGTGCTCGACGAGACGTACGGAGGGGCCGGCCTCGACCCGGTCGCACTGTGCCTGGTGCTGTGCGGGGCCGGGGCCGTACCGGCCCGGGTGCCGCTGCTGGAGACCTGCGCCGCCGCGCTCGCCGTTCAGGCCGACGGCCCCGATGAGCTGCGCGACCGGCTGCTGCCGCGGTGGACCGCGGCGACCTGGTGCCGGCCGTCGCCTCGGCCGGCCGCACCGGCCACGACGGCGCGGAGCTCGCCGTCACCGCACGGCCCGCGGACGGGGACTCCCAGCGCCACACAGACGGAGCCGCCGCCCCCCGCGACTGGCTGCTCGGCCGCTTCCCACACCGCCGTCCCCTGGGCCCCGTACGCCGACCACGTCCTGGTCCCGGCCTGCGCCGCCGGCGGCCGCACCGTCATCGCCGTCGTCCCCCGCGAGGCGGTCACCGCGGCCGAGCAGATCTCGACGAGCGGTGAGCGCCACGCCGTAGCTCCGGCTGGACGCCGTCCGCTTCCCCGCGGGAGCCATGATCACCGCCGACGGCGCCTCGGACCGGCTGCGCCGGCTGCTGACCACCGGCACCTGCGCCCTGGCGCTCGGGCTCGGCGGCGCCGTCCTGCCCATGACCGACGCCCACACCTGCCGGCGCGAGTGGTTCGGGCACCCGCCGGCCACCTTCCAGGCCGTGGCCGTACAGTCCGCCGACCGCTCCATCGACCTGCGGGCGATGGAGGTCACCTGCTGGCAGGCCGCCAGGCGGCTGGACCCCGCCGACGTCGCGGTCGCCAAGATCTGGGCCTCCGAGGGCGTCGGCGCGTCGTGCCAAGCAGCCGGAACTCTCCCTCGGCCCCGCCGCCGCCCACGAGGAGGAACCGGGCGGCCTGCCGGCCGCCGAGGCCCGAGCGTCCCGCGGAACGGCCTCCCGGGGCGCTCAGAGCACGTGCGCCGGGCCCGCGCCGTCCGTCACCAGCGGGCGGCCCGCGGCCTCCCAGCCGAGCATCCCGCCGTCGACGTTCACCACGTCGAGGCCCTGCGCGATCAGGTACTGGGCGACCTGCGCCGAGCGACCGCCGACCCGGCACACGACGTGCACCCGGCGGTCCGCCGGGACCTCCCCGATACGGGCGACGACCTCGCCCATCGGGATGTGCACCGCGCCCTCGGCGTGCCCGGCGTCCCACTCGTCGTGCTCCCGTACGTCGAGCAGGTAGCCGTCGGCGGGGACCTGCGCGGCGTCCACCGCGGGCAGCTGGGCGTAGAACATGGAACGGACTCCTTCGGTCAGGGCGTGCAGGTCGAACGTACCCGACCGGCTACGCGGGCCCCTTCGAGGAGCGCACGAGCTCCGCCAGCCGGGCCTCGCGGTTGGCGACCTGGTTGAGGAGGTTCTCCGCGATCTCGTTGAGCAGCCCGTCCGGGTCGTCCGGCGACAGCTTCATCATCTGCGCGATCGCGCTGTTCTCCAGCTCGGCGGCGAGCACGGCCAGCTGCTCCTTGCGCTGCGCCAGCCACTCCAGCCGCGCGTACAGCACCTCCGCCTCGCTCGGCTGAGCCTCCTCGGGAACCGGCCCGGCCTCCCACTCCTCCGCCAGCTCGCGCAGCCGCTGCTCGTCGGCGTACGTGTAGGCCTCGTTGACCCGGGCGATGAACTCGCTGCGCCGCTCGACCTCGGCCTCGTCCTGCGCCAGGTCCGGGTGGGCCTTGCGGACCAGCTCGCGGTAGAGCCGCTGCGCCTCCTTGCCCGGCCGGACGCGGCGCGGCGGGTTCGGGTCCTCCTGGGGCCGGACCCCGTCCGAGCCGAGCAGCCCGTCGAAGAGCTCCTCCACCCCGGGCATCGGCATCACGAGCGCCCGGGCCTCCCAGGCGCGGGCGATGTCCTCGCGGGAGCCGCTGTTCGCCGCGACCGCCTCGGCGATCAGCGCGTCGAGCTCGTCGAGCCGGGCGTACATCGGGCCGAGCTTCTGGTGGTGCAGCCGGGAGAAGTTCTCGACCTCCACCCTGAAGGTCTCCACCGCGATCTCGAACTCGATCAGGGCGCGCTCGGCGGCGCGGACCGCCTGGGCCAGGCGGTCCTGGGGCTCGGAAGAGGATGCGGCGGCCGACTCGGTGCCGGGGGCCGACTCGGTGCCGGGGGAATTCGTCACCGGTCCAGCCTACGAGCAGAGGGGGGCGCCGGTCACAGGCTACGGCCTGGTAGCCGCCGCCGGCGCTCCGGCGCCCGCCGCCTCACACGCCCTCTTCCGCCGCGATCCGCCCGGCCCGCACCTCCGCCACCAGTTCCGCGTGGTCCGCCTCGGTCCGGTCGGCGTACGCCACCGCGAAGGCCGCCACCGCCTCGTCCAGTTGCTCGCCCTTGCCGCAGTAGCCCGCGATCAGCCGGGGGTCCGCGGAGTGCGCGTGCGCCCTGGCCAGCAGCGCGCCCGTCATCCGCGCGTAGTCGTCTATCAACCCGGACTCCAGCTCCGCGGGGTCGACGCTGCCCTTGCGGTTGCGGAACTGCCGCACCTGGTACGGCCGTCCGTCCACGTCGGCCCAGCCCAGCAGGCTGTCGCTGACGACCTGCATGCGCTTCTGGCCGAGCACCACGCGCCGCCCCTCGTGCTCCACCGCGGGGGCGTCGAACCCGGCCTTGCCCAGGTACGGCAGCAGGGCGGAGGGCCGGGCCTCCTTCACCTGGAGCACCAGCGGCTGCCCGAGGTGGTCCAGCAGCAGCACCACGTAGGAGCGGGTGCCCACGCTGCCCGTACCGACCACCCGGAACGCCACGTCGTGCACCGCGTACCGGGCCAGCAGCGGTCGCCGGTCCTCTCCGATCGTCGCCAGGTAGCCGGCCTCCGACAGGGCCGCGGCGACCGCCGCCGCCTCCTCGTCCGGCACCCGGCGCAGCACCGGGGGCGCGTCGACGAAGCGGCGGCCGCCGCCCTCGACCTCCTCCGTCGCCCGCGCCGCGAACTTGGCACTGGTGTTGCGGCGAGCCTTGCCGGCCACCAGGCGCAGCGTGCCGGCCAGATCGCGGGCGTCGGCGTGCGCGACCAGTTCCTCGTCGGCGATGGCGTGCCAGGCGTCCAGCACCGGCATCTTCGCCAGCAGCCGCATGGTGCGCCGATACGCGCCGACCGCGTCGAAGGCGGCGCCCCGGCAGGCGTCCTCGTCGGCCCCGGCCTCGCGCCCGGCCAGCACCAGGGAGGTGGCGAGGCGCTTGACGTCCCACTCCCAGGGGCCGTGGACGGTCTCGTCGAAGTCGTTGATGTCCATGACCAGCCGGCCCAGATGGTCTCCGTACAGGCCGAAGTTGGCGGCGTGCGCGTCACCGCAGATCTGGGCGCCGATGCCGGTGACCGGGGCGCCCGCGAGGTCGGCGGCCATCAGCCCGGCCGAGCCGCGAAGGAAGGCGAAGGGGCTCGACGTCATCCTCCCCACCCGCAGCGGGACGAGTTCCGGGATGCGCCCGAGCCCGGACTCCCGCACCGCCTCGACCGCGCCCGGCCGGTCGGGCCCCGGTACGAACGCCGCGTGCGCCTCACGCGGGACCGCCTCCCGCAGCGCCTTGCCCTCCTGCTTGGGCGCACCGTCGTGCGGCCATCTCCGGAACCCCGCGATGTGCGGGAGCCTGTGCGCCACGTGCTCTCCCTCCCCATGGGCCATGCCCGGTTGGTCACTCCTGGGGGCAATCTAGCCATTTACCGGACCGCGTCCGATGTTTCATGCTTCCCTGGACGGTGCAAACCCGACCCTGATGCTCTTTCAGCCTTCCGCGCCGAACCGCAGCCGAACCTCAGGTGCCCGACGTTGGACGAGATGACCAGGCTTCCCACGACCACGACCCCGCTCGCAGCCACCGGCGTCTCCGCGCTCGTGCGCCTCGCCGTGCTCTGCGTCGGTCCCGACGGCGACGTCTCGTACTGGAACCGCGGTGCCGAGGAGCTCTTCGGCCACCGCTGGGAGGGCGTGTTCGGCCGGCCGGCGGCCGGCCTGCTGCCCCACACCGCGGGCCGGCACCCGGGCGAGCAGGACGCCCTGGAGGTGCTGGACGACCTCACCCGGTCCGCCTGGGCCGGCGCGCTGCCCACCACCGACCGCGACGGGGGCGTCAAGGACGTGGTGTGGTGGTCCTACCGGATCATGGAGCCGGCCGGCCGGAGCCTGCTGGTGATCGCCGCCAACGCCCGTCCGCTGCGCGACACCGGGCCGCGCCTCGCGCTCGGCGACCAGCTGCTGCCCTATACCGCCGACGGCACCACCGCCCGCGGCGCCGTACGCATCACCCCGCGCCTCGCCCCGGTCGCCGACCCCGCGCACGCCGAGCACCTGACCGGCCGTCTGGGGTCGGTCCTGCCCCGGGTCAGCGCGGGCCGGCTGGACCGGATCGTCCGCCAGATCGTGCCCCTGGGCTACCCGGCGGTGGAGGTCGACGGCACGGTGCTGCTCCCGGTGCTCCCCGAGGAGTACGGCACGACCGTGGCCCCGGACCCCGTGAACCCCGCCACCGGCCGCACCGCCCGCCCCACCCGGCCCGCCCCGCACCCGGAGCTGCTGCCCGGCCCGCGCGCCGACGTCCCGACGCCGGCGCCGGTCCCCGCGGCCACCACCCCCGGCCCCTCGCTCGCCCCGGGCAACGTACTGGACGAGCAGTTGGCCCTGCTGCGGGAGACCGGTGCCAAGGTGGGCACGACCCTCGACCTGGAGACGACCGCCCGCGAGCTGTGCGCCGTCACCGTGCCGCGCTTCGCCGACTTCGCCGCCGTCCTCGTCGTCGACCAGCTGTTCTCCGACACCGAACCGCCGAAGGACGACCTGTCCGGGGAAACGATCATCGCCCGCCGGGTCGCCGTGGCCCACACCGACACCACCCCCGGGGCCTGGGCGGCCGCCCTGCCGGAGGGCGAGCTGATCCCGCTGCCGGCCGACTCCACCCCACGGCTGGGCGAGCCGCTGCTCGTACCGGTGATAGACCCCGCGCTCGCCCGGGACATCGCACTCGACCTGGGTGTCCCCGGGCTCGGCCCGTTACTTCCCGAGCGGTCGATGGTCGTCGTACCGCTCACCGCACGCGGCACCGTGCTGGGGCGGATGTGCTTCCTGCGCCACCCCGGACGCCGCCCCTTCGACGCCAAGGACGCCGCGACCGCCGCCGAGGTCGCCGCCCGGGGCGCCGTGCACCTGGACAACGCCCGCCTGCACCGGCTGGAGTCGCGCGCCGCCGCGACCCTGCAGCGCAGCATGATGCCGACCCGCCCGCCCCGTATCCCCGGGGTGCGGATCGCCCACCACTACATGCCCGGTGACCGCCAGGCCCAGGTCGGCGGCGACTGGTTCGACGCCATCCAGCTGCCCGGCGGGCGCGTGGCGCTGATCGTCGGCGACGTCATGGGCCACGGTCTGCTGTCGGCGGCCGTGATGGGCCAGTTCCGCACCTCCGTGATCACGATGGCCGCGCTCGACCTGCCGCCCGCGCAGCTGCTGCGGCACCTGGACAACCTCGCCCACCGCCTTGGCGCCGAGCACCTCGCGACGTGCGTGTACGCGGTCTACGACCCGATCCACCGCTCCCTGACGCTGGCCAACGCGGGCCACATCCCTCCCGTACTGGCCCGGCACGACGGCCGCAGCGAACTGCTGCAGATCCCCAAGGGCGCCCCGATCGGCGTCGGCGGCGTCCCCTTCGAGACGGTCGAGATCCCGGTCCCGGACGGCAGTTGGCTGGTGCTGTGCACCGACGGCCTGGTCGAGGTGCGCGGCCAGGGGATAGACGCCGGCCTGGCGGCGCTGTGCTCCAACGTCATCGAGCCGCAGCAGACCCCCGAGGACGTCTGCGAGCAGATCCTCAGCCGTGTCCACTCCGACGACCGCCGCGACGACGTGGCGCTGCTGGTCGCCAACTTCCAGGGCATCCCGTCCGAGGACGTCGCCGAGTGGCGGCTGGCGATGGACCTCTCCGACGTACGGCGGGCCCGCGCGCTCACCCGTGAGCAGTTGGCGCGGTGGGGGCTGCACGGGCTCAGCGACCTGACCGAGCTGCTGGTCAGCGAGCTGGTGACCAACGCGCTGCGGGTCGCCTCGCACGAGGTGTCGCTACGGCTGATGCGGGTCGGCAAGCTGCTGGTCGAGGTCAGCGACGACGATCACAACCTGCCGCAGCTGCGCCGCGCGGACGCCGACGACGAGGAGGGCCGGGGCCTGGCCCTGGTCAGCAACCTCTCCCGGCGCTGGGGCACCAGCCGCAAGGCGGTCGGCAAGGTCGTCTGGTTCGAGCTGGCGCTGCCCGGCTGACCATGGCGACGAATAGGCGCAAACCACTCCGATCCACCCAGATGTAACCTACAAGCATGCAGGCCGGGAACGACGCCTCCGTCGAGACGATCCATCGCGAGATGACCGCGTTCGCCCGCCGGGCACGCGCCGCGGCGGCCCGCATGCACCCGAAGCTGTCGCTGGTCGCGTACACACTGCTGGCCCACATGAGCGAGCGCCGGCACTGCCGGGCCACGGACCTGGCACAGGCGTTCCTGCTCGACAAGTCGACGGTCAGCCGCCAGATCGCCACCCTGGAGCGGCTGGGCCTCGTCGAGCGGCGCCCCGACCCCGCCGACCACCGCGTCCAGGTGCTGCTGCCGACCACGGCGGGCGCGGCCGTGCTCGCGGAGGCGACCCGCGCGGCGTGGCACATCGTGCGCGGGCGGCTGGCGGACTGGGACGATTCGGACCTTGCGCGGTTCGCCGCCTACCTGACCCGCTACAACGACGCCGCCGGACAGCAGGGCTGACGGGGCGTCAGCCGGACGTCACCGCCCTCAGCGGCAGGCCTCCGCGCCCTCGGTGCACTCGGCGGCACCGCCGGGGAGGTACTTCTCGGCCCACGACCCCAGCTCTCCCAGAGCCGGCCCGAGCGCCTCGCCCGCCTCGGTGAGCCGGTAGCTCACCCGCAGCGGGGGCCCGGGATCCACCTCGCGGACGACGATGCCCGCTTCCGCCAGCTCCGTGAGCCGGTCGGAGAGCATCCGTTCGCTGATCTTGGGGATGGCCCGGCGCAGTTCGACGAAGTACGCCGGCCGCTGCGTGAGGACGGCCACGATCAGACCGCTCCAGCGCTTGCCGAGGATCCCGAAGACGCGGGTGAGCCCGACGTCGACCTTGGCGCACGGCTCCGCGTCGTGCGCGGCCGGCTCAGTCCCCTGTCCCATGAGCACAAGGGTACCCGGCTTGCCGTCACGCGCTGCAGAAAAGTAAGGTCCTGTGGTACCACTAGCTGCGTACGAATTTTTCACTCCGAACTTTACGGAAGTGGAGGCACCCCCATGCCCACGCTGCTGCACATCGACTCGTCCATCTGGCCCTCCGAGACCTCCGCGTCCCGGGACGTGGCGAACTCCTTCCGCAAGGAGTGGGAGGCCCAGCACCCGGGCGGCGTCGTGATCTACCGCGACCTGAACGCCGAGCCGGTGCCGCACCTCGACGCGACCCACTACGTGGCCGGCGCCGAGCACCCGCTGCGCGGCGAGCTGGCCGACGAACTCGAACGGGCCGACGCCCTGCTGATCAGCGCGCCGATGTACAACTTCTCGATCCCCAGCACCCTCAAGGCCTGGCTCGACCAGGTGATCATCCTGGGCCGGACCGCGGGCGAGCGGCCCACCGCCGCGGACACGCCGGTCGTCGTCGTGGCCAGCCGCGGCGGCGGCTACGGCCCCGGCACCCCTCGTGAGGACTTCGAGTTCGTGACCAACTACCTGGAGAAGGTCCTGCAGGGCTGCCTCGGCATCACGAACGTCGAGTTCATCGTCCCCGAGCTCACCCTTGCCCGCGCGGTCCCGGCGATGTCCGGCCTCATCGAGGCCTCCGACCTCTCCCGCACCAAGGCCCACGAGCAGGCCGCCGCCAAGGCCAAGGAGCTCGCGGCGCGCGTCGCCTGACCCCCGTCGCGCCCGCCCGGAGAACGCGCGGGGGCCGCGTGGCGTGCGCCACGCGGCCCCCGCGTCGTATCCGCCCGTACACCCGGGCGTACGGCTACCTCACAGGTTGACGCCGAAGTCCTGCGCGATGCCGCGCAGGCCCGAGGCGTAACCCTGGCCGACGGCGCGGAACTTCCACTCGGCGCCGTTGCGGTACAGCTCGCCGAAGACCATCGCCGTCTCCGTCGAGGCGTCCTCGGACAGGTCGTAGCGGGCGAGCTCGTTGTTGTCGGCCTGGTTCACCACGCGGATGAAGGCGTTGCGCACCTGGCCGAACGACTGCTGGCGGGTCTCGGCCTCGTAGATCGACACCGGGAAGACGATCTTCTCGACCTCGGCCGGCACGGTGACCAGGTTCACCTTGACCTGCTCGTCGTCGCCCTCGCCCTCGCCGGTGAGGTTGTCGCCGGTGTGCTCGACCGAGCCCTCCGGGCTCTTCAGGTTGTTGAAGAACACGAAGTGCTTGTCGGAGACGACCTTGCTCTCGGCGTTGACCAGGAGCGCGCTCGCGTCGAGGTCGAAGTCGGTACCGGTGGTCGTACGGACGTCCCAGCCCAGACCGACGGTGACCGCGGTCAGTCCCGGGGCCTCCTTCGTCAGCGAGACATTGCCGCCCTTGGAAAGGCTGACACCCATGGGATCTCCCTGCTCATTCCGGCGCGGGCCGCGCCCCTTGACGATTCCTTTGCCCAATGGCTCAACGGATCTCCCGGGGCGCGGGTTCCCGGCGCCGCACCCGTTCACCTGAGTGCCGTACACCCCCGTACGACGACCGCGGGAGCGGTAGAAAGGACGCATGGCCACCGGCTCCCGCGCATCGTCCGACTCCCCCTCCGGCGCCGACGACCCCGGGAGCTCCGCCGAGGAGATGGTCAGCGCCCTGCTGACCGCGTCCCGGCTCCTCGTCGCGGTCTCCGCCCGCTCGCTCGCCGCGGTGGAGGAGGCGCTGACCCTGCCCCAACTGCGCATGCTGGTGGTCCTCGAGAGCCACGGGGCGCTCAACCTCTCGCAGCTCGCCGCGGAACTGGGCGTCCAGCCCTCCACGGCGCTGCGCATGCTGGACCGCCTCGTGGCGGTCGACATGGTCGCGCGCGGCGCCTCCCCCACCGACCGGCGCACGACGGTCATCTCGCTGACGGCGACCGGGCGGCGCACCGTGAACGACGTCACGGAGCGCCGCCGCGCCGAGATCGCCCGCATCGTCGACGCCATGCCCCCGGGGCAGCGCCGCCACCTCGTCCAGGCACTCCAGGCCTTCGCCGAGGCCGGCGGCGAGCCCCCCGTCGGCGAGCGGGACGCCCGTCACGTCGGCTGGTGACACCTCCGCCGGCGTGGGCCGGTCAGGACGGCGGCTGGAAGCCGCCGGCCTGCGGGTACTCCCCGGCCAACCCGAGCTTCCCGGCGGTCGGCCCGACACCGCCCATGGCATCGGCGGGCATGAGCACCGCCCCGGCCAGCGCTGCTGCCGCCACGGCAACCGCCGCCGCGACGCGCCCCCGGAAGACGAACTCTCCGCGAACGCGCCTCACCGGACCCGCAACACCGGCGGCTGCCCCGGCGGCCGGGCGGTCACCCCTGGTTCGTCGAGACGCCCAGCAGCGTCAGAGCCTTCGCCACTGTCACGAGTGTCAGCTGCGACGGTTCCTTCGAACGGACGTCGATCTTCATGTCCGGGCCTTCGGCCGAGCCCGGGCGTCCGGCTGTGCCCCCAGCCCGTCATCTGGCGGTCCCCGCCGACAGCACGGCAGTTCCCGTCGGCGGGGACGGGAACCCCCCCGCGCCAACGACCCGGCGTCGCCGGTCCTGTTCTCGTCGCCGCACGGCCCCCACCGAGGACCGGGATCTCCGCCCACGATCACGCCGCCGCCCGCCACGCGGGGCCCTTCGCCGGCTGCCCGACGGACTCCACGGTCGCCCGGAGCGCACAGCGCCGTCCCGGCGACACCTGGACATCAATGGGACATCTCGAACCGGGCGCCGGAGTGCCCAAGATCACTCTTCGACAACTCTTCTGCACCGTCCGCACCGCCGTCCCCGTGCGGTTCGGCGACGCCCGGTCGTCCGCGAGCCGAAGTTGGGGTTACGCGACCGCCCACCGAACCGCTGCCGCCGCGACACGCAAAACGGGCCCCCGACCGAGACTTTCGTCACTGTCGGGAGCCCGTTTCGGTACTCCGCTGTGCGCGAGGGGGGAGTTGAACCCCCACGCCCTTTCGGGCACTGGAACCTGAATCCAGCGCGTCTGCCTATTCCGCCACCCGCGCATGGGTGTTGTCTTCTGGTGTCCTTCACACCTTGGGGTCTTCCCCGTCCGGTGCGTCGGCGCCTTCCGACATCGAGAACATTAGCACGCTGCTCAGGGTGGAATCACATCCGTTTCCGGGCACCCCCGAGCGAGGGGAACCGTCCTCTGTTGCGGGACACTGGCATGGGCCGCCTCTACCATCCCTGTGGGGGAGCGGCCGCGGACCGTGGCACTGTTGACACCGGTCCCCTGGGACCGTCCAGGGAACCAGCGGTTTTCCCAGTGCGTGGATACGATCAGTAAGCAGTACCGGAAGGATCGGACCGGAAGATCACGGCGGACCGCCGTGGCGACCGCAGGACCTCGAGGAGGGAGGTGCACCGTGGGAGTACTCAAGAAGTTCGAGCAGCGTCTCGAGGGCTTCGTGAACGGCACCTTCGCCAAGGTGTTCAAGTCCGAGGTCCAGCCCGTGGAGATCGCGGGTGCCCTGCAGCGCGAGTGCGACAACAACGCGACGATCTGGAACCGGGACCGCACCGTGGTCCCCAACGACTTCATCGTCGAGCTCAGCACCTCCGACTACGAGCGCCTGAGCCCGTACGCCGTCCAGCTCGGCGAGGAGCTCGCCGGCATGGTCCGCGACTACGCCAAGCAGCAGCGCTACACCTTCATGGGCAACATCAAGGTGAACCTGGAGAAGGCCGACGACCTCGACACCGGCCTGTACCGGGTGCGCAGCCGCACCCTCGCCTCCAGCGAGTCCCAGCAGCAGCAGTACCAGCAGCAGCCCCCTGCCGGCCGCGGTGGCTACGGCTACCCGCAGCAGGCCCCGCAGCGCCCCGCGGGACCGCCGCCGATGCCGGCCGGTCCGCCCGCCGGCGCCGCGCCGGTCACCCGGCTCCCCGGAGGAGGCCCCACGGCCCCCGGTGGCGCGGGCATGAACGTACGCCGCTGGGTCGAGATCAACGGCACCCGCCACCAGATCTCGCGTCCGACCCTGGTCCTCGGCCGCAGCACCGAGGCCGACGTCCGGGTCGACGACCCCGGTGTGTCCCGCCGCCACTGCGAGATCAGGGCGGGATCGCCCTCAACGGTCGTGGACCTCGGGTCCACGAACGGCATCGTGGTGGACGGACAGCACACCCAGCGCGCTACGCTCCGCGACGGTTCACGGATCGTCGTGGGCAGTACCACCATCGTGTACCGGCAAGCCGAAGGGTGAAGCGGGGGCAATGTCAGAGCTGACCCTCACGGTCATGCGGTTGGGTTTCCTCGCCGTACTGTGGCTGTTCGTCATCGTGGCCGTGCAGGTCATCCGCAGCGACCTGTTCGGGACCCGGGTGACCCAGCGCGCGGCCGGGCGCCGCGAGGCCCAGACACGTCCTCCGCAGCAGCGCCAGCAGGCGCAGCAGGCTGCGCAGGGCCGTCAGCAGCAGAACAACAACAACCGGGCCCGGCGCGGCGCCCCCACCAAGCTGGTGGTCTCCGAGGGCTCGCTCGCGGGCACCACGGTCGCGCTCCAGGGCCAGACGATCACCTTGGGCCGGGCGCACGATTCCACGATCGTGCTCGACGACGACTACGCGTCCAGCCGTCATGCCAGGATCTACCCGGACCGCGACGGCAACTGGATCGTCGAGGACCTGGGATCCACCAACGGCACCTTCATGGACCGGAACCGGCTCACCACGCCGACCCCGATCCCGCTCGGTGCGCCGATCCGCATCGGCAAGACCGTCATCGAGCTGCGGAAGTAGTCGCACAATGGGCGAGCACAGCCAGCGAGCGCGAGCGAGAGGGTGGGCAGCGTGCGGATGTACCCGGAGCCGACGGGCGAGGTGCGCATGACTCTGTCGTTGCGCTTCGCCGCCGGCTCGCACAAGGGAATGATCCGGGAGGGCAACGAGGACTCCGGCTACGCCGGCCCCCGGCTGCTCGCCATCGCCGACGGCATGGGCGGCCAGGCCGCCGGTGAGGTCGCCTCCTCCGAGGTGATCTCCACCCTCGTCCCCCTCGACGACGACATCCCCGGCTCGGACATCCTCACCTCCCTCGCCACCGCCGTGCAGCGGGCCAACGACCAGCTGCGCGTCATGGTCGAGGAGGACGCGCAGCTGGAGGGCATGGGCACCACGCTCACCGCCCTGCTCTGGACCGGCCAGCGGCTCGGTCTGGTGCACGTCGGCGACTCCCGCGCGTACCTGCTGCGCGACGGGGTGCTCACCCAGATCACCCAGGACCACACCTGGGTGCAGCGGCTCGTCGACGAGGGCCGGATCACCGAGGAGGAGGCCGGCACGCACCCGCAGCGCTCGCTGCTGATGCGCGCCCTGGACGGCCGCGGCCAGGTCGAGCCCGACCTGTCGATCCGCGAGGTCCGGGCCGGCGACCGCTACCTGATCTGCTCCGACGGCCTGTCCGGCGTCGTCAGCCACCAGACCCTCGAGGACACCCTCGCCGGGTACCAGGCGCCCGCCGAGACCGTGCAGGAGCTGATCCAGCTCGCCCTGCGCGGCGGCGGTCCCGACAACATCACGTGCATCGTCGCCGACGTCCTGGACATCGACGACGGCGACACCCTGGCCGCGCAGCTGCACGACACGCCCGTCGTCGTGGGCGCCGTCGCCGACAGCCGGCACCACCTGCCGGTGTCCGACCCGCGGCACCTGCAGACCCCGGCCGGCCGCGCCTCCGAGCTCGGCCGCCCGCCGGCCCCCGAGGGTTCCTTCGGCCCGCCCGGCAGCGGTGACCCGCAGATCGGCGCCCAGGCGGACGGCTTCGGCGCGTTCGACGACGCGGAGCTGGGCAAGCCCCGCAAGCGCGGCCGGTGGCTCAAGCGCTCGCTGATCCTGCTGGTCGTCCTCGGTGTCGTCGGCGGCGGCCTGTACGGCGCCTACCGCTGGACCCAGACGCAGTACTACGTGGGCGTCAAGGGCGACCACGCGGCGATCTACCAGGGCATCGAGCAGAAGCTGGCCTGGGTCAACCTGTCGAAGGTCCACGAGGACCGCCCCGGTATCGAACTCAAGTACCTGCCGCAGAACCAGCGCAAGTACGTCACGGCCACGATCGCCGCCAGCGACCTCGCCGACGCGCGCAGGACGGCGAACGAGCTCGAGCACCAGGCGAAGGTCTGCCAGACCAAGGAAGCCATCGACAAGTCCGAGGCAGCCGCGGCGGAGAAGGCCAAGAAGGACGAGCAGAAGGGCGCCGACACCGCCACCGGCAAGACGACCGGCAGCCCGTCCTCGGACGCGTCCGGCTCCCCCAAGCCCAGCACGACCCCCTCCAGCAACCCGTCGACCAGCCCCACCCTCTCCGACGAGGACCAGTCGCTGGCCCAACAGTGCCCCAGCGGCAGCTAGTGAGCAGGAGGGGCGTCAGTCCAGCATGAGCGTTGTCACCAACACCACGACCATCACATCCGTCGGCGCACCGAGCCGCCGGAACACCGAGCTCGCGCTCCTCGTCTTCGCGGTCCTGATCCCGGTCTTCGCGTACGCGAACGTCGGGCTGGCGACGACCGACGAGCTGCCCTCGGGCATGCTCGGCTACGGTCTCGGGCTGGCCGCGCTGGCCGGAGTGGCGCACCTCACGGTGCGCAAGTTCGCCCCGTACGCCGACCCCCTGCTGCTCCCGCTGGTGACCCTGCTCAACGGCATGGGCCTCGTCTTCATCTGGCGGCTCGACCAGTCCCCCCGGCTCCACCAGCGCGCCGAGGCCCTGTTCGGGTCGTTCAGCCCGGACACCCCGAAGCAGCTGCTGTACTCGGCAGTGGGCGTCGCCCTGTTCGTCGCGGTGCTGGCCTTCCTCAAGGACCACCGGATCCTGCAGCGGTACACCTACATCTCGATGGTGGTGGCGCTGATACTGCTGATCCTGCCGATGTTCTTCCCGGCGGTGAACGGCGCGAAGATCTGGATCAGCATCCCCGGCGTCGGCACGATCCAGCCCGGTGAGTTCGCGAAGATCATCATCGCGGTCTTCTTCTCCGGCTACCTGATGGTGAAGCGGGACGCGCTGGCCCTCGCCAGCCGCCGGTTCATGGGCCTGTACCTGCCGCGCGGCCGCGACCTCGGCCCGATCCTGGTGATCTGGGGCCTGAGCATCCTGATCCTGGTCTTCGAGACCGACCTCGGTACGTCACTGCTCTTCTTCGGCCTCTTCGTCGTCATGCTGTACGTCGCCACCGAGCGCACCAGCTGGATCGTCTTCGGTCTGCTGATGTCCGGCGTGGGCGCCGTCGGCGTGGCCACCTTCGAGCCCCACGTCCAGGAGCGCGTCGACGCCTGGCTGGACCCGTTCGCGGCCTTCAAGGACGGCACGAGCGACCAGGTCGCCCAGGCCCTGATGTCCTTCGGCTCCGGCGGGATCCTCGGCACCGGCCTCGGCCAGGGCAACTCCGACCTGATCGGCTTCGCCGCCAACTCCGACTTCATCCTCGCCACCGTCGGCGAGGAGCTGGGACTGGCCGGCCTGATGGCCTTCCTGCTGCTCTACGGTCTGATCGTCGAGCGGGGCGTCCGCACCGCGCTCGCGGCCCGTGACCCCTTCGGGAAGCTGCTGGCGATCGGCCTGTCCGGAGCCTTCGCGCTCCAGGTCTTCGTCGTCGCCGGTGGCGTCATGGGCCTCATCCCGCTGACCGGTATGACGATGCCGTTCGTCGCGGCCGGCGGCTCGTCGGTGATCGCCAACTGGGCCCTCGTGGGCATCCTGCTGCGGATCAGCGACACCGCGCGCAGGCCCGCCCCGACCCCCACGTCCCCCGATGCCGAACCGACCCAGGTGGTGCGCGTCCAGTGAACAAGCCCCTGCGGCGGGTGGCCATCTTCTGCGGCCTGCTCGTCCTCGCCATGCTCGTCCGCGCGAACTACCTCCAGTTCGTCCAGGCAGACGAGCTCAAGACGAACACCCACAACCGCCGCGTCGCGATCAACCAGTACGCCACCCCGCGCGGCGACATAATCGTCGACGGCAAGGCGATCACCGGCCACACCGAGACCAACGGCAGCGACTTCAAGTACAAGGCCACCTTCAAGAACGGCCCCCTCTGGGCACCGGTCACCGGCTACGCCTCCCAGGCCTTCGGCTCCACCCAGCTCGAGTCGATCTACGACTCGATCCTCACCGGCGACGACGACCGGCTCTTCTTCAAGCGCACCGTCGACATCCTCTCCGGCAAGCAGAAGCAGGGCGGCGACGTCGTCACGACGCTGAACGGCGCGGCACAGCGCGCCGCCTTCAAGGGCCTCGGCAACAAGAAGGGCGCTGTCGCGGCGATCGACCCGCGGACCGGCGCCATCCTGGCGCTGGCCAGCACCCCGTCGTACGACCCCACGTCCTTCGCCGGCAACTCGGAGAAGGACGGCAAGGCATGGAACTCCCTGCAGAAGAAGAACAACCCGGACGAGCCGATGCTCAACCGGGCGCTGCGCCAGACCTATCCGCCCGGCTCGACCTTCAAGGTCGTCACGGCCGCCGCGGCACTGGAGAACGGCCTGTACAGCGGGGTCGACGACGCGACGGACTCGCCGGTGCCCTACATCCTGCCGAACACCACCACACCGCTGGAGAACGAGGGGAACATCCCTTGCAAGAACGCCACCCTGCGTGTGGCGCTCCAGTATTCCTGCAACTCGGTCTTCGGCAAGATCGGCGCCGACCTCGGCCGCGACAAGATGGTGGAAGAGGCCGAGAAGTTCGGCTTCAACCAGCAGCTCTTCGTTCCGGTCCGCGCCGAGGCGAGCAACATCTCCAAGACCATGGACAAGCCGCAGACGGCCCTGTCGTCCATCGGCCAGTTCGAGACGGCCGCCACCCCGCTGCAGATGGCCATGGTCGCCTCCGCGATCGCCAATGACGGCAAGCTGATGGAGCCGTACATGGTCAGCCAGCTGCGGGCGCCGAACAACGCGATCGTCGAGCAAACCAAGCCGAAGGAGTTCTCGCAGCCGCTCAGCGCCGAAAACGCGCAGAAGCTGCAGGACATCATGAAGACCGTGGTCGAGGAGGGCACCGGCAAGAACGCCCGGATCCCGGGCGTCACGGTCGGTGGAAAGACCGGTACCGCCCAGCACGGCATCGACAACAGTGAGAGTCCTTACGCGTGGTTCATCTCATACGCGAAGACCGACAAGGGCTCCCCGGTCGCCGTCGCCGTCGTGGTTGAGGACGCCAGCGCGAACCGCGGCGACATCTCTGGCGGCGGCTTCGCCGCGCCGATCGCCAAGAGTGTCATGGAGGCCGTGCTGAACAAGTGATGCCGGTCACACCGTATCCATGGATGTGCGTTAAGTCGCACGTCGCGATACCGGTCGTATATCGGCTACCGGCGAGGACCGGGATCGGCACGCGGCGGCGGGTACGGTATGCCCGAGCAGCCACACGGACGGTTTAGGAAGGGCAAGCGCTATGGAAGAGCCGCGTCGCCTCGGCGGCCGGTACGAGCTGGGCTCGGTGCTCGGCCGCGGTGGCATGGCCGAGGTGTACATCGCCCATGACACCCGGCTCGGCCGCACCGTCGCCGTGAAGACGCTCCGGGTGGACCTCGCCCGCGACCCGTCCTTCCAGGCCCGGTTCCGCCGTGAGGCCCAGTCGGCCGCCTCGCTGAACCACCCGTCGATCGTCGCCGTGTACGACACCGGTGAGGACTACGTCGACGGGGTCTCCATCCCGTACATCGTCATGGAGTACGTGGACGGGTCCACCCTGCGCGAACTGCTCCACTCCGGCCGCAAGCTGCTGCCGGAGCGGTCGCTGGAGATGACCATCGGCATCCTCCAGGCCCTGGAGTACAGCCACCGGTCCGGCATCGTGCACCGCGACATCAAGCCCGCGAACGTGATGCTGACCCGGAACGGTCAGGTCAAGGTCATGGACTTCGGCATCGCCCGCGCCATGGGCGACTCCGGCATGACCATGACGCAGACCGCGGCCGTGATCGGCACCGCCCAGTACCTCTCCCCGGAGCAGGCCAAGGGCGAGAGCGTCGACGCGCGCTCCGACCTGTACTCCACGGGCTGCCTGCTGTACGAGCTGCTCACCGTGCGACCGCCCTTCGTCGGCGACTCCCCGGTGGCGGTGGCGTACCAGCACGTGCGCGAGGAGCCGCAGCCGCCGAGCATCTACGACCCCGAGGTCTCGCCGGCGATGGACGCCATCGTCCTCAAGGCGCTGACCAAGGACCCGGACTACCGCTACCAGTCCGCCGACGAGATGCGCGCCGACATCGAGGCCTGCCTCGACGGCCAGCCCGTCGCCGCGACGGTCGCCCTGGGCTCCGTCGGATACAACGGCGGCGGCTACGGCGGCTACGGCAACGACGCACCCACCACGGCCCTCCCGCCCCAGCAGGACGCCGGCACCTCGATGCTGCCGCCCATGCGGGACGACGACGGCGGCTTCGGCTACGACCAGCCCCAGGGCGGCAGCGGCCGGCGCAAGCCCAAGAAGAGCAACACGTCCACGATCCTGCTGGTCGTCGCGGCCGTCCTGGTCCTGATCGGCGCGATCTTCATGGGCAAGGCGATGTTCGGCGGCAACGAGGGCAGCGGCACGGTGAGCGTCCCGCAGTTCGTCGGCGACACCAAGTCCGAGGCCGAGACCAAGGCGGCGAACGGCGAGATCACCATCGCCTTCGGCGACCCGGTCTTCTGCGCCGACCAGCCCAAGGACAAGGTCTGCAAGCAGTCGGCCGAGGTCAACAGCAAGATCCCCAAGGACCAGACCGTCACCCTGCAGCTCTCCAAGGGAATCGAGAAGGTCGACGTCCCGGATGTCACCGGTGACTCCTTCGACGACGCCGAGAGCGAGCTGAAGGACGCGGGCTTCGAGGTCGACAAGCAGTCCCAGACCTCCAGCGAGGACGAGGGCACCGTCCTCAAGCAGGACCCCAAGGGCGGCTCGAAGCGCGCCAAGGGCACGACGATCACGCTGACCGTGGCCGTGGCGCCCGAAGAGGTCACGATCAGGGATGTGAGCAACAAGAGCAAGGACGAGGCCACCCAGATCCTCAAGGCGGACGGCCTGAAGGTGGTCGTCACCGAGCAGGAGTCCCCCGATCACGCCCAGGGGACGGTCATTTCGACCAATCCGACGGCCGGGAGCACGATCAAGGCGGGCGAGACGGTCACCCTGATCGTCGCGAAGCCGCCGTCCACCAACGCGATGCCCCCCGTGGAGGGCAAGACGGTCGCGGAGGTCAACGGCATCGCGCAGGAACTCGGCATGACGCTGCAGTTGGCCCCCGGCTCGTCGCAGGACCCGAACGCCATCGTCCGGCAGCAGAACCCGCGGCCGGGCACCCAGGTGAAGCCGGGTGACGTTCTGATCGTCTTCGCCCCGGACCAGAACGGCGGCAACGGCGGCTTCATCAACGGAGGCGGCGGCGGCTGACACAGCCGGTTACCACTGACGAAGCGGGGAGGCGGTCACCACGGTGACCGCCTCCCCGCTTCATTGCTGCCCGCGAGGGTCCGGGGCCGTTCGCCCGCCCCGCTGCCCTGCCCTGCTCTGCCCTGCCCCGCGCCCGGACACGGAAGGGGCCGCGGACTCGGTGTCCGCGGCCCCTTCCGTTCGCCGCGCGCCGGCGAAGGCGCCGGCGCCTTCGCCTCAGCCCAGCTCCGCCGGAGGCGTCCGCTGGGCGTCCACCTTCTGGGTGCGGACGAGTTCGGCCCACACGATGTAGCGGTCGCGCGAGGTGTAGACCGGGGTGCAGGTCGTGAGCGTGAGGTAGCGGCCGGCCTTCTTCTTGCCGCTCTCCTTCGGGATCTGGTCGATGACCTGGACGTTGAACTTCGAGGTCTCGGGGAGCACCTTGTAGACCTTGTAGACGTACCAGGTGTCGCGGTCCTCGAAGACGATCGGGTCGCCGTCCTTGATCTTGTGGATGTTGTGGAACTTGGCGCCGTGGCCGTCGCGGTGCGCGGCGAGCGCGAAGTTGCCCTTCTCGTCCCAGGGCATGGCCGACTCGACGGGGTCCGTGTAGTAGCCGGCGACGCCCTCGTTGAGCACCTTCGTGGTGGTGCCCTTCGTCACCAGGACCTCGTAGTCCTTGCCCATGGCGGGGACGTGGAGGAAGCCGATGCCGCCCTTGGTGTCGAGCTTGCCCGGGGCGCTGTCGGCCCACTGGCGCCTTACGGCGTCGCTGTCCTGCTTGGCGGCACGGTCGGCCAGGACGTTCGTCCACCACAGGGAGTAGACGACGAAGAGCCCCAGGATCACGCCCGCGGTGATGAGGAGTTCACCGATCAGGCTGACGGTGGCGGCGAACCACGAGAGGCGGCGCCGGGTCGGCACGGCCTCCCGGGCGCGGTCATGCTGCGTGGTCGTCACCACTTGCCCCGATCTCTGTGCGTCCGTACCTGGCCTACTCGACCAGGGCGTCCGGCTTGCCCTTGCTGCGCGGCCGTTCCTCGACCATCTTGCCCCAGACGATCAACCGGTACTTGCTGGTGAACTCCGGTGTGCACGT
Organism: Streptomyces sp. BoleA5; assembly: GCF_000373665.1. NCBI lineage: Bacteria > Bacillati > Actinomycetota > Actinomycetes > Kitasatosporales > Streptomycetaceae > Streptomyces > Streptomyces sp. BoleA5. The sequence goes on from NZ_KB892098.1 coordinate 147,287, forward strand.
GGTCAGTGTGATGTAGCGGCCGGGCTTGGTGAAGCCCGATCCGACGGGGATCGGCTTGATCACCGAGATGTTGGAGGGCGGGGTGGAGGGCAGCATGCTCGTGACCTCGTACGTGTAGTACGTGCTCTCGGTCTCGACCACGACCTTGTCCCCCGCCACCAGCTTGTTGACGTAGCGGAACGGTTCGCCGTGGGTGTTGCGGTGCGCGGCGAGGGAGAAGTTGCCCTTCTTGTCCCAGGGCATGGCCGTCTCCAACTCACCGGAGTAGTGGCCGATCATGCCCTTGTCGAGCACCTTGTGCTTGTCGATGCCCTCGGCGATCGGCGCCTTCACGTCCAGCTTGGGGATGTACATGATCGCGAAGCCCTGCCCGGGGGTGAAGGCGCCCGGGTCGCGGTTCGGCCCCTTCTCGCCCTCCCACTGCTTCTGCAGGTTGCTGGCGGCGCCGCCGGCCTGCTGGTGGGCGAGGACGTTGGTCCACCACAGCTGGTAGGTGACGAAGAGCAGCATCAGCACGCCCAGGGTGATGAACAGCTCGCCGGCGACCCTGCTGGCGATCACCGCGGGGCTCTCCTTGGCCGCGCGCGCCGCGCGCCGGGCCTCCATGCGGGACCTCGGGGCGGCCGGGGTCGACGCCATGGGGGCTGTGGCGGCCTCTGTGGCGGCCTGGGAGGCCGCGGCGGGACCGGAACGCCTCCGTCCCCTGCCACCGCGCCGTGCGGCCTCCTGGGCCGCTTTCCGGCGGGCGGCGCGGCCGCCGCCCTCGGGAGCCAGGGCGTCGGGGGACGGCTGCGGCGCCTTCTCCCGCTCCGGATCCCCGGGGTCGCGCTCCCGTTCGGGCTCCGGCCCGGTCACCGCGGGCATCGCCATGGTGTCCCCGGGCGCCCCCGCGACGCGTCGGCGCGCGGCGGCCCGCTCCTCGTCGGTGAGAGGGCGCCGCACGGGCCTGGCCCCCTCGGCGTACGGCTGTTCGGCCGGCCCCCTGTGCCGGGGGCGCGGCTCGGGCGGCTCCTCGGGCACGGGCACGGGCGCGGGCACGGGCGACGCGGACGGCCACGGATCGGCGGGCGGCGCCTCGTAGGCGGGTCGCACGGACCCCTGGACGCCCTGCTCGTACGTCCGCCGGCCCGGGACCGAGGCCTGGGGCGCGACCGGCCGCGCGGTGGCGGGCGGCGTCGTGGCGGGCTCGGCGGAGGGCTCCGTGAGCGACTCCCCGGCGGGCTCCGCCGCGGCTTCCTGCGCGGGCCGGGCCGCGTGCCGGGCGGTGTTGGGCAGCGGGTCGCTGAGCGGGTCGGCCAAGCCCTCCACCGCGGCGGCGAATTCGGCGGTGTCACCGAAGTGCCGATGCGCGGTCACGCAGTCACGCCCTGGTTCCGACCACAGGCGCGAGGCCCGCGGAACGCTCGACGGCTCCCTTGTCGCCGCATTCCACGAGCCAGTTGGCGAGCATCCGGTGCCCCCATTCGGTGAGCACCGACTCGGGGTGGAACTGGACGCCCTCCACCCGGGCGCTGCGGTGCCGCAGTCCCATGATGATGCCGCTCTCCGTCCAGGAGGTGATCTCCAACTCCTCCGGCACCGTGTCCCGTTCGACCGCCAGCGAGTGGTAGCGGGTCGCGGTGAACGGCGTCGGCAGCCCGGCGAAGACCCCGCGGCCCTCGTGGGTCACCAGGGAGGTCTTGCCGTGCAGCAGTTCGGGCGCCCGGTCCACCACGCCGCCGTAGGCGACCGCCATGGACTGCAGTCCGAGGCAGACGCCGAAGACCGGGACGTCGGTGGCGGCGCAGTGGCGCACCATGTCGACGCAGACGCCGGCCTCCTCGGGGGTGCCGGGGCCGGGCGAGAGCAGGACGCCGTCGAAGCCGTACTGGGCGTGGGAGAGCTCCACCTGGTCGTTGCGGAGCACCTCGCACTCGGCGCCCAGCTGGTACAGGTACTGGACCAGGTTGAAGACGAAGCTGTCGTAGTTGTCCACGACGAGGATGCGCGCGCTCATCGGCCGGCCGGCATCCCCTCGTCGACGGTGACGTCCCCGAACGGCAGCAGCGGCTCCGCCCACGGGAAGACGTACTGGAACAGCATGTAGACGGCGGCGACGACCAGCACCAGCGAAAGGAGTGCCTTCACCCACACGTTGCCCGGCAGATGCCGCCAGATCCAGCCGTACATGCGCCGCCTTCCTGCCTTCCGTGCCGTGCCTCGCCCAAGATTAGCCCGACAAGCCCTCCGGCATACCGTCCTCCACGGGCTGTGTGGATTCCAGGTGCCCCCGGGTGATGAGCCGGTGGCTGTGGCCCCACTCGGGATCGCAGGTGGTCAGGGTCAGATAGCGGCCCGGAACGGTGTATCCGGACTTCCGCGGGACGGGATCGATCACAGCGACGTCGGTGGGGACCGTGCGGTAGGGTGCGCGGTCGATCTCGTGGGTGTACCGGGTGCGCCCGTCGGTCAGGACCACCTCGTCGCCCTTGCGCAGCCTGGGGAAGTCCTTGAACGGGTCGCCGTAGGTGCGGCGCTGGCCGGCGACGGCGAAGTTGCCCACGGCGCCGAGCCGGGCGGTGTTCGCGTAGTGGCCGAGCCCCTTCTTCAGGGTGCCGGTGCCCGTCCCCTCCAGCACCGGCTTGTGCCAGGAGCGCCCCAGCCGCGGAACGTACATCACCGCGAAGGCCCTGCCGTCCCGGTACGGCACCGCGGCAGGCGCGGGGAACGGGAAGCGGAGGCCGAGGGGCCGTCCGTACCCTGGGGGGACGGGGTCGGCCACGGAGACCGGCCCGGTCGCCCAGCGGTCCTCCAGCCGGTCGATCTCCCCGTCCATCGCCCGGTTTGCCCGCACGCCGGTCCAGAACAGCACGTAGCAGACGAAGAGCACGATCAGCGCGCCCACGGTGATGCTCAACTCGCTCAGCGTCCGCACCACCAGGCGCATGCTCACCCCACAGGCTCGGCGTACCGCAGATCCACGGTGCCGGAGTAGCCGGGAAGAGTCACCCGCCGGTCGTCCTCGACTTTCCAGCCGAGCCCGTAGGCCTGGACGTACTGCAGGTAGTTCTGGATCGCGGGGCTCGCGTCCAGCGCCTTGTGCAGCTTCTCCTGGTCGCCGACGGCCGTGATGGTGTACGGCGGGGAGTAGACGCGCCCCTGCAGGATGAGGGTGTTGCCGACGCAGCGCACCGCGCTGGTGGAGATCAGCCGCTGGTCCATCACCTTGATGCCGGAGGCGCCGCCCGCCCACAGGGCGTTGACCACGGCCTGCAGGTCCTGCTGGTGGATGACGAGGTCGTTCGGCTGCGGGTCCGGCACGCCCGGGACGAGCGGGGTCGCGTCCGGCGGCGCGTCGTTCAGGGTGACGGAGACGGCGGGACCGGTGAGCTTGACGGTGCCGGCCTCGGCGCCGAGCCGCGCCAGCTGCTTCCGGGCGGCGTCGCTGACGCCGCTGTCCGTGTGGGCGAGTCCGTCGACGTCCTTGCGCACCCCGGCGAGCTCGTTGTCCAGTTGCTCGTTCTGGCGGCTCTTCTCCTGGACGCGGTCCGACAGGCGCAGCAGCGGGTCGTCGGTGCGGATGTCCAGGCCCTTGGCGGTGTCGAAACTCATCCAGAACAGCAGACCGGCCATGGCGAACACCCCGGCGCTGAGCACACGAAGCACCACAGACCGGGCGGATCGGCGGGCTGGGGAGACGTCAACCGGATTGCTCACCGTAGCCTTATCTCCTTCCAACCCGAGGAAGCACTACGCTAACGGACGCCCGGAGACATGGTTCCTCCAGTCGTCCGGCCGCTCACACAAGACGTCACACGCGCGGTTACGCAGCGCATCGACAGGAGAGTCCCTCGTGCCGAAGTCACGGATCCGCAAGAAGGCCGACTTCACTCCGCCCCCGGAGAAGACCACCCCCATAAAGCTGCAGTCCGGCCGCGGCTGGGTGGCTCCGCTCATGCTGGCGCTGTTCCTCGTCGGCCTGGCGTGGATCGTGGTCTTCTACGTGACGCAGGGCAGCTTCCCGATCGAGCAACTGGGCAACTGGAACATCGCGGTCGGCTTCGGCTTCATCGCGGGCGGGTTCGTCGTGTCCACGCAGTGGAAGTAGCAGCCCGCACAGTTATCCACAGGCGTCATCCACAGTGTTGAAAAGGTCGCATGATCTGTGGATAACCACCAGCCGGTTGACACCGGTGTGACCGGTGGTCCGATGTACGGACCACCGGTCTTTCATTGATCTTGCAGGTCAGAGATGGTGTGGACGGGCACCCGCACGGCTTGCCCACAGGATGCACAGGAGGCTTCCGCCTCTCTGTGGATAACGTCTGATCAACGCTGCGCGTTACGGCCTACGCGGAGATATTCGCGACCCCGGCCCACACCGTGACCGCCACGGCCACCAGCATCGCCGCGCACGTCCCCCACTGGACCAGCGCCCGGCGCGAGTGCGGCGCGTACGCCATCGCGACGGCGATGATCACGCCGACGACAAGACCGCCGATGTGCGCCTGCCAGCTGATGCCGCCCCAGGTGAAGGTGAACAGCAGGTTCAGCCCCAGCAGGACCAGGACCGGCCGCATGTCCATCCGCAGCCGCTTCACGAAGACGGCCGTCGCGCCGAAGAGCCCGTAGATCGCGCCCGAGGCCCCCAGGGTCAGGGTGTCCGGGGCCAGCAGCACCACGAGCGCGCTGCCCCCCAGCCCCGCGATCAGGTAGAGGGCGGTGTAGCGGGCCCGGCCGAGCAGCGTCTCCAGCGGACCGCCGATCCACCACAGCGAGAGCATGTTGAAGGCGATGTGCGCGAGCTCCTGGTGGAGGAACATCGAGCTCACCAGCCGGTACCACTCACCGGGTCCGCCGGCCACGCCGCACTGCACACTGCCGGGGACGTAGCACGGGGTGAAGAGCCCCAGGGCGGTGACGAACGGCCTGCCCTCGACCTGCGCGAGCAGGAAGACCAGCAGGTTCAGCCCGATCAGGATCTTGGTGACCAGCCGGGGGTCCCCGGCGACCGGGCCGCCCGCCACCGTACGGGGTTCCGCGGCCTGGGCCGCGCGACGGCCCTCCCGCACGCACTCCGGGCAGTGGAAGCCGACCGACGCGTTGATCATGCACTCCGGGCAGATCGGCCGCTCACAGCGCGAGCAGCGGATCCCGGTCTCCCGGTCCGGGTGCCGGTAGCAGCGGACGGCCTGGTCGGTCATGTCTCAGCCCTTCGCAGCGGAATCGCCCCGCCCGTCATACGCACGGGCGGGGCGTTCGGGTTCCCGGGAGGCTAGCGACGCTCGATCACGACGCTCTGGATCACGACGTCCTCCCGCGGACGCTCGGTGCGCGGATCGGTGGGGGTGGTCGCGATGGAGTCCACGACCTTCTGGCTGGCGGGGTCGGTGACCTCGCCGAAGATGGTGTGCTTGCGGGTGAGCCACGCGGTCGGCGCGACCGTGATGAAGAACTGCGAGCCGTTGGTGCCCGGGCCCGCGTTCGCCATGGCCAGGAGGTAGGGCTTGGTGAAGCCGAGGTCCGGGTGGAACTCGTCGGGGAACTGGTAGCCGGGACCGCCGGTGCCGTTGCCCAGCGGGTCGCCGCCCTGGATCATGAAACCCGAGATGACCCGGTGGAAGACCGTGCCGTCGTAGAGGGGGTCGTGGGAGGTCCGGCCGGTGTGCGGGTCCGTCCACTCCCGGCCGCCCTCGGCGAGCTCCACGAAGTTCTTGACCGTCTTCGGCGCGTGGTTCGGCAGCAGCCGGACGGTGATGTCCCCGTGGTTGGTCTTCAGGGTGGCGTAGAGCTGCTCGGCCACGATCTTGCCTTCCATAGTCCTCACTGACAGGGGCAAATCCTCGCATGCCGCGGCATCCCGCAGGCACCTGTCGCGCGGCAGGTCGTCCGGTGGCATCGTCGGTGAAGGCCCCCCTTGACCCGGATGCCCGTACGCACATGCCGTACCCAGCGGCGGCGGGCATGATTTCAAACCGGGTGGAAAGGCGAAAACCGAACGCCACCGAGGAGGAGGTTCTCGTGACCCGCATCGACAGCGTGCGCGACGCAGCCGAGAGGACGAGGGACAGCGTGCGGCACGCCGCGGACGTGGTGGCGCCGTACGCCGACACAGCGAAGGTCAACGCCGTGCACTACGCGGACGAGGCCAGGATCTACCTGGCACCGCGGGTGTCGGCGGCCGGGCGGCAGGCGCGCGCGGCGGCCCGGTCCCAGTACGACGCGCACCTGGCGGCGCGTCTCGACCAGGCCCTGGCGGCGGTGCCGCCGGGCGTCCAGCAGAAGGTGGGGACCGCCGCCCGGCGCACCCGTGACACCGCCCGTCTCGCGGCGGAGTTCACGGCGCCGCGGATGGGCCAGGCGGTGACCACCGTGCGCAGTGTCGCGGCCCCGGCCGCGGAGGAGGCGGCCGCCCGCAGCGCCGCCGCCGTCGCCGTGCTGCGCAGCCACGTCACGGCGGACGACATCCGCAAGCTGGAGCGCCGCCGCGAGCGCCGGGCCCGCAACGGGCGGTTCGCCAAGGGTCTGCTGCTGGCCGGCCTCGTCGCCGGGGCGGGCTTCGCGGCCTGGAAGTGGTGGAGCAAGCAGACCAACCCCGACTGGCTGGTGGAGCCCGCGCCCGCCACCGAGGTCGCCGACCGCGCCTCCCTCAACGGCGGCGTCGAGGCAGACGCCTCGTTCGGCAAGGTCGACGGCTCACCGGTGGACGCCCTCGACCCGGAGGTGCAGGCCAAGCAGGCCGAGTCGGACGCCGACGACCGCCGCGACCGCGGGGACACCTACCCGTGACGTGACGGGCCCGGGCACCGGCGGCAGTGCGACACGGCAGACAGGAGGGCGGCGGACCCGTGACGGGTCCGCCGCCCTCCGCCGTACGCGTCGCAGGTCACCGTCGGGACGGCACGGCCGGCGGCAGGACCTCCTCCTCGGCCTCCGGGTCGGGGATCTCCGCCGGCACCCCGCGCAGGGTGTACAGCGCCGCGACGGCGCCCACGGCGAGCAGCACCGCCCCCACCACGGCGGTGACCTGCACGCTGTGGCAGAAGGCGTCCTTCGCGGCCGTCAGCAGCGCGATCCCGTCCGCCCCGGGTACCCGCACGGCCGCCTCGGCGGCCCCGCCGACCGACTCCCGGGCGGAGTCCGCGGTGCCCGCCGGCAGCCCGGGGGGCAGGACGAGGGCGTCGCGGTAGACCGCGCCGAGCAGCGAGCCGAGGACCGCGATGCCCAGCGAGCCGCCCATCTCCATGGCGGTCTCCGAGACGGCGGCGGCCGCGCCGGTCCGCGCCTTGGGGGCGCTCGCCAGAAATCGTGTCGTTGGTGACGGAGACGATCAGGATGATGCCCGCGCCGTTGACGACCAGCGGTGCCAGCAGCCCCCAGTACGGCGTCCCCGGCGAGGACAGCGAGCCGAGCGCCGCGGTGCTCGCGGACAGCAGCACCAGCCCGAGTGCCACCACCCGGGCCCGGCCCAGCCGGGGGATCAGCGCGGTGGCCGCCGGAGCGGCGAAGGCCGCGGCCAGCGGGCCGGGGAGCAGTGCCAGCCCCGCGGTGAGGGGCGACCAGCCGCGGACGACCTGGAAGTACAGGGAGAAGGCCAGCGACAGCGTGGACGAGGCGAAGATCATGACCAGGTTGGAGCCGACCGCGCCGCTGAAGGCCGGGGTACGGAACAGCCGCAGGTCGATCAGGGGTTCCTCGACGCGCACCTGGCGGCGGGCGAACAGCGTCAGGGCCGCCGCCCCGACCGCCGCGGCGATCCACACGGGCGCGTGGTCCGTACCGTCCCGGAAGCCCTCCTTGATCGCGTAGACGGCTCCCACGACACCGACGACCGACAGCGGCACACCGATCCAGTCGAGCCGGCCCGGGCGCGGGTTGCGGGACTCGGTCAGCACCAGGACACCGGCCACCAGGACGACGGCCATGAGCGGGACGTTGATCAGGAAGACCGAGCCCCACCAGAAGTGGTCCAGCAGCAGGCCGCCGACGACCGGGCCGAGCGCGAAACTCGCGGCGCCGACGCCGCTGCTGATCCCGATCGCCGTGGTGCGCTCCCGGGGATCGGTGAAGGCGTGCCGCACGACGGAGAGCGTGGAGGGGACCATCGCCGCCCCGGCGACGCCGAGCAGCGCGCGGCCGGCGATCAGTGTCCCGGGGGTGGGGGCGTAGGCGGTGAGCAGCGACGCCACACCGAAGGCGGCGGCGCCCAGCAGCATCATCCGCTTGCGGCCGAGCGCCGAGGTTGCCCATGACGACCAGCAGGCCGCCCATGGCGAAGCCGTAGACGTCGGAGATCCACAGGATCTCGGTGCCGGAGGGGCCCATGTCCCGCAGCAGTGAGGGGATGGCGTAGTTGAGCACGCTGTTGTCGATGCCGAGGAGCATGGCGGCCAGGCAGCAGACGGCGAGTGCCGCCCACCGGTGCCGTGCGGGGGCCGCGGGTGCCGAGGCCGCGGCGTCGTGTGTGCTTGCGGGATTCGTCATGGCCGACACGGTGCGCGTGGACGCTGACCGCTCACGCACCGCGCGCTGACCGGCGGCTACGGGTGCCCGGTCAGCGCGGTGAGCGCCCGCAGCGCCCGGTCGGAGGGAAGCCCCGCACCGCGCGCCAGCGCCTCGTCGTGGGCCGGTTCGCCGAGGGCGGCCCGCACGGCGTCCCCGGTGCGGGCGGCGTCGGGACCGGCCGGCACCTGCGGACCGCGCAGCGCGCGGCCCAGGCCCAGGAGTTCGGCGGCCCGAGCCGGGTCCCCCTCGGCGAGGGCGAGCCCGGCGAAGGCGTCGGCGAGGTTCGCCGCGAGCGGCAGGTCGCGGGCTCCGTGCTCCACGTCGGCCGCCTCACGGAAGTACCCGCGGGCGGCGGCCGTGGCGCCCTCCTCGAGGGCGATCCTGCCGAGGGCGATGTACGCCTCGGCGCGGGCGCTCTCGCCGGTGTACCAGCCGTCCAGCGACTCGGACAGGGCCAGCCCCGACAGCCGCCGCGCCTCGACGAGGTCACCGGTCAGCCGGGCGCACTCGCCGAGGCCCAGGTGGGCCCCGGCGAACATCTCCCGGGCGCCGCAGCCGCGGGCGAGTTCCAGACCGCGCGTGAAGTCGGCCCGGGCCTGCTCGTACCGTCCGCTCCGCAGACCGCATCTGCCGCGCTCCCCGAGCAGTTCGGCGACGCTCTCGGTGGCGCCCAGCTCGGCGGCGTGGCCGAGGGCCTCGTCGATCAGCCCCACGGCCCGCGCCACGTCACCGCGGGCGCCGGACAGCCAGGCGAGCTGGGTGAGGGCCATCGTGGCCCCCCAGCGGTCGCCCAGGGCGCGGAACCCCGCGAGGGCCCGGCCGAACTCCGTGCCGGCGGCGGCGATGTCCCCGCCGACCATCCACGCGCGGAATCCCGAGCCGACGTGGACCAGTGCCTGCTGCCAGGGTTCGACGAGGGTCGCCGCGCTCGTCGCGTACCGGGCGAACGTCTCGTCGTCCGGCACCCCGGCGAAGGGCGCCCAGAGCAGGTTCAGCACCGGGTAGCGGCGCGCCATCCCGCCGAGCCCGGCGACGACGTCCGTGGCGGCCGCCAGGTGGACGGCGAGTTCGGCCTGGTCGGCGGTGGCGGAGGCGGCGGTGATCACGCACAGCGCGTACTCCTCCGCCAGCCCCGGCGGCCCGCCGGGCCCGGTCGCCGCCAGCAGTTCGCGGGCGGGCCGGGCGCCCTCGTACCGCATTCCGCGCAGCATCCAGTACGTGCACACGGCGGCGAGCAGCCGCAGCGCCAGGGCGGTGTCGCCTGCGGCCACCGACCCGCGCAGCGCGGCGTGCAGGTTGTCGTGGTCGGCGGCGAGGCGGCGCAGCCACTGCAGTTGCTCGGCGCGACGCAGCCACGGGTCGGCGGTCAGCGCAAGGTCGAGGAAGTACGCGGCGTGCGCCTCGCGCAGCGCCTCCGACTCGCCCGTCTCCGCCAGGCGTTCGGCGGCGTACGCCCTGATGGTCTGGAGCAGCCGGTAGCGGACACCGCCCGCGCCTTCTCCGTCCCCGTACCCGTCCCTGTCCCCGTCCGGACGGTCCACCACCAGCAGCGACTTGTCGGCGAGGGAGGCGAGCAGATCGAGCATGTCCTCGGCGTCGATACTCTCCCCGCCCGCCGGACCGTCCACCGGTCCCGCACAGATCGCCTCGGCGGCCGGCAGGGTCCAGCCCCCGGCGAAGACGGAGGCGCGGCGCAGCACGGTGCGCTCGTCCTCGGGCAGCAGTTCCCAGCTCCAGTCCACGACCCCGCGCAGGGTCCGCTGGCGCGGCTGGGCGGTGCGACTGCCCCGGGAGAGCAGCCTGAAGCGGTCACCCGGCCCGGCGAGCACATCCCCGAGCCGGGCGGCGATGTCGGCGGCCGACAGCGACCGCAGGCGGGCGGCGGCCAGCTCGATGGCGAGCGGGACGCCGTCCAGGGCACGGCAGATCCGGACGGCGGCCTCGGCGTCGGGCAGCCGGCCGGACGGGCTCACGGCGGCGGCACGATCCAGGAACAACCGGACGGCGGGGGAGCCGAGCACGTCCTTCTCCGGCGCACCGGGCAGCGGCAGAGGCAGCGGTTCCAGCGGGCAGAGCGTCTCGCCGTTGACGCCGAGCGCCTCCCGGGTGGTCGCCAGCACCCTTGCCCGCGGGCAGGCGGCCAGCAGCTCCGCGGTGATCCGGGCCGCGGTGATCCGGGCCGCGTCGGCGATCAGGTGCTCGCAGTTGTCCAGCACGAGCAGCAGGTCCCGGTCGGCCAGGGCGGCCGTCAGGCGGGCGAGCGGAGCGCCGTCCGGGCCGGCTGTCTCACGCCCCGCGGCCCCGGCGAGCGGGCCCGCCTCCCGCAGGCCCAGGGCCCCGGCGATCGCCTGCGGCACCCCGGAGCCATGGGTCAGCCCCGAGAGGTCCACGAAGCAGACCTCCCCCGGGTGCCGTCCGGCCGCCTCCACGGCGACCCGCGTTTTTCCCGCGCCACCCGGGCCGATCAGGGTGACCAGCCGGGCGTCGGCGAGCCGCTCGCCGATCCGTGCCAGCTCCTCCTCACGTCCGATGAAGCTGGTCAGCTGGGCGGGCAGGCCGTACCGGAGCAAAGACGCGGCCGGGTCGCCCGCGGACGGTGTTTCACGTGAAACAACCGACGCCCCGCCATCCGGCGCGCCCCTGGAAACGGAGGCCGGCGCGGGACGAGCCGGGCCCGGCTCGCCGCGCAGCACCGCCAGATGGGCCTGGGCCAGCTCCGGGCCGGGGTCCGCGCCGAGGGACTCGGCGAGCTCGCGGCGCGCGTCCTCGTACACCCGCAGCGCCTCGGACTGGCGGCCGCAGCTGTACAGCGCGCGCATCAACTGGGCCCGCAGCCGTTCCCGCAGCGGATAACGGACGACCAGCTCCTGCAGCTCGGCGACGAGTTCCCGGTGGTGCCGTGCGTCCAGAGCCAGCTCGGCCGCGATCCGGTCCTCCACCGCCGCGATCCGCAGTTCCTCAAGCCGTGTCGCCTGCGCCCGCGCGAAGGGAGCTTCGCCCACGTCCGCCAGGGCGGAGCCCCGCCACAGGTCCAGCGCACCGCGCAGCAGACCCGCGGCCCTCCCCGGCTCACCGGCGGCCAGCGCCTCCCGGCCCTCGGCCGCGAGGCGTTCAAAGCGGTGCACGTCCACCTCGTCCCGGGCGACCACCAGCCGGTAGCCCCCGGGAGGGCGCTCGATCGGCACGCCGACGGCCGCGCGCAGCCGGGAGACCTGGGACTGCAGCGCATTGCCGACCCCGGCCGGCGGCTCGTCCCCGTACAGCCCGTCGATCAGCCGCTCGGTGCTGACGATCCGGCCCGCCTCCAGCAGCAGCATCGCCAGCAGCGCCCGCCGTCCCGGGCCTCCGACGGAGGCGGTGCCCCCGTCGTCCCGCAGCGCTCTCGTCTCCCCCAGAATGCCGAAACGCACGCCGCCGATTCTGCCCCAGATTCACTCCGGCGCTCCCGCAAGGACCGGAAGGGCGACCCCGCACCCGGCTCCGGACACACGACAGGCCGGGACCTCGATGAGGTTCCCGGCCCGGTCGGACGGTGTGGAGCCTAGGGGAGTCGAACCCCTGACATCCGCCATGCAAAGACGGCGCTCTACCAACTGAGCTAAGGCCCCGTGCCGCAGACCAGCGTACCGGCTGCGGAGACGATCACCGACCGAGTATCGGGGGTCCGTAGGATGACGGGCAAGTTCGCGGCCGCAAAGGTCCCCCGTCAGGAGCCCGCAATGGACACCTCGCAGCCGGACGCCACCACCCGCGTCCAGGACATGCAGCGCACCTGGTACGGCGAGCCGCTCGGCGTGCTGTTCCGCCGGCTCATGGAGACCCTGGGGCTGAACCAGGCGCGGCTGGCGGGGGTGCTGGGGCTGTCGGCACCGATGCTGTCCCAGCTGATGAGCGGGCAGCGCGCGAAGATCGGCAACCCCGCGGTGGTGCAGCGGCTCCAGGCGCTGCAGGAACTCGCCTCGGAGGTGTCCGCAGGAGCGGTGACCGCGGCGGACGCCGTGCCGCGGATGGACGAGATCCGGGGATCGGCCGGCTCCCCGCTGCTCGGCACCACCCAGAGCGCGACCGGAACGCCGCTGCCGCCCGCGCGCCGGGTCGTCCACGAGGTCCGCGCGCTGCTGCACACGGCCGCCTCACCGGCCGAGATCGCCGACGCGGCCGACTCCCTCGCCCACCGCCACCCCCAACTGGCAGAGTTCCTCAGGGTGTACGGTGCCGGCCCGTCCGACGCGGCGGTCCGGGACTACGAGGCGCGAAAGCGGGGGGCGGACGCACACCATGGGTGAGGTCTTCGCGGGCCGGTACGAACTGGTCGATCCGATCGGCCGCGGCGGGGTGGGCGAGGTGTGGCGCGCCTGGGACCGGCGGCGCGGGCGCTACGTGGCGGCCAAGGTGCTGCTGCAGCGGGACGCCCACGCCCTGCTGCGCTTCGTCCGGGAGCAGGCGCTGCGCATCGACCACCCGTACGTGCTCGCCCCCACGAGCTGGGCGGCCGACGACGACAAGGTGCTGTTCACCATGGACCTGGTGCGCGGCGGCTCGCTGTCGCACCTCATCGGCGACTACGGCCCGCTCCCGCCGCGCTATGTCAGCGGCCTGCTCGACCAGTTGCTGTCCGGTCTGACGGCGGTGCACGCCGAGGGCGTGGTGCACCGGGACATCAAGCCCGCGAACCTGCTGATGGAGGCGACCGGCACCGGGCGCCCACACCTGCGCCTGTCCGACTTCGGCATCGCCATGCGCAAGGGGGAGCCCCGGCTCACCGCGGCCGACCATGTGGTGGGTACCCCGGGTTACTTCGCCCCGGAGCAGCTCCTCGGCGCCGAGCCGGACTTCCCCGCCGACCTGTACGCGACGGGGCTGGTCGCCCTCTGTCTGCTCAGCGGCAGCAAACCCGACGCGGAGGCGGTCGTCACCCAGTACGCCCACGGCATGCCCCGGGCCCCGCAGGGCGTTCCCGGGCCGCTGTGGGAGGTGATCGGCACCCTGCTGCAGCCGGACCCGGAGGCCCGTTTCCGCACCGCCTCGGGCGCCCGCAAGGCCCTGGCTGCGGCGGTCGAGCTGCTGCCGGACCCGGAGCCGGACGAGGAGGCCGTCGAGGTCTTCGACCAGATCGGGCCGCTCCCCGCGGGCTTCTCCCCCGACGGCCCGGTGGATCCGGTGCCCTCCGTGGAGGAGACCGGGAGCTTCCGCCTGCCGCCGCCCGCGCCGCGGCCGGCCGGGACGGCCCCTACGCCTCCCACACCGCCGACGCGGGCGCCGGTCGCCCCGGCGCCCACCCGTCCGTACACGGCCACCACGACGGGTGCCACGACGGGTGCCGGCGCCGCGATGGACGCTCCCGCCGCCCCCCTCACTCCGCCGGTACCACCGCCCCCGGCCGTCGCCCCGGCCGTGACCGCCGCCCATGCCGCCGCGCCGGCGCCCGCGCGTCGCCCCGGTCCTCCCGCCAGGGTCGTCGTGCCGATGCTGCTGGTCGCGGCCCTCTGCCTCGCCTTCGGCTTCTGGGCGCTGTCAGCGTCCTCCTGAGACCTCGGCTGGACGGCGCCGCGCGGCCACGGTCCAGACCGCGAGCGACAGCAGCAGCACGGTGCCGGCGCCGAGCGCCGCGAAGCCGAGGGCCCGCAGCAGCGGGTTTCCCGCACCGGGCTCACCGGGCAGGCCCAGGTCCTCGCCGGGGTCACCGTCGTACGAAGGCCCGGGCCGCGCGGTGCCCTCGACGTCGACCCGCAGGGTGACCGGGACGGCCCCGTCGACGAAGCCCGCGACCTCCGGGTGCACCGACACCGCCAGGTAGTAGGAGCCGTCGAAACGGGCCGCCGTCACGGCGTCACCGCTCTCGAGGCGGTTGGCGTAGGCGACCCGGCCGGTCGTGGCGGTGACGGAGGTCTGCTCGCCCGAGTAGGAGGCGGTGTCGGTGCCGATGAAGGCCCAGCGGGGGTTGTAGACCTCCACGCGCACACCGGAGCCGCTGTAGCCGCCCGGCTTCGTCACATCCGCGTTGGCGAAGTCCGCCGCGACCCAGGCCTGTTGTCCCCAGCCGACCGGCACCCGGTAGAAGCGCGTCTGGCCGGGCAGCACCTCGTCCCTCCAGACCCCGGTGCCCAGAGCCCCGGCGTGCACGAAGTCCGCGCCCCCGTCGGTGGCGCGGGCGGTGCCGCTCGCGGGCACCGGCGTCCGCGTGCCGGGGCTGAGGGCGGGGCCCGGCGCGGCACCGTCGGTGAGCCCCGGCTCGTCGGTGAGGCGGATCTGCAGGGGCCAGGGCGCGGCGTCCGAGGTGCCCTTCGACGTGCGCGTCACCTCCAGGACGTACGCGTGCGCCTCCTGGCACGGCCCGTCCTCGGCGATGGTGCGCTTGACCCAGGTGCCGATCGGCCGCGCCGCCCCGTCGGCCGAGAACGTCCGGTGGCCGCTGTCGCAGCGGGTGCCGTCGGTGCTGGTCAGCGTCAGCTCGATGCCGTCCCCGTACGCCACCTCGGTGCCTGGGCGGGGCAGCGCGAAGACGGCGACGTAGGACGAGCTCACCGCGTCCAGGTCGAGGGCGTAGTTCCTGCCGCCCTCGTCCGCCGACAGGGTGTCCCGGTACAGGACGCCCGGTTCGAGCCGCGGGGCGTCCGCGGTGCTCGCCCGCCCCTGTATCGGCTCGCCCTGCGGCTGCCAGGCCGGGACCGCCGGGTCGGCGGACGCCGATCCCGCCGCTCCCGCCAGCAGCGCGAGCGCCGCGGCCGATGCGAGTGCCCAGCGGATCATGCCCCGTCCCTCCGTCTGCGGCCCAGCAGGACCACCGCCACGACCCCGGCGAGCGCCACCGCGCCGCCCGCGGCCGCCGCGACCGCGTCGCCCACCGTCATGAAGCCTCCCGCGTCCGCGGGGGCGCCGGCCGCGGTGCTGTCCGTGTCCCCGGCGGCCGCCCGCTCCCCCTCGCCCCTGCCGGCGCCCGGCTCTCCGCGCGCCGATGCCCCGTACTCCGGCCCGGCCAGCTCCGTACCCGTCACGTCCACGCGCAGGACGACCCGCACCGCCGCGTTCCGCGCCAGCCCCGCCGCACCCGGACCGAGCGACAGCGCGACGTAGTGCTCGCCCGCCGTACGGGCGCCCCGGGCGCTTCCGCCCGCGGCCCAGCGGTTGGTCCACGTCACCGGCACGGTGCCGAGCCCCACGGACAGCGGCCGCCCGTGGTAGCCGCGGCGCTGCGAGGCCCCGGAGGCGTCGCCGAGCGGCTGCCGTCCCGGCCCGTACGCAGCCGTCGCCACGAAGGAGGAGGCCGTGGAACCCCCCTCCAGGAGCGGTTCGTTGGCGAAGTCGGCGGAGTAGGTCAGACGCTGTCCCCAGCCCACCCGCACCGCGTAGAAGCGCGTCTGCCCGGGCAGCAGCGTGTCGCGCCAGATGCCCGTGCCGAGCCTGCGGGCGTCGTTGAACCCCGTACCGCCCTCGACGTCGTGCGGTGCGCCCGTATGAGCCGCCGGCGGGTCCCCGTAGCGGGTCGCGGCCGGTGCCGGGGTGGCGCCCGCCGGGAACGGCCGCTCCGAGCCGTACCGCAACTCCAGGGGCCAGCGGGCCCGGTCGGAGCCGGCGGCGCTGGTGCGGTGCACCGACAGCACGTAGCGCCCGGCCCTGTCGCAGGCGCCGTCCCGGTCGTCAGTGGGGATCCGGCTGACGGCGCCGCCGATCACCATCGCGCCCTCGTCCTGCCCGAAGTGCGCCGCGTCCGAGCCGCAGGTGAGGGTGTACCTGCCGGTGCCGGCCAGCCGCAGCTCGACACCGTCCCCGTACGCGGCCCTCACCCCCGGCCGCGGCACCGCGGTCACCGCCAGGTCGGCGGTGGAGGCCGCGTCCAGGGTCACCGCGTACCAGCGGGTCTCGCCGGGCCCGATGTCGTCGACGTACTGGCCGGGGACCAGGGCCGGAGCACCGGTGGCACCCGTCCCGCCGGTCACGCGCCGGCCCTGGAGGCGGTACGCGTCCGCGCTCAGCCGGGAGGCCCGCGTCAACTGCCGCACGAGCGAGGCGGCGTCGGGGGCGTCGTAGTAGCTGCCGTGACCCGTTGCGGCGATGCACTCCAACTGCTCGCGGGCGCCGCCCCGCACCTGGAAGCCGACAGTGTCGATCCGCAGGTCAGCCCCCTGCCCGGCGAGCCGTGCCGCCACCTCGCAGGGTTCGGGCGCCCCGCAGGTGTCCTCGCCGTCGGAGACCAGCACGATCGTCCGCCGCCCGCCCTCGGGCAGATCGGCGGCCGCCTTCCGCAGCGACAGCCCGATGGGGGTGTCCCCCTTGGGCCGCACGCCTGCCACGGCCTGCTTCAGGGCCTCCCGGTCCAGGGGCCGCACGGGCTCCAGCAGCCGGGTGTCGTCGCAGCCGTGCTCCTTGCCCGCGCCGTAGACCCGCAGTCCCGTGGGGTAGCCGTCCGGCAGCGCGTCCACGACGGCTCCGACGGCCCGCCCGGCCGCCGCCATACGGGCGCCCGCCATGGAGCCTGAGGAGTCCAGCACCATGACCAGTCCGTCGCGGTCGCCGTCGCCGGCAGCGCCGGCCGCCGCGCCGGCGGCCTGCGCCGTCCCGGCCGGGCCCAGCAGGGCGCCCACCACCGCGAGCCCGCACACGGCCCCCAGCGGCCCCGCAAGCCCGCGTGGCAGCGCATTTCCTCGTCGCATGTGCTGTGTTCCCCCTCGCACATCTCCGGCCTCAGCGAAGCTATTGATTTGCGACAGCAAATACAAGCGGATCACGTCACGGTCGGGCAACGACGACGCGAACATGACGAGGCCCCGACCACATCGTGATCGGGGCCTCGGGAATCCTTCGTCCGGGCTGTGCCGTCTCAGACGCTCGCGCCGGAACCCGCCGGAACGGAGTCCGTGGCCTCCGTCCACAGGTCCTGCTCGGCGCGGTCCGCCTGGATCTGGCGGTACACGAGGAGACCGCCGATGGCGGCCAGTGCGACCAGGAGAAACTTCTTCACCGCGCGACCTCGTCCTTCTTGCGTTGGGGGTCCTCCGACGGGCCCGACTATACACACCGGTCGATATCGAACGGTGACCTGCCACCGGATCCAACTCCGCCGACGCGGACAAAGAAACGGCCCGTACGGATGATCCGTACGGGCCGTTCACGCGGTGGGGCTAACAGGACTTGAACCTGTGGCCTCTTCCTTATCAGGGAAGCGCTCTAACCGTCTGAGCTATAGCCCCGCGCTGCGTTGCGTTGAAAGATTAGCGCACACGGGGCCGTGGCCCAAAATCGGTTACTCGTCCTCCGCCAGCGTCAGCTCCACGCCGCCCACCATGCCGGCCGACATGTTGTAGATGAAGGCCCCGAGCGTGGCCAGCGCCGTGGCCAGCACGACGTCGATGACCGCGATGACCGCCGTGAAGGTCAGCACGCGCGACATCGACAGGAACGACACCAGGTCGAAGCCGCCGTCCGAGCCGGACGAGGTGGCCTCGCTGAGCGTGCCGCCCACCGTCGTGAAGACGCCGATGGCGTCCATCACCATCCACAGCACCGCGACCGCGATGACCGTGCAGATGCCCAGCGCGATGGAGAGCAGGAAGCTCACCTTCATCACCGACCACGGGTCGGCCTTCGCCACCCGCAGCCGCGCCTTGCGCGTACGCGGGACGGTACGGGCCGCCGGACGCGGCTGGCGGACGCCCGCGGTCGCGGGGCCCCCGGCCGGCGGCGCGTACGCCTGAGGCGGCTGGTGCGGCCCCTCCGGCTGGTGCTGGGGCTGCGGCGGCTGCTCGGCGACCGGGGTGCCGGGCGCGCCCCCGTAGGTCTGCTGGTGCACGGCGTGCTGGTGCTGCGATGGACGGGTGTCAGTCACGGTGATTCCCCCCTGGTGCGGGCCGTTGTCCGTACGTGGGCCAGGGGCACCGCCGATCGCGTCCGGAAGGGCGGCCGGCATCGGCTGCCCTCCGTCCGCGCCCGTCCCACCCGCGGCGCCCTCGGCTCCACTCACGGTCTTCTACTCCTCCGACTCGGCGGCCACGGGCTGCTCGCCCTCGGCCTCTTCGGCGGCGACGACCTCTTCGGCCTCCGCCCCCGCCTCGGCATTGCGGGCGACGCCCACAACTGCATCCTTTTTACCGAGGTTGATCAGTTGGACGCCCATGGTGTCACGCCCGGTTTCCCTGATCTCGTTGACACGGGTGCGAATCACGCCGCCGCCGAGGGTGATGGCGAGGATCTCATCGGTCTCCTCCACCACCAGCGCCCCGACCAGGGAGCCCCGGTCTTCGACGATCTTGGCCGCCTTGATGCCGAGTCCGCCACGCCCCTGGACCCGGTACTCGTCCACACTGGTGCGCTTGGCGTACCCGCCGTCGGTGGCGGTGAAGACGAACGTACCCGGTCGCACGACATTCATCGAGAGCAGTTCGTCCCCTTCACGGAAGCTCATGCCCTTCACACCCGAAGTGGCACGGCCCATCGGGCGCAGCGACTCGTCCGTCGCGGTGAACCGGATGGACTGCGCCTTGCGGCTGACCAGCAGCAGGTCGTCGGCCGGACCGACGAGCTCGGCGCCGATCAGCAGGTCCTCGCTGCCGTCGTCGGTCTCCCGCAGGTTGATCGCGATGACACCGCCGGAGCGGGGGGAGTCGTAGTCCTTCAGCGAGGTCTTCTTCACCAGGCCCGACCGGGTGGCGAGCACCAGGTAGGGCGCCGCGTTGTAGTCGCGGATGGCCAGCACCTGGGCGATCTGCTCGTCCGGCTGGAAGGCCAGCAGGTTCGCCACGTGCTGCCCGCGGGCGTCACGGCCGGCGTCCGGCAGCTCGTACGCCTTGGCGCGGTAGACACGGCCCTTGTTCGTGAAGAACAGCAGCCAGTGGTGGGTGGTGCTGACGAAGAAGTGGTCGACGATGTCGTCTTCCCGCAGCTTCGTGCCGCGCACGCCCTTGCCGCCGCGCTTCTGGGAGCGGTAGTCGTCCGTCTTGGTGCGCTTGACATAGCCGCCGCGGGTGATCGTGACGACGATGTCCTCCTCGGCGATCAGGTCCTCGATGGACATGTCGCCGTCGAAGGGCACCAGCGCCGAGCGCCGGTCGTCGCCGAACTTCTCGACGATCGCCGTCAGCTCCGTGCTGATGATGCCGCGCTGCAGCTCGGGGGAGGCCAGGATGCGGTTGTACTCGTTGATCTTCGCCTGGAGTTCGTCGTGCTCCTGGACGATCTTCTGCCGCTCCAGGGCCGCCAGGCGGCGGAGCTGCATCTCCAGGATCGCGTTGGCCTGGATCTCGTCGATCTCCAGCAGGCCCATCAGGCCCTCTCGCGCCACGTCGACCGTGGCGCTGCGCCGGATCAGTGCGATGACCTCGTCGATGGCGTCCAGGGCCTTCAGCAGACCGCGCAGGATGTGGGCGCGCTCCTCGGCCTTGCGCAGCCGGAAGCGCGTCCGGCGGACGATGACCTCGATCTGGTGGGTCACCCACTGCTTGATGAACTGGTCCAGCGACAGGGTGCGCGGCACGCCGTCGACCAGCGCCAGCATGTTGGCGCCGAAGTTCGTCTGCAGGTCGGTGTGCTTGTAGAGGTTGTTCAGCACGACCTTGGCGACGGCGTCGCGCTTGAGCACGATCACCAGGCGCTGCCCGGTCCGGGAGGAGGTCTCGTCCCGGACGTCGGCGATGCCGCCGACCCGGCCGTCCTTCACCAGGTCGGCGATCTTCTGCGCCAGGTTGTCGGGGTTGACCTGGTACGGCAGCTCGGTGACGACCAGGCACTGCCGGCCCTGGATCTCCTCGACCTCGACCACCGCGCGCATCGTGATGGAGCCGCGGCCGGTGCGGTACGCCTCCTCGATGCCCTTGCGGCCCACCACCAGGGCGCCGGTCGGGAAGTCGGGGCCCTTGATGCGCTCGATGAGCGCGTCGAGCAGCTCCTCGTTGGACGCCTCGGGGTTGGCCAGGTACCACTGGGCACCCTCGGCGACCTCGCGCAGGTTGTGCGGCGGGATGTTGGTCGCCATGCCGACCGCGATGCCGGCGGAGCCGTTGATCAGCAGGTTGGGGAAGCGCGACGGCAGGACCGTCGGCTCCTGGTTGCGGCCGTCGTAGTTGTCCTGGAAGTCGACGGTCTCCTCGTCGATGTCCCGGACCATCTCCATCGACAGCGGCGCCATCTTGCACTCGGTGTACCGCATGGCGGCGGCCGGGTCGTTGCCCGGGGAACCGAAGTTGCCGTTGCTGTCGACCAGCGGCATGCGCATCGACCACGGCTGGGCCAGGCGCACCAGCGCGTCGTAGATCGAGGAGTCGCCGTGCGGGTGGTAGGTACCCATGACGTCACCGACGACGCGGGCGCACTTGTAGAAGCCGCGCTCCGGGCGGTAGCCGCCGTCGTACATCGCGTACAGCACACGGCGGTGGACGGGCTTGAGGCCGTCCCGGACGTCGGGCAGCGCGCGGGACACGATGACGGACATCGCGTAGTCCAGGTAGCTGCGCTGCATCTCCGTCTCGAGGCCCACGGGCTCGATACGCATGGTGTCCGTCACCGCGGCTGCGCCCTCGGGGCCCTCGGGCGTGGCAGGGGTGGGGTTCTCCCCGCCGGGGACGGGGGGGTTCTCGTCGGCCATTGCTGGTCAAAGTCCTTTCGGGCGGCGGCTGATGGGGGCCGACTCAGATGTCGAGGAAGCGGACATCCTTGGCGTTGCGCTGGATGAAGGAGCGCCGGGCCTCGACGTCCTCGCCCATCAGCACCGAGAACAGGTCGTCGGCGAGGGCCGCGTCGTCCAGGGTGACCTGGCCGAGCACGCGGTGGTCGACGTCCATCGTGGTGACCCGCAGTTCCTCGGCGTTCATCTCGCCGAGGCCCTTGAAGCGCTGGATCGAGTCCTCGCGCACGCGCTTGCCGTTCTGGCGGCCCAGCTCGATCAGGGCGTCGCGCTCGGAGTCGGAGTACGCGTACTCGAAGTCGTCCCGGCCCCACTTGATCTTGTAGAGCGGGGGACGGGAGAGATACACGTGGCCCGCCTCGACCAGCGGCCGCATGAAGCGGAACAGGAAGGTCAGCAGCAGGGTGTTGATGTGCTGGCCGTCCACGTCGGCGTCGGCCATGAGAATGATCTTGTGATAGCGCAGCTTCGAGATGTCGAAGTCCTCGTGCACACCGGTGCCGAAGGCCGAGATCAGCGCCTGGATCTCGGTGTTCTGCAGGATCTTGTCGATCCGCGCCTTCTCCACGTTCAGGATCTTGCCGCGGATCGGGAGGATCGCCTGGTACTGCGGGTTGCGGCCGGACTTGGCCGAGCCGCCGGCGGAGTCACCCTCGACGATGAAGATCTCGCACTTGGCGGGGTCGTTGGACTGGCAGTCGCTCAGCTTGCCCGGCAGCGACGCCGTCTCCAGCAGGCCCTTGCGGCGCGTCAGATCGCGCGCCTTGCGGGCGGCGACACGGGCGGTGGCCGCCTGGATCGACTTGCGGATGATGTCCGCGGCCTCGTTGGGGTTGCGGTCCAGCCAGTCCGTCAGGTGCTCGTGCACGACCTTCTGCACGAAGGTCTTCGCCTCGGTGTTGCCGAGCTTGGTCTTGGTCTGGCCCTCGAACTGCGGCTCGCCCAGCTTGACCGAGATGATCGCGGTCAGGCCCTCGCGGATGTCCTCGCCGGTGAGGTTGTCGTCCTTCTCGCGGAGCAGCTTCTTCTCGCGCGCGTACTTGTTGACCAGGGTGGTCAGCGCGGCGCGGAAGCCCTCTTCGTGGGTGCCGCCCTCATGGGTGTGGATGGTGTTGGCGAAGCTGTAGACACCCTCGCTGTACTGGGTGTTCCACTGCATCGCGACCTCGACGGAGAGCATCCGCTCCTTGTCCTCCGCGTCGATGTCGATCACCGACGGGTGGACCGTCTCGCCCTTGCGCGAGTTGAGGTACTTCACGAAGTCGACGATGCCGCCCTCGTAGTGGTACGTGACCGAGCGCGGCTGACCCTCGTTCTCCACGTCCGCGTGCTCGGGGCGCTCGTCGGTCAGCGAGATGGTCAGGCCCTTGTTCAGGAAGGCCATCTCCTGGAAGCGGCGCGAGAGCGTCTCGAAGGAGTACTCGAGGGTCTCGAAGATGTCGCCGTCGGCCCAGAAGGTCACCGAGGTCCCGTTCTCCGAGACCTCCTCGTTCTTCTGCAGCGGGGCGGTCGGGACGCCCATCTTGTAGTCCTGGGTCCAGCGGAAGCCCTCACGCTTGACCTCGACCGCGACCTTCGTCGACAGGGCGTTCACCACGGAGACGCCGACGCCGTGCAGACCGCCGGAGACGGCGTAGCCGCCGCCTCCGAACTTGCCGCCGGCGTGGAGGACGGTCAGCACGACCTCGACGGCGGGCTTGCCCTCGGACGGCACGATGTCCACGGGGATGCCGCGGCCGTTGTCGATGACGCGCACGCCGCCGTCGGGGAGGATCGTGACGTTGATGGTGTCCGCATGACCGGCCAGCGCCTCGTCGACGGAGTTGTCGACGACCTCGTACACCAGGTGGTGCAGGCCGCGCTCGCCCGTCGAGCCGATGTACATGCCCGGGCGCTTGCGAACCGCGTCCAGGCCCTCCAGGACGGTGATCGCGCTGGCGTCGTACGCCGCGCCTGGGGCGGGCGCGGCGGAGCCGTCAGCTGCGGACGTATTGATCTCGTTGGGGTTGCCGGAATCGGCCACGAAGCGCCCTTTCTGGCACAGCATGAGCCGGGTCCCGCGGGGCGGAACCGGCTTCATCACTCGACATCTTCGACTGGTCCCGCTGGGGTCCCCCGGTGCCGGAGGCCAGGGGCGGGCGGTACTGCCATCAGTCTACCGGTAGCGCCGACATAGATGGGGCTTTGGCGGTACCTGAGTTCCCGTGTGCCCGACTGAAGTACCTCCTGCCGACTCCCCACACGCGGACCGGGTCTCAAAACGGCTCACGCGGGCGCACAGGGCTTCGACCCGATTACGCACAGCAGGTTTCCGGCCTATCCGTACGTATCGCCCGGCCCGCGGCTCCCGGGAGCACGCAACCGCCCGTACGAACGCACCGGTCCCCCCGGCCCCAGTACCTTGATCAGTTTCACCGTGCCGTGCCCGAGGTCGGCGTTCAGCCTGGCCACCAGCGTCGGGGCGAGCAGCCGCAGCTGCGTCGCCCAGGCCGTGGAGTCGCACTGCACCGTGAGGACCCGCTCCTCCTCGTCGTACCGCTGGGGCTGGCAGTGCAGGGCCACGTCGTCGCCCACCAGCTCCGGCCAGCGGCCCATGACGCCGCCCACCGCCGCCGGGGCCTCCCAGCCGCGCTCGGTGATCAGCCGGCTGATCGCGGCGCCCAGGGGCAGCGGATCCCGCCCGTCCGCCCGCGCACCGCTGCGCAACCCTCCGCGCCGGGCCTGCTTCTTCTGCTGCGCGGCCGCGCCCCTCGCGCGGGCCTGCTCCTTGGCGGCGCGCAGCGCGACCCTGGCCAGGTCGACGCCGGTCACCGGCTTGTCCCCGGCGCCCGTCCCCTGCCCGGGCTGCTGCTGATCCGTCATGCCCGCTCCACGCCGCCGTCCTCCACCGCGTACCGGGCACCGATCAGCACGTCCGGCACGTCGTCGTCCACCGCCGCCGTCACCAGGACCTGCTCACCGGGGGCCACCAGCTCCGCCAGCCGGGCCCGGCGCCGGGCGTCGAGCTCGGCGAAGACGTCGTCCAGCACCAGCACCGGCTCACCGCCGTCGGCACGCAGCAGGTCGTACGAGGCCAGGCGCAGCGCCAGCGCGTACGACCAGGACTCGCCGTGGCTCGCGTACCCCTTGGCGGGGAGCTGGCCCAGCTTGAGGGAGAGGTCGTCGCGGTGCGGGCCGACCAGGGTCACCCCCCGCTCGATCTCCTGCCTGCGTGCCTCGCCCAGGGCCTCCAGCAGCAGTCCGTACAGCTCCTCGCGGCCCGACGCCCCGGCGATCCGTTCGCCGATCGAGCCGCGGTACTCCAGGACGACCGGGCCGCCTCCCGGTGCCAGCTGCTCGTACGCCTTGTCCGCCAGCGGCTGCAGGGCGTGGGTGAGGTCCAGGCGCTGGGCCAGCAGCTCGGCTCCGGCCTTGGCCAGGTGCTGGTCCCAGATGTCGAGCGTGGACAGGTCGCCCCCGCGGCCGCCGTGGCGGCGGGCCACGGCGGCGGACTTCAGCAGGGTGTTGCGCTGCTTGAGGACCCGCTCGTAGTCGCTGCGGACACCCGCCAGCCGTGGTGCCCGGGCCGTGAGCAGTTCGTCCAGGAAGCGCCGGCGCTCCCCCGGGTCGCCCTTGACCAGGGCCAGGTCCTCGGGGGCGAAGAGCACCGTCCTGACTATCCCCAGCAGGTCGCGCGGGCGGACCTGGGAGGAACGGTTGAGCCGGGCCCGGTTGGAGCGTCCCGGGTTGATCTCCAGCTCGATCAGCTGCTGCCGTTCGCCCTGTACCACGGACGCCCGCACGATCGCCCGGTCCGCGCCCATCCGGACCAGCGGGGCGTCGTTCGCGACCCGGTGGCTGCCGAGGGTCGCCAGGTAGCCGATGGCCTCGACCAGATTGGTCTTGCCCTGGCCGTTGGGGCCGACGAAGGCGGTGACGCCCGGGTCGAGCGGGACCTCGACCCGGGCGTAGGAGCGGAAGTCGGCGAGCGACAGATGCGCGACGTGCATGGCTGCGCGCCGCCTCCTTCCCGTGGGTGCGACTAGTGCTTCTCGACGGCGTGGCCGCCGAACTGGTTGCGGAGCGCGGCGATCATCTTCATCTGCGGGGAGTCGTCCTGGCGGGACGCGAAGCGGGCGAAGAGGGACGCGGTGATCGCGGGCAGCGGCACGGCGTTGTCGATGGCGGCCTCGACCGTCCAGCGGCCCTCGCCCGAGTCCTCGGCGTAGCCCTTGAGCTNGTCGAGGTGCTCGTCCTCGTCGAGGGCGTTGACGGCCAGGTCGAGCAGCCAGGAGCGGATGACGGTGCCCTCCTGCCAGGAGCGGAACACCTCGCGCACGTCGGTGACCGAGT